>JAZKXV010000001.1:0-17715 GCA_045611785.1 Alphaproteobacteria bacterium
TGCATAATCTGTTTTACAACTTGTAGGATTATAACAACCTTTTGCATCTTGTGTACATTCAGAGTTTGCATATGCGTTTTCACATGCTTTTTCTGTTGCATATATACAGCACTCGGTCTTGGATGCGTTTTTGGTATATCCTGTATCACAATCCCAAGCTGTGTTTACAGCTTCTTTGCCACACGCACTACAAGTTTTTGTAGAGTGAGCATTATCCGGCACTGTTACAGCAACACATTTAGTAGTACAAGTTTTGTACTTACCATTACAACACTGGTCAGATAATGTACCTTCTCCTTGTTTGCCTTGTTCCCATTTATATTCTGATCCACATGCACAATTACATTCGTAACATTCTTTATCTGCAGAATATGAACCATTTCCACTTACACTTGCACCGGCTGTAGATGGATATCCACAATTGCTTACATTAGAATATGACGTTGAGCTGTTTGTTGGACATTGAGCTACATCACAAGCTGTACCAGCAGCATTTTTAACATAACCTCTATTACATTCAAAAGATGTATATCTTAGCTCGTTTGTGCTGTTACATGTTCCGGCTGATACACCTGTATATCCCTGACATGTATCACCTGTTAATGTACTGTTTGCAGGTTGGTTGCCGGAATAATACTTATATTTGCTTGCGCAAACAGTATCGCATGCACTGCCTGTTTCACAGTAATTTACTTTACAGCCTGTTGTTTCCCAACAATTTGGATATCCGCTTAACTCTGCACATACATAGTTTGCATTTGCACTTTCACAAGCTGATTGTGTTTTCCATGAACATTCAACACAATTTTTCGCAACTTTTTTATGACCTGTTTTACATTTTGTTGCTTCATAACAATCTTTCCATGAGGCAGGGTCTGTTGCGCCATGAACTAACTCGCAAACATAGTTTGTATTTGCACTTTCGCATAAAGCTTTAGTTTCATATGTACATAACCCGCTTTTGCAATATACTTGCTCATGGTCAAACACACATCTGTATGGTTCAGATTTATCTTTACATGTTACATTAGCTGAGGCTCTACCGGTGTTGTAACCTAACAATTCACAATCTACGGTTAAGTTTTTGCATGTTTCAACAACATCATAACCAACCCAGTAATAGTCAAAGTTACTGGTGTGAGGATTTGTACACGGGTCCTTCACATCAGGTTTAGGAGCACAAGTTGCTCCGTTCCAACAATAGTAACTGCTATCCGGTAACTTAACGCTTGTGCCGATACTGCTACAATCATATTGGCATGTATCAGGACAGCCTATGTTGATTAAGTTTGTCTTGCTAAAACCATCAGCACATACACATTCTGTGTACCAATTTTGACCACCGGTGTTATCGCCTTTGCAATAACTTCCGGTTTGTTTTAAGCCTTCGTGTCCGCAGTTTGATTTGCTATACTTATATTCTTCCGCATTACAAAAACACTTGTCATATTTTGTTTCATAATCTTCTTTACCCGGTTCTAAACATGTTTTTGCATCTGTAGGAGGAAATGTGGGAGAATAACATAACTTAAATTCTTTTTTGCATTTTACTTTATCATTAGGACAGCATCTGTCGCAAGATAAGCCTACTTCACAATCAAATATAGAAGAATTTTCTTCTAAACTCATATCTGTATAGCCTGCTATACAGCCAGTTACCGTATAATAGTTGCCGGTTACGTCATTACACATAAATTCATGCGTGTTGGTTTCACACAAGCGGTGTTCTACGATATATGAGCTATTTTCTTTTAAACATTCAATCCCGCCGGTTATTTCGATGTTATCTATACCAATTCCGGCTTGACATTCAACATCCGCTAAAAAGCATATACGTGAATAAGTTGTTGTTGAATAAAGCATTGCAACAACAAACATACATGCTGAGGCTATCTTCTTCATGATAATTCTCCCAAGTATAAAGATCTTTATACTTTATATTGTAAAACAATTTATATTTTTTTGCAAGCATTAATAACCAAAAATTTGTTCCATTTTTTTAATTCCCATAGGGGCAACAAATATGATAACAACATCGTTGGTTTTCAAAACTTCAGACTGATTTGAAAAAATCAATAAATCATCTCTGGCAATGGCCACAACCTTACACTTGTCCGGTATGTTTAATTCGGAAACCTTTTTTCCGTTAACCGGCTGATCTTCTTTTAATTTAACTTCCCAAATCTCACCAAAACCGCGACCTAAAGAATATGCGTTGCTTAAGCCTGTTTTGCGGATATCTTGTAAGATTTTTGAAATTGTTACCGTTGAACGGTCAATTATGATATTATCGCCGATATTATCTATAAGACTATCATAAGCTCTTGAGTTTACAAGAGAAACCGTTGAACAAATATGGTTGTGCTTTGCCAACAACGAAACCAACAAATTATCTTTATCTTGTTCGGTTACGGCAACGGTTATATCTGCGCTGTCTATTCCGGCATCTTTTAATATAACATCGCTCATCATTTCGCCTTGTATCACAACCGTTTTATCAAGGCTTTCAGCCAAACGTGTCGCATTTTGATGATTATTTGTAATAATTTTACAGCTTACAACGTTGTCATTCTCTTCTATGTTTTTTGCTAAATCATATGCTATGCTGTTTCCGCCGAAAATTACGATATTTTCATTTATTTTTTGCTCTATACCAAAGTTATGCAACAAAGAAACTATATCGGTTTTTCTAGCAATTAAATATATCTCATCATCACATTTTAACACTTCATCCGCTTTGGGGTAAAAATTTTGCCCGTTACGCAAAATTTGCAAAATGCGAAAATCTAACTCCTTAAAGTTTTCATAAATATCCGCTATGGTAAAGTTATATAATTGGCAGTTTTTATTGCACTTAAAACTTACTAAATACACCTTATCATCTACCAAAGGATACACTTCTTTAGTTCCGGGCAAATCTATTACCCTTAAGATTGCTTCTGCAATTTCATTATCAGGCGATATTAATAAATCTATCGGCAGATTTTTTTCATTATATAGCATGTTCCACATCGGATTTAAGAAATGCTCCGAATCTATTCGAGCAATGCGCTTTGGCACATTAAACAAACTGTATGCCACTTGACAAGCAACCAAATTTACCTCATCGTTTGCGGTTGCCGCTATCAAAATATCTGCTGTTTTTGCACCAATTTTTTCTTGGACATCCGGATGCGATATTGATCCGAGCACAGGCTGAACGTCAAACTCTCGAGAAATTTCATTTAAGCGTTCCTGATTTATATCTACAACAACAATATCATTGCTTCCTCTGCTTAAATAACCGATTATACTGCGCCCTACACTACCGGCACCGCCAACAATAATCTTCATTTATTCCTCCCTAAGCGCATTTGAAAAATATTGCTTTATTTCAGCCAAAGCAACATCCATGCTGTTTATCTTCATATAATTTTCTCTAAATCTTTTTGCATCATAAAAGTTTTTTGAGTACCAACAAACATATTTTCGAGATAAGGCTACCGCCAATTTTTCTCCATAATAGTCATTTAAGAGCAAAACATGAGATATTATCGTATTTAAAATTTCTTGCGTACCAATTGTTTCAGGTATTTTTCCATGTTCTAAAAAGTCAAAAATTTGACCTAAAAGCCATGGGTTTCCAAGAGCTGCCCTGCCTACCATAATGCCATCAACGCCTGTTTGTTCTATCATATCTTTTGCTGATTTTACAGATGTTATATCTCCGTTTCCGATTACCGGAATTGAAACAGCTTTTTTAACCGAAGCTATGGTTTTCCAATCAGCAACGCCTGCATATCCCTGAGATCTGGTTCTGCCGTGAACGGTTATATAAGAAGCACCGCAATCTTGACACATCTTGGCAAAATCAACCGCATTTGCGCTGTTTTCATCCCAGCCTTTTCTAAACTTTACACTAACATTTAGCTTAACTGCATTTTTTACCGCTGTTATAATTTTTGCGGCATTATCTATATCTTTCATTAAGGCAGAACCCGAGCCGGAAGTAATGATTTTTCTGACCGGACAGCCCATATTGATATCAATTGATGCGGCTCCAAGCTCTTGTACAAGCTGCGCCGCTTCCGCAAACAGTGCCGGATCTGAACCGACCAACTGAACCGTTACCGGATAATTTTCATCCCTGACATCTGCTATTTTAAATGTTTTTGCATTTTTAAATGACAATGCATTTATGGCCACCATCTCAGATACTATATTTACTTTATCGCCACATTTTTGATGCACAATTTGGCGCATGGGAGCATCTGTAATACCTGCCATTGGCGCCAAGAAAACATTACTTTTATAACCAAGAAAACCCGGCATTTTTATTTCAACCTATCAATTGCTCTTGCAATTACATAATATATTTTACCGATATCAGCACCAGAAATCATCGCAAGAACAACCTCTGCTCTTTCAGAGTTTTGAGCAGCCGTAATTAATGATTCAAAGTCATTTATATATTTATCAGCCATCATCCTGAAATCGGACTTTTTCTCATATTCTTCGCGAATTTTAACAATCTGCTTTCTATTTAGCTTTTTAACTATGTTGCGAGCAAAAACAGCATGGTCGCCGTTATAAAACTTTTTCCATAACTCATCTTCTTCATCAGCATTGAAAAACTTATTAATATCAACACTCAAGTTTTCAAGCTTTGTAACCAAATCTGAAGTTTCATTCATAAAGTTTGCCATACTAAACATATCATATTGCTGTTTTAGCTCAGCAAGATGTCTTTCAGAGCGAACTTTATGATTGTCAAGCTCATTGATTTGTTCTGTTATTGTTGCTCCAAGATCTTTAATTTGTTTTTCATAGCTTTCAAATGAAGTTTCTGCATTAGTAGACGCTGATACAATATTTTTCTCAATTTGATTTATTCTGTCTTTGATATTTTCAAATTTTTCAAGTGCCATAACTATGCTTGCATGCTGCTTTTCCAGTGCTTCGGAACCTTCTTTACCCTTGTTTACAATAATGTTTGCACTTTCGGAAAGCTGCATGGTGTTTCTTTGCACCACGGCGCTAACCTCATTAAACTTATCTATAGCATCAACAGCCCTAATTTTCAAATCATCAACCTTTAAGCCCAAATTCATACTCAAATCGCCTATTTTGCCGGTAATTTTTTCGGCTGTATTTTTAATTTCATCGTTTTTATTTTCGGTTTTCTCAATAAAATCATTAAGTTTTGATAACTCGTTCTCAAGTTTAGATATAATATTTTCAACATTTTGGACAACAACCAATGACTTTTGATCTAACGAATTATTTGCCCCATCTAAAATTTGAGATATCTTCTCACTTGCTAAGTGTAAAGATTTTAGTTGATTATCAATGTTTACATCTAAAGTTGATGAACGTTCAACCATTGCCTCAACTTCCATACTGATGAGCTTTCCATATTCGCCGAGCTTACTATCTAAGTATGTAGAGTTTTTATCTAGCAACGAAGACTGCTCTGCAGCAAGATGTTTGTGAGTGTTTAAGCTGTTTTCGATATGCGAAATACCGATATCAAGCCTTTTATATATTTCTTCGCAACTATCTGCCGTTTGTAAAAATGTTTTTTCAAGCTTAACACCCTGCTCGCCAAAGGTTTGTGTCATTTTTTGTAAATGAGCCTCATTTGCACTGGCAAAAGTTTCCATATCAGAACAATGCTTTGCTATATAACCCTTACTTTCCGCAACTATATTTTTAAGATGATCAGCCGTTGCTATTGTTTCATTTATTAAAGGATTCAGCTCTCCGCTTAAAGCAGTTGCACTATTTTTTAATTCTTCAGCCTGAACAGAAAACTTTTCTGCAGTTTCTGCCGCATTTTTATATTCAAGCAACAAATTTTGCGTGCTTTCATTTAGCTTTAACAAGTTTTGAGAAAAACATCTTTCCAAAACCTCGCTGATTTTTTCAAAATCATCAGCTTTGGCAGTAAGTTCTTTTTTCAACAAATCATTTTGCAAGCTAATGTGAGTTGCCGTATCTGCCAACTGCTTAATTTGTTTTTGCAAAGCCAAATTTATCATTTTTGTAAGAGCGTTTTCATTATCTGCATAAAGTATTTTTCCAAGCTTATGCTCTAATGCTGCCGTTTGTGCAGCAGAAACATAGGTTTTATAAACAAGAGCAGATAACAAAAGTATAAGAGCCAACGGAATTATAACCGAAGCCAAAAACCTTACAAATTCTTCCGGTAACAATGTAGAAAAACTATCCCAACCAAAAGAACAGTGTATGTACATCAATATAAAAACAAACCAAGCAACCGAAACAATCACAAACACTTTCTTCAACAAAGAACTTTTAAATACAGCGTTCATATTGCCCAACACATTTTCTTGAGACGGGAAATCTTGCAAAAAAACCGGAATTTCTTTATCTTCTTGATTAATACTCATTGTAAAAGCACCTTACAGAAATATTTTCACTGCAAGCATTATAATTTTTTTTACTTAATTTTTAAACAATCAAAATTACTATCCACAGCCTAGAATGCGCAGATTCAAAAAAATATTAAAAAAAACAAAAAATGTATTGATTTTAATAAAAGCATTGTGTATGTTTCTCTTAATTTGCCGTTGTAGCTCAGTGGTAGAGCACGTCATTGGTAATGACGGGGTCGTAAGTCCGATTCTTATCAGCGGCACCAGTTTTTTATTAAGCCCTTATTTCAAGGGCTTTTTCTATGCCTTTTTTCAAGCCATTTTTAACACTAACCGTCATTTGGTCCGTCAGTTATCCCGTCAAAGATTTTTAACTGCATTTACGTATATAAGATTTCCTGTATTTTTGCCCGAACTGATTTACAAGAAAAATAAGACTTTTGCCCGAATGCATTTCTACTACATCCCCGAATTTTAAGACATTTGCCCCTTTTTTGCCATTATAGATACTTTAGTAATCGTTTTGTTATTAAATCTTGTCCTTCTTCATAAAGGTTATCAAGGTGTTTTAGTTTATTTAGTCCATCGTTTATCTGGGATATTCCGGTTATTAAATGATGAATTGCATCAAGGGACGGATGTCTTTGTTCTGATAATATCATTCCAAAATAATACTTGTTCTTCCTCAAAAACTGCTCGCTAAACTCATATTGTGATTTAATATAACCAAGTTTCTTTAGATATTTGAAGCATTTTACCAAGAATTTGGCATCTTGTTTTTGCTGATTGTATTGAGGAGTATTCATTTCTTCATTTACTTCATCTTCCAATGGTTTTATTGGGGTAATAGTTCCTTTTTCTGCAAAGTATCTTTTAAGTTCGTTTATGTCTTGGGTTAATTTGTTTATATCAATATTCATTCCTATTCCTTATATATATTAAGTATATTTATCTATGGTTTGATTAAAAATTGGAATGAATACATAAAAAACTCTGCCAAATGACAGAGTTAATAAGGGATTGCCGATTATTTTAATTAAAAGTCTTGCAAATAAAACTATCTAAAATTAACTGTTTCATTTCTTTGAGTTCTCTGCTCAAAGGATATTTTATTTTAGATATTTCATTTAGAACAACCTTGAGGTCTTTGGTTCTTCCATATATTCGTTGTCCGGTTCCTCTATCTGCCCAACCACATATTGCATTTTGGTATTCAGCAGGTATTTTTACTTCAACTGCCTTAGTTTCAAAGGTGTGTCTAAATGAGTGAAACACCTTATCACTACCGGTTATGCCCAATTTATCCAAATATCTGGCAAACCAACCTTGAACTGCTCGAGTGTATTTGCCTCTGTCTGTTTGATTTAATTCACTAAACAATTTCTTTTGTTTGCTTTTTCTTTGAAATTCCACATATCTCAAGAAACCTAACTCTAAAAGCGCCGGATGAATAGGTATAATTCTTTCAGATGTAAAGTTCTTAACCGACTTATCTTCACCACGATTATTGATTGATATACAAGGAATTCCCTTATTATTGACTATATCTGCTAAATCAAGTTGGCAGATTTCATTTAATCGGCATCCTTGGTATAAAGCAATCAATGGAACCCAAAACTTTGCTTGGTATTTTCTTTGTTTAGGGTTCGCATAGGTTTGGGGATTAAATATCAAGTGTAGTTCTTTATTATCAAACGGTGTTCTTTTATTAATTTCTAAATTTATCGGCAAATCCACAAATTCATGCATGCTTTGTTCAACTATTTCTTCTCGAACAGCATATCTCATAAAACTCATAAAGATGTGCAAGTAACCTTTAATAGTTACTTTACTTAATCGTTTCTTGTCAGAATTAGTATAAATCTCTGACATTTTCTTTCCTTCATCTAAAGCTTTGTTCCATCGTTTTGGTACTTGATAAATCTTTTCGCTTAGTTTCCGGCAATCCTGCTTAGTTATTTCTTCAACATAAGTCTTATCCATAATAGCAAAGGCCAGTTGAATGCTTAAAAATATCTTATTCATTCTTTCTTCCGGAATACCTTTTAGGTTCTTTCGGTTTTCTGCATATCGCTTAGCAAACTTCTTCCAATGGGTTTTCGCCATTGATTTAGTTAGTCGTTCTTGAGTTCTTAACTCATCATAACTTCTAAGCAAGGTTTTAACTTTAGGATTGCTTGGACTATATGGTCGGTCATTTTTAATTGCTTTAATGCTATTTTGAGCATATCTATCAAGTGCTGACACATGCGAGGTAAAACTCTTAAACCATTCATATCCATCAGAGGTCTTTTCCTCTAATCCAAGTTCAATTTCCTTTTCTTTTAACTTTGAATAAGTTGTTCTTAATGTTATATTTGCTTGAGATTTATCTACCAAACTCTTCAGATAATCGACAATCATCTCTACCATTAATGCTTTTCTTTGCTCATCAGGTAGTTTGATATTATTAAAATCTTTATTGCCTTTAACAATTTCCTCTGCATTCTCTTCCAAGAAGTATTGGATTTTGCTCAATCTTGCCAGTAAGATTTTATCGACATCATTTTCATCAAGAACTACTTTGTTTTTACTGTTTATCTTCATGACTATTTCCTCAAATACATTCAAAAATGTTTGTAAATGAGCAATTTCTGTCTTCCAGCGAATGATTGCTGTTGAATAATTTGATGTATCCAATGAATAGCATATTTCCTTACATCTTGCTATATCCCAATGTTTACGAGGTATAGCAACTCTAAAGAAAAATGACCTGCCTTTAGTTATTAATCCGGGGTATTTCTGAACCATTTTTAATCTCCTTTTGGTTCAGATTAACGCGCTATTTTTTATACGTCCGTAGGAAAATGCACAGAAATTGCTCTTTTTTATTAGTTTTTCAACGAATTTAAGATTAACTCTCTTAATTCCGGAATTGCTTGGTATTTTTTAACAAAATTTTTAATGTCTTCTTGTTTCTTGGTATCTGTCGGATAAAAATAATCCTTATTTTCCAAAGCATACTCAACAACATCTTTTCTTGGATTGATAAACATATAATAGAAATAATTATGTGTTTTATTGATTAACTTCTCTTCTTCTAAGAACTCAAATGATGTAATTGAAGATTTAATACTATCTAATGGAGAAGTCGCACAAGTTAACTTTTGAGTGGTCTCAAAAATTAATATATCCCTGTTAATAATTGCAAAATCAATATCTTTTATACTAGTTTCAAGGATAGTATTTGTTGTCAGATATGATTCAGCAATTGGTGGTAAGTATATTTCTTCTTTGTCAGTATTATCTTCATTAGAAAAATATGCAACACTATAAAATTCCATAAATTCACCATCTATAACAAAGTCTTCATCTTCTCTAATATTATTACAAGTATCTATAAACTCTTCGTAACCTTGTTGAACACTTTCTTTTAGCTTTTTAGCAATTTCTATATATTTTTCATCTTGATATTTGTTTTCAGTCATAATATTATTCCTTTCGTATTTTAAGTGATACAATTAAAGGATAGTCAAAGAGTTGCCGCTCTTTGGCTATCCGCTCTTTTTTAAGCAACATTTGGCAAATGCTTCTTTGCTTCTTCTTGTTGTCTTTTTTCCTCTGCTTCTTTTGCAAGCTTGTCTGCCTTTTTCTGTACTCTTTCAGCTTTCTTTTTATCTCTTTGTTTTTGCTTTTGTTCTTCTCTATTTTTAACTTCATTTTCGCAGAACAATTCTATTTGATGGTCTAAAATACCCTTAGAAACCGCTTCATAGAACTTGGTTAGGAACTCTATCTTTTGTTCCAACTTCATTAAAGGACAAGAGCAACGATAAATTCTTTTACCACCTAATCTCACACTAAAAATTGCTGAGTTTTTCTTTTCATCCAAATCTACCAACAATTTCAGCATCTGATTTTCTTTGGTCCAAGCATTGTCTTTGAATGTTTGAATATTAAACTTAATCGCATCCAATATTCTTTGACGACAACTTGCTTTTGATAATAAACCTTCGTCTTTTTGTGTTTCTAATCTGGTGATACCAAATGAAGCCATAAAATCTTCAATACTTTCTGACATTGGAATTACATTTTCAGTCATTTTATTTTCCTTTCTTAAAATTATTAAACCATTGTGTCTCTTGGACAATTTCAGGGTAAGCAAGTTTGATTTTCTTTTTCAAGAGGTATTTTTTGAGCAATTTTTCAAAAAAGGTAAAATGATAACATATGATAACATTTGGTAACATTTGCTAACAAACTTTTTTCAAGTCTTTGGTTATAAAATTCGAAATTTTGATAAAATTTATTCCATTTTTACCAAAAATTACGAACGACTCGATTCTTTTATGGGTGTTTTCATTCCGTTTTTTAATCAAAATTCGATAAATATTTTAAAATAAATTAAGGAGATTAAATTATGGCAATAACAGATATGATTATTATTAGTGACACCTTTTATAAAATGGCAGAAAATATAGAAGAACTAAAAGAGTTAGAGAGTAAATTAACTTATATAGACCAACCATTAACGAGCCAATTATCAAGTTTGTTGCAAATATTATGCAAAACCTCAAATAATCCTAAAATGATAGAATATCTCTTAAAACAAGGGGCAAATCCTTATTATATGGATATTGATGGTAATACTGCTTATGAATATGCTCTTGAAAATATCTATCATATGAAAGATTGGTTATTCATCTTATTAAACCAATATAGCACAAGGTTTAAGCATCCTGATACAGATAGCAGGAAAGAGTTTGTATTTAATTTTATAAAGGCCGAGATTATCAAACATGAATTAGAACAACGAGAAAAAGAAAAAACTCTATTAGAAGTGCTTGATACATTATCAATTGGTGAGGAAATCTAATGGATACTTATTATATAGACACGATTGAAGATGTTCAAAAGATTGCCAATATGCTAGATGACATCAATACTCCAATCAATAAAAATGGTGCAACACTTCTACATTTGTGCTCAATTATGAGTTCTGATACAGAACCTATTGAGTATTTGCTTGATATCGGAGCTAATCCATATCAAACCGACATCTTTGGTTTAAACTCGCTTCATTATGCTCAAAGAAATCAAAACACCATCGCAAGTTTCCTAATCCAAAAACTATTGCAAATATAAAGGACTGAAATCTCAGTCCTTTATTTGTTTTGCTCTATTAATTCATTTAATTTACTTTCCGATACACCTTGCTTATAAAACAAATTCTCTAAATCATTTATTCTGCTTGATTGTTTGCTTACTTGTTCTTCAAGTCTTTGTATTCTTTCTTCCAGTTCCTGAACCTTAATTGTTAGTTCAGTATTAGATAATACAAGGTTTGTGTTTTCTGCTCGAAGATTATCTGCATAGCATTTATTGGTTTCTAATTCTTGATTTAAGTACTTATTATCTCGTTCAAGGTCTTCTTTTTCTTGTTTTAATACCTTTTTATCAATATTTCTCATATCTTCAAACAATGGCACATATTCTTTACCGGTATAACTTAACACTCGTCTTCCTTGCTTATCTATCTCTTTATAAAGGTATCCATCTCTAATAAGGTCATTTACAAATACCTTTGCTGAACCAGGGGTTAATTCTAATGCCTGGGCAATATATTCATTACCTTCATAGAATTTGAAATTGTTATGAGTTCTAAATTTAATGTAATCCAATAAAACTTTTTTAGTGATTGATAATTTTGATGCTTTCTTTGGCATAATTTATTCCTTTTGCTCATTACAAATATATTTATCGGGTGAAAAACTATTTTTTCATTTGAGCAAAAAAATTATCGGAAATGGTTGTTTCCACCTCAAAAGCCTAGGGAAATTGTTGTTTCCAAATATATAAAAAAGGAAATAGTTGTTGCCACCTCGGGTAATGTTTGTTTCCCCGACCGGAAATCGTTGTTTCCACCAGTGATAATGGTTGTTTCCCAGGTTACTCCAAATAACGCAGGAAATACAACGTGTTAATATAAGATTTTTGAAGCTACAATAGTATTATAATAGATATAAACAATAGCTATTATAATAACCTAGATTAAGACATTAGTTCCCTTGGTTCTTTTAATGACAATAGCTGATTTACCTACCAATGCCTGTGGGGGGATTTGTTTTCCCTGAGAAGTTGAATAGATTTTATCTAATTAACTTAGTACCTTAAAAAACCAAAGAAAATTCTTTTTTTTGCTTGAATTTGATATTAGTTAAAGATAACATACTTCTCATAATCAAATATTATGAGAATATAACGATGAAACCTGAAGAGAAAGCAAGACGAAAAATAGATAACCTATTCAAAGATGCTGGATGGGAAATTGTAGATAGAATGAACTACAATCCTTGTGTATCTGCAGTTGCTATAGAAGAAGGATTACTTAAAGGAAATCTCGAAGCAGATTATTTGCTTTTTCTTGAAGGTAAAGCAATTGGTGTATTAGAAGCTAAAAGAGAAGAAAAAGAACTATCTGAAGTTGTTGCACAACAAGCTGAAAATTATACCCATAAACTTCAAGATTGGTATCGAACTTGGCAAAATCCATTACCCTTGATATATCTATCTAATGGTAAGGAGCTAATGTATAAATGTGTAGGTATTGATGATGAATATAAACCAATATCACGTATGCATACACCAAGAGAAATAACAAAAATGCTTAAACTTCCTTCATATTTTGCAGGATTGCCGGTAATTCCACCAAAAGGTTTAAGAGATTGCCAATATGATGCAATTTATGAATTAGAAAAGAGTTTTAGAGAAGGCAAGAAAAGAGCCTTAATGGTTCTTGCAACTGGTTCAGGTAAAACTTATACAGCCTGTACAGCTGCTTATCGTTTCTTATCATATACACCAGCTAAGAGAGTATTATTCTTGGTCGATAGAAATAACCTAGGTGTTCAAGCTGAAGGTGAATTCAGTTCTTACAAACTAACAGAAACCGGTGATACCTTTAATTCTATATATGTAACTGAAAGATTACGTTCTAAGGATATACCTTCTGATGCAAATGTTGTAATATCTACAATTCAAAGACTATTTTCAGCTATAACCGGACAAGACATAGAAGATTCAGATGATGATGAAAGTATTGATTTTGATTCAGAAGATAGTCAAACAGAAGTTGAATTGGGAGATAATCTTAAATTATCTCCGGATTTCTTTGATTTTATAATAGTAGATGAATGTCATCGTTCAATTTATGGTAAGTGGAGAAAAGTTCTTGATTACTTTTCAACAGCAAGAATTATTGGACTAACAGCAACACCAGCCCCAGAAACAATATCTTTCTTTGATAACAATCAAGTAGCAAATTATACATTAGAGAAATCCATAGCTGATGGCATAAACGTTGATTATAGAATATATAGAATAAAAACACAGGTAAGTGAAGAAGGTCGTATTGCTCATACAGGAGAACAATACACTGAACATGCAAATTATAATCATACAGAAACAATAAAAATAAATGGTGAAGAAGAATTATACAAAAAAGAACAAATAAATCGAGCTGTTATAGACCTCTCACAAATTAAATTAGTATTGGAAACATTTAAAAACTCTATATATACTGAGCTTTATCCTAATAGAGAACCTGATTTTAGATATATTCCAAAGACACTAATATTTGCACAAAGTGATAGACATGCTGATTGTATTGTAAAAATGGTCAAAGAAGTTTTTGCAGACCAATCAAAGAATTTTGTTAAGAAAATCACATATTCTGCAGGTAATAGTAATGAATTAATTCGTCAATTTAGAAACGATAAAGATTTTAGAATTGCTGTTACGGTAACACTTGTGGCAACAGGAACAGACGTTAAGCCATTAGAAGTAGTTATGTTTATGCGAGATGTAAACTCTGAACCTTTATATATTCAAATGAAAGGTCGTGGTGTTCGTACTATTGGTGATGAACAATTAAGAAATGTAACACCTAATGCTGATACGAAAGATTTGTTCTATCTAGTAGATGCAGTTGGTGTAACCGAACACGAAAAAGTAATTCCAGACCCAACACAAGGACCCGCAAACAAAGTTAAGCACTTAAAAGAATTGTTGGAAGAAATTACACATGGTAACATTTTAGATGAATATATTAAGAATCTAGCTGGCAAAATTTCTCGTATCAATAGAAAAGCCTCTTTAGAACAAAAAGCAAAGTTTGAAGAATATGCCCATATTGATATGAAACAACTTGCATTAAATTTTTACAATGCATTAGAAAATAATACACTTCCACCTTTTGAAAACATTAATGATGCAAATATAGAGAGAAAGCAATTAGTTTCTAGCTTAGCTGAACATCCTAAAGCAAGAGAATATTTGTTAAAACTAAATGCTGGTTTTATAAAGATTTTAACAGAAGAAGAGGATAAACTTGTTCATCAAGGGTTTTCAAAAGAAGAATCTAAAGAAATAACATCAAGATTTGAAGAATATGTAAAAGAAAACAGAGATAAGTTAGAGGCTTTGAGGATAATCTACAATGATGTGAGAGAAGCTATAACATATGATATATTAAAAGATTTACAAGAAAAACTATTAGAAAGAAGCCCTAAATTCAGGATTGGAACACTTTGGAACTCTTATTCTATATTAGAACCTAAAAAAGTAGGAACATTTACAACTAAAGAACAAAGAGAAGCTCTGACAAACTTAATATCTTTGGTAAGACATGCTTTTGACAACTCTAAAGAATTAAGAACATTTATGTCCGGAATATCAAGAAACTTTGAATTATGGTGTGGTCAAAAACAGAGAATTCAGCCTCTAACAGAAGTTCAAAGAAAAATAGCTTTAGATATTGCTCGATACATAGCATCTAATGGAGCTTTAACACTAGAAGATATGAGAAAAGATACATCTAATATGCAATTGCTTGCTCAATCTAAGAAAGCTTTTGGAACATTAGATACCTTTTCTAACGAATTAACATCATTATCACGATTTATATTAGCAGCATAGGAGATTTTAAATGGCTGACAACAAAAATGAACAAACACTTGTGTCCAAAGTATGGAAAATAGCAAACGTATTAGCTGCTGATGGTGTTGGTTTTACAGATTATATTATCCAATTAACTTATTTGTTATTCCTTAAAATGGATTATGAAATGAGTGAATTAGGATATAATAGTAGTATTCCTGATGAATATAGATGGGACAAACTAAAAGAATATGATGGATTAGAACTCATTTCTCAATATGAAGAAACCCTAAAAAATCTTTCACAAATGGATAATCTCATTGGAACAATATTCATTAAAGCCAAAAATGGCATTAATAAGCCGGTAAATTTAAGAAAAATTATTTCTATGATTGATGAAGAAGATTGGCTTTCTATGGATGGTGATGTAAAAGGTGCAATCTACGAAGGAATTCTTGAAAAGAACGGACAAGATAAGAAAAGTGGTGCAGGACAATATTTCACACCAAGACCTTTAATTAATGCTATGGTTGATGTTATTAAACCAACTATTGGTGAAACTGTTTGCGACCCAGCATGTGGTACTGGTGGATTTTTGCTTTCAGCTTATGAATATATGAAGAAACAATCAGCAAATAAAGACAAGTTAGACTTTTTACAAAACAAGGCGTTGCATGGTGTTGATAATACTTCTTTGGTAGTAACATTAGCTTCAATGAATTTATATTTACATGGTGTTGGTATTGATAGAAGTCCAATCATTTGTGATGACTCATTAGAAAAAGAACCGGATAATTTGGTTGATATAGTTCTTGCAAATCCACCTTTTGGAACAAGACCTCAAGGAGCATCAAATATTTCAGCAATGAGAAGTGATTTATATGCTTCTACAAGCAACAACCAATTAAACTTCTTACAACATATTATGTTAATGCTTAAAAGCGATGGTAGAGCTGCTGTTGTTTTACCTGATAATGTTTTGTTTGAAGCCGGAGCTGGTGAAACAATCAGAAAGAAACTCTTAAATGACTTTAATCTTCATACAATTCTAAGATTACCTACAGGTATTTTCTATGCAAATGGTGTGAAAGCTAATGTGTTATTCTTTAACAAAGGTTCAAAAACAAAAGAATTATGGATTTATGATTACAGAACTGGTGTAAAACATACACTTGCTAACAATCCTCTTCAAAGACATCATTTGGATGACTTTGTTGCTTGCTACAAAGCAGATAATATTTCAGAAAGACAAGAAACATGGTCTGAAGAAAATCCAAATGGTCGTTGGAAGAAGTTCACTTATGATGAATTAATTTCAAGAACTAACACAGGTTTGGATATTACTTGGATTAAGAACGATGATGACGAATTCAAAGACTATTCTTTGCAAGATTTGTTTACACTTGTTAAAGAAAAGAGTTCCAATATTGCCAATGCAGTATCAGAGTTAGAAACACTTATTGCGGAGATTAAAGAATAATGGAAGCCATAGACGCATTAAAACAAAAAGTTTTATCTCTTGCAATTCAAGGAAAACTAGTTGCTCAAGACCCAAATGACGAACCGGCATCTGTTTTACTTGAGAAAATAAAAACAGAGAAAGCAGAGCTTGTAAAACAAGGAAAAATCAAGAAAGATAAGCAAGAAAGCTACATTTTCCGTGGTGATGATAACAAATATTATGAGAAGATAGGTACTGAAACCAAGGATATTACTGATGAAATACCTTTTGATATTCCTGAAAATTGGGAGTGGGTAAGGTTAAAAAATATTGTTACTATTGAAACAGGTAAAAAAGATGCAAATTATGGTAATCCTAAAGGAAAGTATCTATTTTTCACTTGTGCTGCAGAACCTATCAAGTGTGATAATTTCAGTTTTTCTGGTGAAAGTTTAATATTACCTGGAAATGGTGCTAATGTAGGATTATGCATTTATTATAATGGAAATTTTGAAGCATATCAACGAACTTATGTATTGCAAGGATATAATAATTATTTGATGTATCTTAAATTAGTTTTAGATTCTTGTTGGAAAAGTTATAATGCAGAAAGAATGTATGGTTCTGCAATGCCCTATATCAAATTAGGAAATATAGAACAATTTTTAGCTCCATTACCACCATTGTCTGAACAAAAGCGAATTGTAGAAGAGATAGAGAAGATATTTGGTCAAATTGAAGTAGTTAAAGAAAACCAAGAAGAAATAAATAAACTAAAAGATGGATTAAAGAACAAGGTACTAGATTTAGCAATTCAAGGAAAATTAGTTGAACAAGACGCAAATGACGAACCGGCTTCTGTATTACTTGAGAAGATAAAAGAAGAAAAAGCAGAGCTCATAAAACAAGGTAAAATCAAGAAAGACAAGCAAGAGAGCTACATCTATAAAGGAACAGATAATCGCCATTATGAGAAGATAG
>JAZKXV010000002.1:0-110861 GCA_045611785.1 Alphaproteobacteria bacterium
GGTAACGATAGCCAACAAAATCAGAACAATGGTAACCAAGGTAACGATAACCAACAAAATCAGGGCAATGGTAACCAAGGTAACGATAGCCAACAAAATCAAGGCAATGGTAACCAAGGTAACGATAGCCAACAAAATCAGAACAATGGTAACCAAGGTAACGATAACCAACAAAATCAGGGCAATGGTAACCAAGGTAACGATAGCCAACAAAATCAAGGCAATGGTAACCAAGATGTTGAGCACGCTAATAAACCACATCCTGAAGCTCTTAACTGGGATAACTTATCTAAAGCACAACAAGATAGGCTACATGATATAATGAACTATGATGCTCGTGAATCATGTCAAATTCTAGGTATAGATTTCAAAGGAACTAATGCTTTATTGAAAGATTATCAAAATGGAGAATTTACTCCAGAACAACAACAAGCTCTACTTGAATTTGCTGAAAAACGTTTAGATGTAAATGGAAAATTCCAAGATGTTGAAGGATACCCATCCGCTGCAGATATGGAAGCAGAAAGAATAGCTTGGACTGAAAAACATTATGGAAAAAATGTTCAATCTCCAGAGAATCAGACTGTTCCTCAGGATAACACCAATCCGAACCAAACTCCGGAGAATCAGACTGTTCCTCAGGATAACACTAATCCGAACCAAACTCCAGAGAATCAAACCGTTCCTCAGGACAATACCAATCCGAACCAAACTCCAGAGAATCAAACCGTTCCTCAGGACAATACCAATCCGAACCAAACTCCGGAACTTGATTTAAGTTCATATCAAACTCTTACAAATCTTAGATTAAACCTTGGAATTGGTAGTGCCGATTATGTAATTACTGATGCAAATGGTACTGAAATATTTAATCAAACACTTCAGTTAGATGCAAACACACACATTGAAGCAAACAATTTACTTCCTCCGGCAGTTCAATCTTCTGATGGAACAGTTCATGTCGGACCTCACCAATATTCAGATACATCAGTATACTATTCTTCTATGAATAGTAACAAAATAGAATTACAAATGATTTCGGCTTGTGATGATATATACCAAACCCTTGTCGGAAAAGAAAACTTAACTCCTGGCGAACAAATCTTCATGCAAAACCATGAAGCAAATTTAGAAAGATGGGACTTAACACACACAGAAAATGGTGACTTAGCCCGCATATATTCTTGTGATGCAAGTTATACCAATGATAATGTTACTTATCATTTTGATAAAGATGGTCTTCATATAACAGAACAAGGAAAATTAGGTGATATAGAGGCACAAGATAAGGTTTACCAAAACTTACAAGCAAGACAAGAAGATAATGCACATTTAGGTGTACTTGAGCTTAAGTTTATGAAAGATCATGAAGCTAACCTTCAGGAAAATAACCTAACTCATGATCAACACGGTAACCTTGTAGCAGCTGAAAATGCAAATCTGCCACAAGAAAATGCAAACCAAGATGTAGATTTAAGTAAACTTAAATTTGATACATCTATAAAAACACAAAACCATATTGGTTCTGCATCTTACACAATTACCGACCAAAATGGAACTCCTATCTTTGATCAAAAGATAGATATTAACGGCTCTCACTATTTAGAGGCTAACAAGTTGTTACCATCTGAATTTAATGATAACAGTGTTATAGGTAGCGATAGGCCATCATTTGTTGACAGATCAACCATGATAACAAAATTACAAATGGTTTCTGCTTGTGATGACATGTATCAAACTCTTGCCGGAAAAGAAAACCTTACCGATGGCGAGAGAGCATTTATGGCTCAACACGAAAGAACTTTAGATCAATTTGGTTTAACTCATAGAGATGATGGAAGCTTAGTTCGTTTATATTCTACAGATAGAGAATATACAAACGATAATGTTACTTATCATTTTGATAAAGATGGCCTACACATAACAAAACAAGGCTTAAATGGAGACTTTAAAGCTGAAGATAAAGTATATCAAGATTTGTTAGAAAGACAAAATCCTCGTCATCAACTTGGATCTCTTGAACAAGAGTTCATTCAAGAACATGAAAAACAACTTCTTGCTCGTCATATGACACACAACGAAAACGGTAACCTCGTAAAACTTGATGACAGCGTCAGAGTAACAGAAGATGGTGCAGCGTATAGAATACAAGCAAATATTGTTACTGAAAAACACGCATATGGCTTAGGCCAACAAGATTATCTAAGTGATGCTAAAGCACTTTTAGGTGAAGATTCAAGAGCTTCTGAGCGCATGGAGGTAAAATCTTTCTTGATGAATGATGATATTTACAGCGACCTAAAAACAAGACTGGCAAATAATGAAACATTCACGCCTGCAGAAAAAACCGCTATAGATACATTTATGCAAAACCATGAAAAATCCGAAATAGCTATAGCTGAAAAATATGGAATTATTCGTGGTGAAGATGGAGAAATGCAAAAAGCTCCTGAACAACAAACCATTGTTACAACTAAAAACGTTACAAATACCATCGCAGGTAATACACGTTAATAAAGTAACAAATTGATATATATAACCTCTCCTAACACCTTTAGGAGAGGTTTTTATTGATTTATATCCAATTATAAGATATTATATTCGCATAACAAAGGATATAAAATGCGTATACTTATTATAAAGTTTTTGTTTTTATTTAGTGTATTGTATAGCTTTAATGCTACAGCATCAGATGCCAGACACAAATGGTATATGAATTTTGTTTCAAAAGTTCCTCAAAAAGAGGAAAGAAGTATTCAAACATTAGTTGCATATCTAAGTCGCCCAATGCAAAATGATTACGATAAAGCACAAGCTTTTGCTTATTGGATTGCATCACACATAATTTATGATAAATTTCTTTATAGCGCAGGCGAAGTAACAAAACTCGGAAAAAAGTATAACAAACAATCTATCAGCTCAATTCTTCAAACACGAGTCGGCTTATGCGTTGATTATGCCACATTGTTTGAAGAAATGTGTAAACAAGCAGGTATTAAAGCAGGACATATAGACGGCTACGCAGTCGATTTAAATGGAAATTTAAGTAGAACAAATATCCTTAAAAACAATGCTCACAGATGGAACTACTTTATCTATAATAATCGTACAGTATATGTCGATCCAACATGGATGGCAAGTGGACAACTTGTTGCAAAAAGAATGATAACTGAATATAATCATAAAATGGCCATCAAAAAAAATACATTAAAAAACAGAAACTCTTGTGAAATTTACAATGTCAAACCATATTATTTCGATTTTACATATAAAGCAGAATATCGTGATATGGATGTAAAAAGAACTGAAAAAAACTAAAAAAGAGCCTTTCTTACAGTAAGAAAGGCTCTTTTTTACATCTAATACGGATTTGTAATCATCTTCTCAATGTAAAGATTTTTGAGCTCCTGTAGGCTGTTATCTTCACATATAATTCTCTCACCGTCTTCACTTAAGCTCTTAAATTTTTCGAGCCACAACACCAACAAGTCTCTAGAGTTGCGTCTAAGCATAAGTTCCTCTGCTTCATATCCTGGAGCGCTTTTCATGCAGGAAAGAACTCTTTCACATACACTGTGCGTACCGGACGCAAAGACCCAATGAACATTTTCATCCCAAAAACCCCATAGGTCATGACTTTTCTGAAGAAGAGTATCCGATCCCACGACCATCAAGACTCTTTCAGAGGCTTTTTGCGGAAACGTAACATCTAAATAATCAGAAAGCCAATCTTGAGGAGCTTCCTTAAAAAAATCTGCCTCATCTTCTTCTGAAACTTGTCCATTTTCAAGACTTCTCAAAAACATCTCAAACTTTGCACGGTTCTTCTCCTGGAGAATCTCCATCAAATCAATCTGTACCATAATTATAGTGTTTTTTAAAATAATTTAAATTTATGCTTTTTTATACCAAATTTACAATTTCTTGTCAATAATTATTTGTCAAATTAGACTAATTTTAAATTTTAACAATTGATGTGCTCATTGCATAAACAGCAACTACAGAAACAGCAACCATTAATACAGCCATCGCAAATTCTTTTTTACTGAAAACATTTTCTTTCGGACTATTTTGTTTTCGTGCCCAAATATACACCGGAATACCGATTGCCATAAAAATAACTGCCATTAACAAATATTCTAAACCTGCAGCATAAATTAACCATATTGCATATATAGAGCCTATAACACCAGAAAATAAGGCAGCAGAACGCTTAATATACGTCTTATTAGGATATTCATGGTCCTCGCAAATTTTCCACAAGTATGCACAACTTGACAGATATGCCGGCAAGACCATAACTCCGGTTATACTTAACATTGTGTTCCAAGCATTATTAGAAAAATATACCAACATCATAAAAATTTGCATCAAGGCACTTGTTACCCATAAAGAAACAGAAGGTGCTTGATTTTTATTTTCTGTAGCAAATTCTTTTGGGAAAGTTCCGTTTTTAGCAGCAGCCTGCGGGATTTGTGCCGTTACCATCGTCCATGCCAACCAACTGGATAACACGGAAATTAATAAACCGATATTCATTAACCATGATCCCCATTTGCCTACAACTTTTTCTAAAATTCCCGCCGTAGAAGGATTCGCAATAGTAGCCAACTCTGCTTGGTTCATATAACCAAACGGCAACAAAGACAGTAAAATATATATACATAAACAGCCCATAAAACCTATTAAAGTTGCCTTTCCTACCGATTGAACCGTTTTTGCATGCTGAGACATTACAACAGCCCCTTCAATACCTATAAACGCCCACAAAGTGACTAACATTGTACTTTTAATCTGGGTAGATAAGCTTCCTAATTTGCCAATACTACTGATATTATCGCCCCAAAAATCAAATGAAAAAGTAGCACTATTAAATACAAAAAGCATAATGATTATAAACAGTGCCAACGGAATTATTTTTCCTATTGTACCTATAAGATTTACAATTGTTGCTTGTTTAATTCCTCTTAAAACTAAATAGTTAAAGCACCATATTAAAATCGAACCGCCTATAATTGAATATATAGTATTTCCTCCGGCAAAATACGGCGGAAAAAAATAATTTAGAGCATCCATAGTTATAACTGCATAACCTACATTTCCGCATATTTGGCATAGCCAATATGACCATCCTATCGTAAAACCTACATATGGACCAAAACCTTCACGACTATACATATATATACCGGCTGTTAAATCAGGTCTGACGTTTGATAAAATTCTAAAAGTATTAGCAATAAAGTAAACACCGAAACCTGTGATTATCCATGCCAAAAACACAGCACCGGCAGATGCACCGCTTGCCATATTTTGCGGTAAAGAATATATTCCTCCACCTATCATTGAACTTACAACTATAGCAGCCAATGCCATAACGCCTAAACCGGCGGAGTTTTTTCCCTCCGCCGTTTGTAAATTTTGAGTTGTTTCTTTTTTAAGCATTCTTGTATCCTTTTCTAACAAACAACAGGATCTGCATATTCAAAATTCAAAAATCCTAAACATGTTAAGCAATATCCGAATTGTTCTGTAATATTCAAATAATTATGGAACATTTCAAATTCGCTGTGTTTTTCAACTCCCCTAATATCAAGCTCATGTTGTAAAGATTTATTAAGCCACATTCTTGCGTGTCCTTGTGCAATTTCATCATCTATTTGCGTATCAAAAAACTCAACATATTCAGCTGCCCAACCACCAATAAGTTCACCATTTTTATCTTTACCCCAACAAATTCCGACGCCTGTTGCAATGGCTTTATGCTCATCTCTTGAAGCTCCGTGTCCTGCCATAATTACTTCTAACACAGCACCATGCTTAAACTGATTTACAACCTTATCAACACTTACAATGTTACCATATAACTCCTTAGGTAAAACTGATGTATATGGCACAACGTTAAAATTTTCGATTTTGGCTTGCATTAATGCTGAATCATAACAAAAAGTTTCAAATGGTTGTGGCGGAATGCCATCATTTGCTTGACCGGCACCGCCTGTTTGAAACGCAAGTATAGGATAACGAACACCTTGTATCATAAATTTACTCCTTAAAATTATGTTTTTTCAATACGCAAATTACTTAATTTTAATGAGCCTTTTTTCAATACACTTAGAACTAAATTTTATATGCAACCGTTCATATTTTCTTGATATAAATTTTGCATCAAAAAAGTGCTGATAAATGTCAGCACTCATAACACATCTTTTTATAACATTTTGAGCTTAATCTAAATTAATGTCAAACAATTTAACTAACCTTTGAGAATTTGCTTCATTTACTTTGATATTAAAAATCAATTTATCATCTATTGTATCTTTTTGCAAAACCACCGCATTGCTATAAAGCCAAGATTGTAACTTTCCATCTGAAGGATCAACTTCTATGGCATATTGTTTATAACCTGCAGAAAGTATCTTATCTATGCTTAAGCACAACTCTTTACACCCCTGCCCTGTTAATGCAGACATCGGAATAATTTCTTTTGACTGATTGGCAATTTTGTTTTCTAAAATATTTTTATCTTCTTCGCTTAATAAATCTACTTTATTTAACACCTCAATATAATTTGGCATATTTTCAATATTCTTAAGGCCAATATTTTCCAATACGGATAAAACATCTTTTCTTTGCAAAGAGGTATCTTCGTTAGATATATCTCTAACATGAATAACTACATCTGCCTCTAAAACTTCTTCTAAAGTAGACCGAAAAGCCATGATAAGTTCATGCGGCAAATCTGAAATAAATCCAACCGTATCTGAGAAAATAACCTCATTTCCCGATGGAAGTTTAATTTTTCTTAAAGTAGGATCCAGCGTTGCAAACAACATATCTTTAGCTAGAACAGATGCCCCTGATAACATATTAAACAATGTAGATTTTCCTGCATTTGTATAACCTACAATTGCCGCTATAGGATATGGAACTTTTCGACGATTTCCTCTTTGCAAATGACGTGTATTTTTAACCTTTTCCAATTCTTTTTTAATTTTTATGATTTTTTCATCAATAATACGTCTGTCTAATTCTATTTGCTTTTCTCCTGGCCCGCCTAAAAAGCCTGCACCACCTCTTTGACGCTCTAAGTGTGTCCAGCTCCTAACCAAACGAGAACGTTGATACGTCAAATGAGCAAGCTCAACTTGAAGTTTACCTTCATTAGTGTTTGCTCGCTCACCGAAAATTTCTAAAATAAGAGCTGTTCTATCAATAACTTTTACATCAAGTTCTTTTTCTAAATTACGTTGTTGTATTGGTGACAACAAAGCATCAACAATCATTAAGGTAATTTGGTTCTCTACAAAAAAAGGTTTAAACTTTTCAATAAAACCTTTAGAAAAATATGTAGAAGGCTTAATGCTTTTTAATTTAATTACTTCAGAATGTACCACATCTAAATCTATTGCATAAGCCAAACCGACTATTTCAGCCAAGCGACTACTTTCTGACATATCCTTTTTGGCATCTGCCACATTAGGGCAAATCACACAAGTATTTTCAGATTTTTGTGATAATGTATCTTGCAAAGTTTAATCTTCTACCACATCAACTGATGTACTAGGCATAATGGTTGAAACTGCATGCTTATATACAAGCTGAGTATGACCATCTCTGCGCAACAACAGTGATGTTTCATCAAAAAATGTAATTACACCTTGAAGTTTAACACCGTTAATTAAAAAAACAGTAACGGCAATTTTGTTTTCTTTAATATCATTTAAAAAATCAGCTAAAGTGTTTTTAGTCATTGTAATAATACCTTTATTGTAGTTATTTTTATTGCACCATTATAGAATAAGCACAATTATATCTATATGTAAAGAATCTATTTTCAATAAGGGGATAACTTCAATTACTTAATATATATTTTTGTAACGTTTTTTTGCTTTCTTAATACCGCGTTCATCATGTGCTTTTCTGATAACCATGATAATAGCCAAAACAAAGGAAGCCGGTATACTAAATTCATATATTTCGATATATGTAACAACAAAGTTGTACCAATTTTCAGGTATACCATTTGTAAATGTTGCTATCTTAAAATTAAGCGGAATAGACACATAAGGTACCCAACCAATCCATGATAAAAATGTATATGTTTTAGGATTGTTTTTAACAAAATCAGCATTTGTTTCTGTCATTGGAAAAATAAATAGAACACAACTGATAAACAAAAACAAAAGATATAAAATATATACAGCCCAAGAAGATCCTGAATATTTAAAATATTCAAAGAACAACAAAAAAGGTTGGAAGATTCCACCTATAATTAAACACTGTCTAATTCTATTTTGCATAGATCCTCTCGTAAAACATTTTTACCCTAAGCTACACCCAAAGTATTAATAAATGTATAAAATATAGTCATATATAGTAAAAAATGTTTCCGAATAAACACTTTTTGCTAACTTATCAACATGAAAGCATTACAGATAACGACATCTGTTTTAATTAACATAAAGCTTAAAAGCAACCGCCTACATATTGACAGCCTAAATAATATATCTTATCATTTTGAAACTTTAGTTAAACTATAAGAAAGATTACAAATTATGAATATGTTTTGGTTTAAATTAAGACTTAAATTTCTAAAACCTTTTAACCAAGGTTTTTTACCAGAAATTGATGGTCATAAAATTTTCTATCAAGAATTAGGCAATAAAAACGGTGAACCTATACTTATTTTTCATGGAGGACCGGGAGGAAGCTCAAAACCTTATCACGCATCCGGATTTGATTTAAAAAAATATCATATCATCACATTTGACCAACGTGGTTGCGGTAAATCTGAATATAAAGATGCTTTATATCAAAATACAATTGATGCCACCGCTCAAGATGCTATCCGATTATTAAAATTTTTAAACATTAAACAAGAAATCATTATTGCAGGGGCATCGTTTGGCGTTACCTGTGCACTATATTTTGCACAAAAACATCCTGAACTGGTTAAAAAAATTATTTTAAACAGCGTCTTTTTAGCTCGCAAAAAAGATGGTGATAATATGTCTCCTTCAGCTAAATTGTTTTATGCCGACGTCTTAGAAACTTTACAAAAAGTTGCTAAAGGGAAAGACATATTCACTTTCTGTCATGAAAAATTATTTTCACAAAAACAAAAAGATGTTGATTTAGCTATGCAATATTATGCACCTTTTGAACACATGATAGGCAGCTTTGATGTTGATTTTCCCCAAAAAGAATATTCTGAAAGATGGTTAAATAAATTCAAAATATTTATGCATTACATTAAAAATGATTTCTTCCTTACAGAAAATCAACTAATAAAAAATGCAAAAAAAATTGCTCATATACCAACATATATATATCACAATCGGTTAGATTTTATATGCCCTATGTATCAAGCTCATGAAATACATAAGGCCCTGAAAAAATCTAAATTACACATTGTTAAAGCTACCGGACATTGCAGTCCTGAAATTTACTTAGAAATGTACAATACTTTTAATTAATTTATTTATTGAAAGAAAAACTATGAAATATTTATCACAAATAAATAATCCAGCTGATGTAAAAAACTTAAATTTAGACGAACTTAATACATTAGCCTTAGAAATAAGAGAAGCTATATTAAATCGTACAAGCATATTAGGCGGACATGTCGGACCAAACTTAGGTATGGTAGAAGCTATCATCGCTCTGCATTATGTTTTTAACTCTCCTATTGATAAATTTGTATTTGACGTATCTCACCAAAGTTACGCTCACAAAATTTTAACAGGAAGAAAAGAGTATTTTTTAGATAACACACAACTAACAAAAATATCCGGTTACACAAACCCAAATGAAAGCATTCATGACCACTTTACAATAGGTCATACTTCGACATCTGTTTCCTTAGCATGCGGCTTAGCTAAAGCTCGAGACATCAAAGAAGAAAAACATAATGTAATAGCTATTATCGGTGATGGTTCTTTAAGTGGCGGAGAAGCTTTAGAAGGGCTTGATTTTGCCGGAGAACTAAACACAAACCTCATCATCATTGTCAATGATAATGAACGTTCAATTGCTGAAAATCATGGTGGATTATATAAAAACTTACAGTTATTAAGAGAAACAAAAGGCACTGCAGAATGCAACCTTTTTAAATCTTTCGGACTAGACTATGTATACCTTGAAGAAGGTAATTCTATTTCAGATTTAATTAAAACATTTTCAAGCGTAAAAGACACTTCAAAACCTATTGTTGTACACATTCACACCAACAAAGGAAAAGGCTATAGCTTTGCTGAAAATGATAAAGAAAAATGGCATTCAACCACAGCTTTTAACATTGCATCAGGAAAAAACACCTTAGAAATGTCAGCTCAAAATTATGCTGCACTTACATCAGATTATTTAATTGAAAAAGTCAAACAAGATAAAAACATTGTGATTCTCAATGCCGGAACACCGGGAGCTGTAGGGTTCACTCCTGAAAAAAGAAAAATTTTAGGCGATCATTTTATTGATGTAGGAATTGCCGAAGAACACGCTGTAGCCATGACTTCAGCTTTAGCAAAAGGCGGCTGCAAACCGGTATATTGCGTTTTAAGTTCATTTATACAACGCACATACGACCAATTATCTCAAGATTTAGCATTAAATAAAAACTCCGGTGTTATATTAGTATACTGGACCGGATTAAATAGTGCTGATGCAACACATTTAGGTTGTTTTGATATACCAATGATATCTAATATACCAAACTTAGTTTATCTTGCTCCTACTCATAAAGAAGAATATTTTGCAATGATTGATTGGGCTATTGAGCAAAATGATCATCCTGTTATCATCAGAGTTCCTTCCGTTTTATTTGAAACTTCATCTGCTGTTAAAACAGATTTTCACAATATAAACTCTTATAGCACAGAAATTAAAGGCTCTGATGTTGCAATTATTGGTGCCGGAGCATATTATAATTTGGGCTTAAAAATATATGAAAAACTAAAAAACATTAACATTAATGCCACAGTGATTAACCCTCGTTTTCTTAGCGGATTAGATAAAGAAACGCTTGAAAGCTTAAAAGAAAATCATAAGTTAGTTATTACTCTTGAAGATGGCATTTTAGACGGAGGCTTTGGGCAAAAAGTTGCTGCATTTTATGGAAACTCCAATATAAAAACTTTAGCTTATGGTGGTAAAAAAGAGTTTACAGATAGAACTCCTATGGTAAATATATTACAAAATAATCGATTAATACCTGATTTAATCATAGAAGATATAAAACGTGTTCTAAAATAATTTTTGGGAAGCTGCAATATAAATAGCTTACTTTTTTTTATTATATATAATGAAACATTTGACATTTAACATTAACAAAGATATATTTTTGAACATAATTCATAAACATATTGTTTTATAAGGAATTGATAATGAAAAAAAAATTAAAAGTTATGTTTTCTACTCATGGCTTAGTAGAAGGTGATTTTGCTTTTGACACTAATATTGACGGATATCCTACATCAAAAGTTATATCAAAAAAAGTTATTACCGGACAAGATACCGGTGGACAAGTTTATTACGTAAAAGCATTAGCTGCAAATTCAGACAAATACGATGTAGACTTGGTAACTCGCAGAGTTGATCCTCGTATTTGCCCACAATTTGGCGGAATGGTCTCAAATACGAGTAAAGATATTAATTATAAAATTGAACAGCAGTGGCATGAAAGTTCAGAGATACGTAGCAGAGTTTTACGTGTACCTGCCGGTGGAAATTTCAAATTTGTTCCTAAAGAAGAAATTGTTCCTCTTTTACCTGAACTTATTGATAATTTATATGAGTTTTACAAAAAAGAAGGTGTAATTGATAACATCGAAGTTGTTGAAGGACACTATCGCGATGGTATGTTAGCTGCAGACATGCTTTGTTCTAAAATCGAACAAGAAACAGGTCGAAGACCTATTATGCTTGTTACCAGCCATTCTTTGGGACATAAAAAATATGAAAGAAACTTACCTCAATATCAAGCAGGAAATATTTCTGAAGAAGAATGGTCTTGGCATAATTTTGAACAACGCATAGCTCATGAAAAATACGCTTTTCATACTTCTGATATTATAATTGCAACTTCCCCTGATGAACAACGTCGTTTACTTGATGAGCCATATTCGGCTGAAAGAGAAAAAATTACAATTATACCACCAGGATATAATGATGTAATTTTCTCACCATTATCACCTCAAGAAGTAAATAAACTTAAATATCGTTTTGAATATATAAACCTTTATAATGAAGATTGTAGCATTGATTTAACCGATAAAAAAGTTGTATCTACTTTGGGTCGCGTTGTTCGTGATAAAGGATTTTGCGAACTTGCTCATTCAATGGTAGAAATTATGAGCCAAGATCCTAATGTTATATTCATGGTAAGTGGCGAAGCAACAAACCCCGTAACATTAGAATGTCAAGAAATTTTAAAAGATTTTGAAGATAGAGTTGTATATTTGCCATCATTGAATCAAATGGAAATGGCTAAAGTTTATAACATATCTTCCGTATTTGTTATGTCCAGTTTAAACGAAGCTTTCGGAATGGTTCCTATTGAGGCCATGGGTTGCAAAACAGCCGTAATCGTCGGCAGAAGCGGATTTAATGATTTTGCGCACTGCACTGATGTCAGAAATGACTATCAAGATTATTCAATGGCTATTGGCTTATACGGACCATCTCAAGAAAAAGATCGTTGGCGTCAAGTTAAAGCATTACAACTTTTGTTAAATGATGAAGAACTGCGTAAACAAATTGCAGAAAATGGTTATAACTATGTTAGAAATAATTTAACATGGCGACAAATTTCGAAACACAAAGATGAAATTGTGCAAAAAGTTTTAACCGGTCATGTAGCTCTTAATTTAGCTATGGGAAAAAAAAGAAAAAATAAATAATTTCTAATAAAAAAAACTCCGATAAATCGGAGTTTTTTTTATTTATTGGCTAAATAAATTATTGATGCATCGCCCAACGGCTTATCTGATTTTCCATAAATAAGACGAACATTTTCTTTATAAGCTCCATGATAATCAGAGCCTGCACTTAATTTTAACCCCAGTTTATGAGCAATATTTTTATACAATTGTGTTTGTTCCAATGTATGATTAGAATGAGCATATTCTAACCCATCAAGGCCCATATTTTGTAATTTTACAATTTGTTTTTCGAGAGCTTCATCATTTAGCTTCAAAGAATGCGGATGAGCTAAAAAAGCTAAACCTCCTGCCTGATGAATCAGATTAATTGCCTTTTCAACCTCTATACCACATAAAAAGTTTCTATATTGCATAACAACCATATTAGCATCTTTATATGTCGGATAATATCCTTTGTGCGTTAAATATTGCGATATATTACCTTTTCCTATTGTTCCTTTAAATTCTTTTTCCATATCAGAATAATTGATATCTATTCCATAATTTTCTTTCAATTGTTCCAATATATGCACATTACGTTTTTCTCTCAAACCTTTAAGATGTTGCAAAACATCTTCAATAATTGATAAATTTTTAATATCCAAACCCAAGATATGCATTGATAAACCATTTTCATTAAAAGTAGATATTTCCAAACCTTTAATTAATTTAACTCCATATTTTATTGCCGCACTTTGAGCTTCTTCTATACCTTTAATTGTATCATGATCTGTTAATGCAATCATATCCAAACCAACTTCTTTAGCATGCTTAATTAAATCGGTTGGAGATAAAGTTCCATCTGAATAATATGAATGTGTGTGAAAATCTACTAACATATAAAGTCCTTAAAAATTATCTTTGATGTTCATTTTGTTGCTTTACAAATTGAAAAAACGCATTGGCATAATTATTAGAATTATCAGTAAGCAATTTTTGAGAAACTTCTCTTGTTTGCTCTACTTTATCATAAACCTTAACTCTTTCATCAATTAGGTTTTCTTGCTGTTTTTCCAATAAATGATTATCCAAAATTTTTTCTATTGCATTTGAATAATTTTCTTTTTGGAAAAGAGAAGAAACAATATCAAGAACATTTGCCGAATTATTTTCAATTTGTTGTTGAGCCAAACCGACAGCTAGCTCTTTCATAAAACTTTGTTTAAATTCTTGCTGTAAACGCTCTTTTTCTATTGCTTGCTTACGTCTCTGTTCTTCGTTATGAAGACGTTCAAATCGTGCAAACTCATAAGTTTTAGAAGCCCCCGGAACAAAACCTTCAAGGCCACGACAATCGGTTTTTTCAGCCACAAAAGCATCTATACCACGTCCTTGGCAATATAATATCCAGTCAAATGCTTTCTCGACATTGATAGCACCAATAATTTCTTCATTTTCACAACGTCCGAAATTAACTTGTTTAGTTCTTTTTTCTACTGTCTTAACATCAATATTTTCTTCAAAATATTCTTTAGTATAGTACCCTTTAGAACGCTTATTAATTAAAACTTGAGTAAGGCATAAAGCAACCAGTGCTTTTTTAAAATTCTGATTTGTTTTATATAAAATTTTTCGGGGATCTTTTTGAACTTCTTCATCATACAAAGTTTGGACTGCGGAAAAATAGTTAAGCTCTTGCAACAATGCCAGTTGCATATCATCAAACGGAACATTAGAAACAATTTTCACATCAGCTGCTTCATCAATAATTCTATTTACTTCATCTTGAATCCGTTTTTGTAAACTATTGTTCATACTATCCTCCAAAATAAAACTTTAAAAATATTATCGTATTTTATAAATAATATCAATTGAATTTTTATTTCTTATCCAAAACTTACATAACAAGCTTGAAAAAACATGACCTAAAATAAAACAAATACGCATAACAATTGTTATTGAAAATAAATAAAAAAAGGTGTACAATAAAAATATAAACTCGAGTTTTAGGAGAATTGTTATGAAAAAGTTTAGTTTGTTATGCTTGCTTATTGTTGGGCTATATCCAAACATAACCCAAGCCAGAGTTTGCTTTTTAGCAGACCAAAATTGTAATGCATCTACCATAGATACAGAACCTGTTTCCACACTATCTTGTCCGGCAGAATACTCTGTTTCGCCAGATCAAGTGTGTGAAGGAAAAATCTATAAAGAATGCCGTATCGAAGACCTAAACCAAAGCCTTTATAAAGATTTGGGCTGCGATAAAGATAATGGTTACTATGATATAAACGATCCAAACATATCATTTTATCCATATGTTTGTGCAGAAACAACATGTGAAAACTGTTGTAACAAATTCAAATGTGACACTGAAGTATTCAAAAATTGTTCCTCTCCAAAAATAGGTGATGGTGACACATGTGAAGAAAAAGATGAACAATATTATGTAAACGGCAACTCCATCAAATTCTCCGAATGCAACTGCAACACTGAAATATATCCTTATAACGCAAAAAATTGCTCCGGTGACGACTATATTTTAAAAGGTGATAAATGCGTAGGAGATAATGGTACATACTGGACCGAATGTTATAACAATTCTTGCCAATATACATCAGAATATGATTGCGAAAGCCAGCTTGAGAACTCAGATTGCGTTAAAGATTCTGAAGGTTGTTGGAATTTTGCCGGATGTAAACAAAATTATGCATACGGAAAAGAGGTTGCTGGAAGTTATTATAGTACACATATACCGGCAAAATGCATAAGTTGTAATATTTATAGCTATGAAGATTTAAAAGATAACTTCATAACATACATTGGAGTGTGCCCAACAGTTTGGTTTAAGGCTGATGTTACAACGCCTAAAAGTCAAGACAGTTACACAACAGCACTAACAACTGGTGTAAACCAAATCGTTTATGGTGAAAATCACAACCTTACACTTGATGAACACTATTTAGCCTTAGGTGATAATTCTTATTTAGAAAATTTACACATAATTGGTGAAAATATGGGTAGTAGCTTATTGACTACATATTATGCTAACAATAAAGCTCATATTCATAATCTTGATATTTTGATGAATTCATCAAAACATACAAATACAGGATATGTATTAGGTGGCAGTATATATTTAACCGGCGATATAAAAGTTACAATGGTTGGTGATAATACAACTACTAGCAGTATATATGTTAATGCTGTTCAATCATCGAACATGCAATTAGATAAAGATGCAACCCTTGATATTGAAATAAAGAATTTTGTTAACCAAACTTACAATGTAGATTCAGACGCATTATCATTTGACAGCGGAACTGTTCGTATTGATGGAACTGTTAATATCAATATTGAAAATATGATAAATAATAGATCTGGTGGACCACATGCAATTGTTTATAGTGGTGGTGACGTTGTATTTAACGGAGATGTTAACATTAAGATGTCTGGTATTAAAAATCCTAGCAACTATGCTCCAAAAACTAGCGCAGGTGTATACTTAGGTATATACAGTGGCAACAAAGAAATGCCTAAGCTAACTTTTAATGGTAAATTGGATATGGATTTAGAGGGCACAAATTATGCAATTTATTCTGATCAAAATGTTAATTTGATCTTAAATGGTGATGCAAATATTGTAGCTAAAAATTTAGATAAAGGTATTGTTAATTACACATCAATTGATTTATATAAAACATTATCTATAAATCAATCCAGTACAAAAAACTTTTTTGAAGGAGGTCAAAAATATGTTAGAATTAATGGTAATTATCAATATTTTGACACTATCTTAAATTTTGCATCAGAAAATTCACATTTAATTTTATCTACTACAAGTTCTTCTAATGCAAACTATTCAGAAGAAAATTTTGGTGTGAAAAATATAAAAACGCAAGCAGTTAAAGATGCAAAATGGTCATTAGATACAAAACATTTTTCTACAGAAAAAAGATGTCATACAACATATGACGTTGTGGATGAATATTATGCATACCCACCTAAAGAATATTGGTCAGATGCTTGTGAGTTTTCAACTCAACAAGAGTGTACAGATGTAGATTCAAATACAGTTTGCGAATTAGCATCTGATGGTTGCTGGAAAGTTACAGAATGTGACGAAGCAAATGGATGGTACTATTCAGACGGTGTTTGCAAACCTCGTGATTGTAGCGATTATCCTTTAGATGAAAAAGCACCTAACTCTAGTGTTTATGCAAAAGATTATGGTTGGGATAGCTCTTATAGTAATCAAAGCACGGGCTCTGCGAATAATGAATGTAGAACAGCTGGTGTTAAAAAATATCAGTTATATATTTGTGGTACAGTTAGAATGAAAACTTCATTATACATACCATATGGAAAAATTGAATGCCAACCAATAACATGTTCACATTTTGATAAAAAAACGGTTCCAGCTAATGCTAATTATTATACATGCAACAATACATCTGCTGAAAATCCATATTTAATAGGGTCATGCAAATCAGGATATTACTTCAAAGATGGTGAATGTGTAAAAATTCCTGATGAAGTTTGCAAGAAAAACCATCCATTAACAACTTGTCCTGATGGTGCGAATTGTAAAACATGTTATGCTGGTAGCAATAAATATTATGCTATTACTTCTTGCAAATCTTCAACTCATGTATTTAATGCAACCGGTACAACATGTGTAGCATTAACAGGAGTTACTGAAACAGATTATCCTTATGCTAAAAGCGCAGACTGTACTGCAGCAACACCAACAAACGGAAGTTGCTCAAGCAAAACAGTTTCGACAAGCCCATATGTATACAGATATTACTTTTCAGGATGTAAAGCGGGCTATCATTTTGATAATGGCAAATGCATAGCTAATGATTGTTCTGATTATACATTACAAAAACCCAAAACTAGTGCTTCATATGATTGGGGAAAATACGCTTCGCACGATTCTTCATCATGCCAGTATGGCTCATCATCAATTACCGATGTAAAGTTTTTATTGCAAAAATGTGATACTACATATAAGCTAGAGGGAAATGATTGTGTACAAGTTACTAATAAACCTGATGAATTTGTATCTAAATACAGAGGTTGTGGTATTTATGATGACCAATATAATGAATATACCGGAAGTCAATATGACGGATATCTTTTAGGAAGTACTAGTAGTTGTAACAAAGAATGGTACGATTATATTCGTGGTTGTGCATATGGACACCATTGGAATGGTACAAAATGTATTCCAAACAATTGTCCTGATTTTCCATTTACTGAAAAACCAGAACATGCAAAAACATATGCACTTTGTGAAAAAGGTTCAACCTTTATGTACAGAGCAAAATCTTGTGAAGATGGATATCGATTGAACAACCATGGTTGTGAACCGATTGAATAAAATATAACAAAAACTCCTAGAATAAAAAAGCTCCGTGGATTTATCGGAGCTTTTTTATTATCTATTACATTCACATCTAATTATACCCTCTCCAAACTCAACACATCACCTTACAGTTCATACTCCAACTTGATTAGAGTATCATGTCAACAATAAGACAAAACATTCCAACCTATTAGACATCTATCTACTCATACTCACCTCATCTGCCGTAGAGCATGCGCAGCTCATATATGTATCATACTCTAACTTGATTGGAGTATCCTGATCAGCAGTATAGCAAAAATTTATACATTAAACTCGAGGAAAAATAAACAACCAATTCGACACACAGACACCAGCAGTAGATTCCATCTGTCATACATGTCTCATCTTCCATACTACAAGCAAGTGTATACCCCCAACTTAATCAAAATCTGATAAGCAAAAAGTTTCAACCTAGCATTCTATCAAAGCAAGACAATATAATTTAGAAATGTAAAATCGAAAAAATATGCATATTAAAAAATAAAAAAGAGAGAAACCTTCATCGAAATTTCTCTCTTTTTTTTATTTTAGTTCTAGATGAACTATTATACGAGGTTTACTTTACCACCAGCTTTTTCAACTGCTTCTACAGCTGCTTTTGAAGCAGAGTTAACAGAAATGTTAACAGAAGAAGTGATTGCACCACGAGCAAGTAAACGAACTCCGTCCATTTTCTTGGTAATTACTCTTGAATTGAGTAATGTATCAATATCAATTGATGAAGCATCTAATTTGCCAGCATCAACTGCTTTTTGAATTGTATCCAAGTTAACAACAGCAAATTGTTTTGCAAACGGATTCTTGAAACCGCGTTTTGGTAAACGACGGTAAATAGGCATTTGACCACCCTCAAAACCGTTTACAGACACACCTGAACGAGACTTTTGGCCTTTAACACCACGTCCGCCGGTTTTGCCTTTACCGCTACCAATACCGCGACCAACACGAATGCGGTTTTTTGTAGCGCCCGGATTGTTTTGTAATTCATTAAGTTTCATTTCTTTTCACCTAATATTTTTTTATTAACACTCGAGTTCAAAAATTCGATAAAGGGCTAGGCTACGTAGCTTTCCTTAAGTACCGTGTACAAACAGTACACAAACGAAGGAAAAACAAGTATGATAGCCCTTTTGCGAACTTATTCCTCAACTTTTACGAGGTGGCTAACCTTACTAATCATACCACGAACTGAAGGAGTATCTTCAACTTCAACTGTACGATTCATTTTGTTTAAGCCTAATCCGATTAAAGTTGCTCTTTGATCTTTTGGTTTGCCGATTGGGCTAACAACTTGAGTAACTTTTATTGTTTTTTTAGCCATCGATTAAGCCTCCTCTTTTTCCATTTTTACATTTGAAGAATTTTCACGGCGGCTAACAATATCTCCAACTTTTTTACCACGTTTAGCAGCAACCATACGAGGAGAGTTGATAGCTTGCAAAGCGTTAAATGTTGCTTTAATCATGTTGTAAGGGTTGTTGGAACCCAAAGATTTTGCAACAACGTCTTGCACACCCAAAGCTTCAAATACAGCACGCATAGGACCACCAGCAATAACACCGGTACCGGCAGGAGCAGTTCTTAACAATACTTTACCTGCACCAAAACGTCCTTCAACATCGTGATGAAGTGTTCTGCCTTCACGAAGTGGAATACGAACCATATTCTTTTTAGCTTCATTTGTAGCTTTAACAATAGCGTCAGGAACTTCAGTTGCCTTGCCGGAACCATATCCAACGCGGCCTTTTTGGTCACCAACAACTACAACTGCAGCAAAGCTCATTGTGCGTCCGCCTTTTACAGTTTTAGCTACACGATTAACGTGAACGAGTTTTTCAACTAATTCTTCGGTTTTTTCTTTTTTATTATGACGATCTACAGCCATCTTTTCCTCCTAGAATTTCAAACCAGCTTCACGTGCTGCTTCAGCCAAAGCCTTAACACGACCATGATAAATGTAGCCACCTCTATCGAAGATAACTTCACTTACGCCTGATTTTACTGCACGTTCTGCAATTACTTTACCAATGAAGCCGGCTGCTTCAATTGTAGATGACTTTTTGATGCTGTCACGAACTTCTTTATCTAATGTAGAAGCACTTGCAACTGTTGCACCTTTTGCATCGTCAATAATCTGCGCGTAAATGTGCTTACCGCTACGGAAAACAGACAATCTTAATTTGCCGTTTGCTGCTGCTTTCAAAGCTGTTCTTACGCGAGCTTTTCTTTTTTCAAACAATTTTCTTGGTGTATTCATCTTAAGTTATCCTTATTTCTTCTTGCCTTCTTTACGACGTACATATTCGCCTTCTAACTTCACACCTTTACCTTTGTAAGGTTCTGGTTTACGATATTTGCGAATTTGTGCGGCAACCTGACCAACAAGTTGTTTATCAACACCAAAAACTTTGATTTGTGTAGGTGATTCACATGTGATCTTAATGCCTTCCGGAGCTGGGAAGTTAACATCATGTGAGAAACCTAATGAAAGAACAAGTTTAGTTCCTTCCATACGAGCTTTGTAACCAACGCCCACTAATTCTAAGTTTTTGTAAAAGCCTTCATTAACACCTTTAACTAAAGTATTAATGTTTGCTCTGGTGGTTCCCCATAAAGAACGAGCTGTTCTATTATCAGATAATGGAGATACAACAACTTTACCGTCTTCTACTTTTGTTGATACAAAGTTTACATCAAAAGAACAGCTAAGTTCACCTAATTTTCCTTTAACAGTTACAACATTTTCGTTTATTTCAACTGTTACGCCAGCAGGGATCACTACCGGATATTTACCAATTCTTGACATCCGTTTTCTCCCTTAGAATACCTGACATAAAATTTCACCGCCAACGTTAGCTTTTCTGGCATCGTTATCGCTCATAACACCTTGAGGAGTTGAAACGATAGAGATACCTAAGCCGTTGTATACTCTAGGTAAGTCTTTAACGCTTGAATATACGCGACGACCTGGAGTAGAAACACGGTAAATTTCTGTTATAACACTAGCACCTTCATGGTACTTTAATTTAATTACGAGTTCATCAATACCAGCTTTAACATTGCGTTTTTCATAACCTTCAATGTAGCCTTCTTTTTTGAGAACTTCCAACACATTTTCACGCAAGCGAGAAGCAGGTGTAACAACATCACTTTTCTTCGCTCTTTGTGCGTTTCTAATGCGAGTGAGCATATCGCCCAAAGGATCAGTCATTGACATTTATATATCCTCCTTACCAGCTTGATTTTACCAAACCAGGAATTTCGCCAAAGCTTGCCATGTTTCTTAATTCAACACGGCTCAAACCGAACTTCCTGTAATAACTACGTGAACGACCTGTTAATTTGCAACGGTTCTTAACTCTAATTTTTGCAGAGTTACGTGGCAAAGCGGCCAATTTCAATGTTGCTTGGAATCTGTCTTCCGGAGAAGCATTTTTATCCATAGCAACTTGTTTTAATTTAAGACGACGATTAGCATACTTCTCAGCCATCTTTTCTCTTTTCAAGTTTCTATAAACTGAACTTGTCTTTGACATAGTAAAATCTCCGCTTATTTCTTGTAAGGCAAGTTAAATGATGTAAGCAAGAATTTTGCTTCTTCATCTGTCTTAGCTGTTGTACAAATTACGATATCCATACCACGAACTTCATCAACTTTTTCGTAGTTAATTTCAGGAAAGATAATTTGTTCTTTAATACCAAAAGCAAAGTTACCTTTACCGTCAAAATTTTTGCCGGATATTCCATGGAAGTCTCTAATACGCGGTAAAGCCATATTAATAAGTCTTTCCAAGAATTCATACATTCTTGTAGAACGAAGAGTTACTTTACAACCGATTGGCATACCTTCTCTTAATTTGAAAGTAGCAATTGATTTGCGAGCTGTAGTTGTAACTGGTTTTTGACCTGCAATCAAAGCTAATTCTTCAATTGCATTGTTCAGTTTTTTCTTGTCTGTAACGGCATCACCGACACCCATATTCAAGACAATTTTAGTCAACTTAGGAATCTCATGTGGGTTCTGGTAACCGAATTTTTCCACAAGAGATTTTTTTATGACTTCATTATAAAGTTTTTCAAAATTTGTCATAAGATTTTCTCCTATTTATCGATTACTTCACCGGATTTACGTGCAACACGCACTTTAGTCCCTTTGTCGTCTTTGTAACCAATCTTGCTGGCTTTGCCATCAGATGTTACAATAGCTACGTTTGAAACGTGAATTGCAGCTTCTTTTGTTACAATACCGCCAGGAGTAGTTTGACTTGGCTTAGTGTGTCTTTTTACTAAGTTAACACCTTGCACAACTACTTTACTCTCTTTTGGCATAGCTTTCAAAACTTCGCCGGTTTTACCTTTGTCATCACCAGACAAGATAACAACTTTATCACCTTTTTTAATTTTCATTTTAAGGCTCATTACAATACCTCCGGTGCTAATGAAATGATTTTCATAAATTTCTTTGCACGCAATTCTCTTGTAACAGGGCCAAAGATACGAGTACCTATTGGTTCACCGTCTTTATTTACAAGAACTGCGGCGTTGCTGTCAAAACGGATAACACTGCCATCTTTACGTCTGATGTCACTTGCTGTTCTAACAATAACAGCTTTGCATACATCACCTTTTTTAACACGTCCTTTTGGCATTGCTTCTTTAATAGAAACAACGATGATATCCCCTACGGAAGCATGCATTCTCTTGGACCCGCCAAGAACTTTAATGCACTGCACCTGACGTGCTCCAGAGTTATCTGCAACATCGAGGTTGGTTTGCATCTGTATCATTTTTTAATTCCTTCTTTTCTTAGGCGTTATCAACTAATACAGTCCAAGTTTTTGTTTTTGAATAAGGTTTAGATTCAATGATAGAAACCTTATCACCAACTTTGAACTGGTTATTTTCATCGTGAGCAGCATATTTCTTGCTTTTTTTCACGAATTTTTTGTAAACAGGGTGCAATACCTGACGCTCTACGCTGACCACGACAGTTTTATCCTGTTTATCGCTTACTACAACACCTTGAAGAATTCTTTTAGGCATAGTCTTTTCTCCTAACTATTCTTCTTGCGCTCTGTTATGAGCGTATTGATTTTAGCTATTTCACGACGAACTTTACGAACCTGTGCAGTATTCGCTAATTGTCCTGTTGATTGTTGAACACGCAAGTTAAACTGCTCTTTTTTGTTTTCAAGAAGTTTAGCTTCTAATTCATCAATCGTCATAGCACGTAAATCTTTTGTTTTTACCATTATGCTTCTCCTTTATCTGAGTTAAGGCGCTTAACAAACTTACTCTTAACTGGAAGTTTTGCGGCACCTAACGCAAATGCTTTGCGTGCTGTTTCTTCATCAACACCTTCTGCTTCAAACATTATGCGGCCTGGTTTAACCCTTGCTACCCAGAATTCTACAGCACCTTTACCTTTACCCATACGAACCTCAGCAGGTTTATCTGTTACAGGTACATCTGGGAAAATTCTGATCCATAATCTTCCGGCTCTTCTCATTTCACGAGTAATAGCACGACGAGCTGCTTCAATTTGACGAGCTGTCACGCGTTCTGGTGTCAAAGCCTTCAATCCATATGAACCGAAACTTAAAGTAGATCCGCCTTTAGCCAAGCCATGAATACGGCCTTTATGCTGTTTACGGAACTTTATACGTTTTGGACTTAACATTTTATTTTAACCTCACTTATTACTTTTGTTCAGCCAACTTTTTGTCTTGTGCCATTGGATCATGAGCCATAATTTCGCCCTTATAAATCCAAACTTTTACGCCACAAGCACCATAAGTTGTATGAGCCGTTGAGGTTGCATAATCAATGTCAGCACGCAATGTGTGTAAAGGCACACGACCTTCACGGTAATATTCAGTACGAGCAATTTCAGCACCGCCTAAACGACCACTGCAGCTAACTTTGATACCTTCTGCACCCAAACGAAGAGCGGACTGCATAACTCTTTTCATTGCTCTACGGAAAGAAACACGTCTTTCTAATTGTTGAGCAACAGAATCAGCAACGAGTTTAGCATCTAATTCAGGTTTTCTAACTTCTAAGATGTTCAATTGAACTTCTGAAGAAGTTAATTTCTGAATATCTTTGCGTAAAATCTCGATATCTTGTCCTTTCTTACCGATTACTACACCTGGTCTAGCAGAATGAATTGTTACTCTTGCTTTTTTAGCCGGACGTTCAATCACAATACGGCTAATACCAGCTTGAGCAAGTTTCTCTTTCAAGAATTCTTTAATTTTAAAATCTTCGTGGAGATAGTTGGTAAACTTATCATCAGCATACCAACGAGAGTCCCATGTGCGGTTAATACCCAAACGAAGACTTGTAGGATTTACTTTCTGTCCCATTTATCTTACTCCCCACGCTCTGATACAACAACGGTCATGCTAGAGAACGGTTTTAATACTCGTGCTCCGCGTCCGCGACCGCGTGCGTGCATACGTTTCATTACTAAGCCTTTACCGACAAATGCTTCACTTACGATTAATTTGTCAATGTTAAGACTGTGGTTATTTTCAGCATTAGCAATTGCACTTTGCAATAAGCCTAAAGCTATTTTTGCAACTCTCTTCTTTGAGAAGGTAAGTTCTGCAACAGCTTTTTCTGCTGCCAATCCGCGAATAGACTGTGCAACTAAGTTAAGTTTGCGCGGGCTTGTGCGGATAGAGCGACAAACTGCTAAAGCTTGATTGCTTGCTACTCTTCTTGCATCTTTAGTTTTTCCCATAATTAACCTCTCTTAGCTGTTTTGTCTGCGGCGTGACCGTAGAAAGTACGAGTCGGCGCAAATTCACCAAACTTATGACCAACCATATCTTCAGTAACAAGTACTGGGATAAATTTGTGGCCATTGTGCACACCAAATGTTAAACCAACGAATTGTGGTAACATTGTTGAACGGCGTGACCAAATTTTAATCACTTCATTACGACCCGAAGCTCTGGCTGCATCAGCCTTCTTAAGAAGATAGCCATCAACAAAAGGTCCTTTCCATACGGAACGTGTCATTAGCGTTTCTCCTTATTATTTCTTATTATCATGACGAGATCTCATAATAAAGCGATCTGTCTTCTTGTTAGAACGAGTTTTAGCACCCTTAGTAGGTTTACCCCAAGGTGTAACCGGATGACGGCCACCAGAAGTTCTACCTTCACCACCACCATGTGGGTGATCAACCGGGTTCATCGCAACACCACGAGTAACTGGTCTGATACCCATCCAACGTGAGCGACCTGCTTTACCCAATGATTTGTTCTGATTGTCCGGATTTGATACGGCACCAACAGTTGCTAAACATTCCTCACGAACGATTCTGAGTTCGCCGGAACTTAATTTTAATTGTGCATAACCAGCATCTTTACCAACAACTTGAGCATAACAACCAGCAGAACGAACAAGCTGTCCGCCTTTGCCAACTTTGAGCTCTACGTTGTGAACGATAGTACCTACTGGCATACTCTTCAAAGGCATAGCATTACCTGGTTTGATATCAGCTTTTGCAGAAGCAATAACTTTATCACCAGCTTTAAGTCTTTGAGGAGCGAGAATATAAGCGAGTTCGCCATCTTCATACTTAATTAATGCGATGAAAGATGTGCGGTTCGGGTCATATTCAATTCTCTCAACTGTAGCTTCACAGTCAAATTTATTACGTTTAAAGTCGATAACTCTGAGTTTGCGTTTATGTCCGCCACCGATTCTCCGACTTGTAACATGTCCGAAATTATCACGCCCACCGGTCTTTGTTAAACCAACCGTTAATGTTTTTTCCGGTGCACCTTTGTACAATTCGCTTCTATCAACAATGATAAGCTGACGAAGACCCGGAGATGTGGGCTTAAATGTTTTTAAAGCCATGATTAAATTCCTGTTGTAACATCAATATTTTGACCCTCGGCAAGTGTAACCACAGCCTTTTTGTAATCAGAGCGTACACCCTGACGGCCACGGAACATTTTTGTTTTGCCGAACTGACGAATGGTATTTACCTTATTTACCTTTACGTTAAAGATAGCTTCAACAGCTGCTTTAACATCATCTTTAGAAGCACATAAAGGAACCATGAAAGTAACTTTACCAGCTTCAGATGAAACCATAGATTTTTCGGTAATTACCGGACGAACCAATGTATCATACATTTTAGCAGTAACATTGTTTGATTTTTTAACATTTTTTACCATGTCAATCTCTCCTCTAAGCAACTAACTGCATCTTTTGTTAATACAAGTTTCTCTCTTCTTAAGATGTCATACACATTAGCACCGATTGAAGGCAATACATCAACACCAACAATATTACGGCTAGCTAATGCAAAATTAACATCAACCTCTTTACCATCAATGAACAAGCAATTATTCAACCCACAAACAGAAAGTTTTGCTTTCAAATCTTTTGTTTTAGGAGCTGACAATTTTGCTTCATCAATGATTACAAGATTACCCTCTTTAGCTTTCGCAGAAAGAGCTGTTTTCAAACCGAGTTTTCTAAATTTCTTAGTCAAGTCATGTGAGTGATCACGAACAACCGGACCAAATACAACACCACCCTTACGGAACTGTGTACCTTTACGAGAACCCTGACGAGCATTACCGCTACCTTTTTGTTTGAACGGTTTCGCAGGTGATAAAGCCACATCAGAACGGCCTTTTGTCTGGTGAGTACCAGCTTGTTGGCGAGCGAGTTGCCACAATACAACACGGTGTAAAATATCAGCGCGAACTTCTAACCCAAAAACTGAATCATTAAGCTCAATTGTGCCGACATTTTTATTATCTAAATTTAAGATGTCCTGTTTCATATTTTTCAATCCTTAAATTATTATGCATTCTCAGCTGAAACTTCTTCAGCTTTAACTGCAACAGGTTCATCAACTTTTTTCAATCCAGCAGGTAACGGTAATTGAACGTTAGCAACTTTCTTTACAGCATCAGTTACACGAACCCAAGCATTTTCAGAGCCAGGAACAGCACCTTTTACCATAATCAAACCTTTTAACGCATCAACAGCAACAACCTTAAGGTTTTGAACAGTTACACGTTCAGCACCCATATGTCCAGCCATTTTCTTACCTTTGAAAACTTTACCCGGATCTTGTCTTTGACCGGTAGAACCATGTGAACGGTGAGAAACAGACACACCGTGTGTTGCCTCTAAACCAGCAAAGTTATGACGTTTCATAACACCGGCAAAACCCTTACCGATTGAAGTTGAGCAAACGTCAACATATTGACCTTCAACAAAGTGTTCTACTGACAATTCATTACCGATTTCCAAAAGACAATCTTCAGAAACTCTGAATTCGCCTAATTTCTTTTTAGGCTCGGTATTAGCTTTAGCAAAATGTCCTTTGAGAGGTTTAGATACATTTTTAGCCTTAACAGCACCTGTTCCAAGCTGAACAGCTGTATATCCATCTTTCTCAACAGTCTTTACTGCAACAACCTTTAAGCCATCAACACTTAAAACCGTAACCGGAATATGAGTGCCGTCTGCTTCAAAGATGCGGGACATTCCCAATTTTTTTGCGATCAGACCTGTACGCATTATTATTTTTTCCTTTTCTAATTGGTTGACAACTAATTTTTCAAGCCGCCAACATTAAAATTTATTATTACAATTTGATTTCTACATTAACACCAGCAGCCAAATCTAACTTCATCAAAGCATCAACTGTTTGCGGTGTAGGATCTACGATATCAAGAAGTCTTTTGTGAGTACGGATTTCGAACTGTTCACGAGACTTTTTATCAACGTGAGGAGAACTATTTACCGTAAACTTCTCAATTCTTGTAGGCAGAGGAATAGGACCTCTTACATTTGCCCCCGTTCTTTTGGCAGTGTGCACAATCTCTTTTGTAGAAAGATCAAGCAAACGATGATCAAAAGCCTTGAGGCGAATTCTTATATTTTGGGTTTCCATCATTTTTTTACTTTTCCCTATAACTAAACGGCAAAAGACACCTTAACGGCCCTTGCCATCTAACTTGTTAAAACTCAGCAAACCATTCTATAGCAACAGCTTGCTCTATATTTTATATTTAACATCACTAGAGCTTGTTAAAGGCTCTAAACAAACGTTTCGTTGGTGCTTATAACATAACAAAAAGCACTTTGCAAGCAAAAAATGCACAAAAAGTCAAAAAAAATGAAAAAATAGTTAACGCCCAGAACTTTTACTCTGACTCTGTTTGAATCGATTTTAAATTATCTCTCATTAACTATTTTGAGTCTATTTTTTAGCAGAGAGTCTAAAAAAACATATTGGTCATTTTTAATAATAAGATAAACATTTCATAAGCAATTTTTTAAAAAATCATCCTTACAAACGTCTTTACTTTATAAAAAAAATAATATATAAAACTCGTGTTAAATTTATTATCAACTCTAATTATTCATTCCTATTATGAGCAATAAGCAACATCGCGTCTTGCAAGTTTTAAAAATTATGCAAGAAAAAGGTATCACTGTTGAAGATCTCCAAATAGCAACAAAGTTTGAAACCTTCGATTTGTTATGTAAAATTAACGGATCATTGAAACGAGTTTCTTTTGAAAAAGGCAAATCCCTAAACCCTATCGGCATTTTCCCTTTTAAGAATGATAAAACCTACATCGTTTTTGACGGCCTGGGTCATCTTGCAAACGGAAATACAAAGATGTATTATTCCCAAAGGCACAAGCTTCTAAATGTTAGCATTCCGACGGTCGACTTTTTTGAAGAAATATTCAAAATTAAGGACAAACTAAACGACGCCCTCAGCACATTAAACAAGCCAATATTTAAAGGTGCTTACCTGGCTGTTTCTCCGGAATATATCCTTGAGGCAAACTGGATTGTAGGATTTTTTGATAATGAAGCATCTTTGAGCTACGACTTCTATGAAAATAAAGAAGAAGCAAAAGTATGCTACATTAAGAAATTTAAACCTTATAAGCTTTTCTAACTCCAAATAAGGTTTCTCAGCCAATTTAAAGCCTGTTGTCAAAACAGGCTTTTATTTTTATCTCAAAATACATAAACTCACAAAATTTTATCTGATTTAATTTTATTCAATATTCTTTTGATTATAAAATAGCTTAAAAACCAAGCTAAAATATAAAAAGGAACACACCCTATCATCATCGGATAAATTATTGGCCAAACATCAGCCTCCATTGCCTTAAAATCAAAATTTACGGCCGCATGAAAAAAAGCATCAAATGTTTTTATAAAATCAATTCTTTCATCATGCGGAATATGTAAAAAAAAACGCCCCAAATAAAGAGTGGACGGCCAAATAAAAGCAAAAGTCCACGGATTACCCACTATCGTTCCAATCCAAGATGCAAGCAAATTTCCCCGCACCAAAAACGCAGTAATCGTTGCCAACAAAAGATGAAACCCCACAAACGGAGTAAAAGAAATTGCTGCCCCGCAAGCAAATCCTGACGCTATTGCATATGGCGTCGCTTTAATTACTTTTAACTTTGTAACCAATATTTGTTTATTTTTTTCTAAAAGCCCTTTAACCCTTTTAAGAGATAACATTTACTTTCCCCCAAAAAATATGTCTCGAATACACATTTAATATTCAAGACACATTATTCAAGTTTTAAGCCAAGTGCTTTTTACTTTTCAGCGACAGCCATAGCCGAAACAAATGGAGTATCATCGCTTAAAGAAAGATGTATATGCTTTACCCCCACACTTTTAGCTCTATGTAAAGCCTGACCTTTTAATTCAACAAAAGGTTTCCCCAATTCATCACTGATAATTTCAATATCAGATAAATATATTCCATCTCTAAAACCTGTGCCTAATGCTTTAGCCACAGCCTCTTTGGCCGCAAATCTTTTGGCAACATACATAATGCGAGATTGCAAATCAAAAATAGCACGTCTTTGCATATATTGACGTTCCGTTTCAGATAAACAACGCCTAATAAAACGATTTAAAAATTCATCACCTTTTTCAAGCCTCGATATATTTACAATATCTGTTCCTATTCCATAAATCATATTTTATCCTTTGCTTAAAATCTTAATTACCTCTTTACTAAAGCCGCAAAATGAATTTACTTGCTTACTGAGCTGATCTTGATACATAGCTTATTACTTTAGAAGCCTTTAATGCTGCAATTATATTATTTAAGTGCGCAACATCTTTAACATCTAAATCAACCAAAATTTCAAAATAACTTAGTGTTCGATATACAATATTCAAATTAGAAATATTTGCTTCATAACGAGCAATCAAATTAGATAAATCACCCAACGCTCCCGGCTCATTACTCAACATAACTTTTATACGAGCAGTATGAAATTCATTTTTAGCATCATCGCCCCAATCTATATCAAGCCATCTTTCAGGTTCTGAACTAAATTTTTCCAGAGCCTTACAGTCTATTGCATGTACGGCGACACCTTTTCCTGTTGTTACAATCCCGACAATTCTATCTCCGGGAAGAGGGTGACAACATCCGGCAAAATGAACCGCCATATCAGATATTAAGCCTTTAATTTTCATAGGTTCGGCTGTTTTCTTTTTCTTAAAGCTCGGAACCTTAATTGACTTAACCATTTTATCAAGCTTAGACTGTTTGTATGCGGGATAAACCGCCTTTAGCACATCCCAACCGGTAACAAGCCCTTCACCTACTTTGGCATATATATCATCAATACATTCTGCATCAAAATTTTGTAAAACACCTGCAAGAACTTTATCTGATAAATCTAACCCTTCGCCTTTGAACAACCTTTCCAACAATTCTTTACCCAAAGTAATAAACTGCTCTCTTTTTATTCCTCGTACATAACGTCTGATAGCAGCTTTAGCTTTTCCGGTCACAACAAATCTTTCCCATTCCGTAGATGGGTGTTGTGCTTTTGATGTTAATATTTCAACCTGATCACCATTGTGCAATAATGTTCTTAATGTCGCAATTTCACCATTTACTTTTGCCCCAACGCAAGTATCACCAACATTAGAGTGTACAGCATATGCAAAATCCACAGGTGTTGCACCTTGCGGCAAACCTATCAGATCTCCTTTTGGTGTAAAACAGAAAACTTGGTCATTATACATTTCCAGTTTTGTGTTTTCTAAAAACTCATCAGGATTTTCAGCCTGCTCCAAAATCTCTAAGAGCTCACGCATCCATCTAAAATTACGACCTTCAGCTTTTTGACCTTGCTTATATGCCCAGTGTGCTGCAACACCTTTCTCGGCAATTTCATGCATCTGATAAGTTCTTATCTGTATTTCAATTCGGGTATTTAATGGCCCGATAACACCGGTATGAATTGATTGGTAACCATTAGGTTTTGGTGTTGAAATATAATCTTTAAAGCGGCGCGGAACCATATGATATTTACTATGAATTATACCCAAAGCCTGGTAGCACGAACCAATATCATCAACACAAATTCTAAAAGCCATAATATCTGAAAGTTGCTCAAACGAAGCATTTTTTTGTTGCATTTTACGCCATATTGAATATGGAGCTTTTTCCCTTCCGGTAACAGTTGCTTTTACATCATTTTGAAGCATATCCTTTTCAAGTTGCTCAATAATTTTAGGAACAATATTACTTCCTTTTTCTCTTAAAAAATTAAGCCTTGCAATAATTGAATCATGAGCTTCTTTATGAATTTCGGCAAATGCAATTTCTTCCAATTCATCTTTAACTTCTTGCATACCGATTCGTTCAGCTAATGGTGCATATATATCTATTGTTTCCCGGGCAATGCGTAACCTTTTTTCTTCAGGGCAAAAATGCAATGTACGCATATTATGCAATCTGTCAGCTAATTTGATAAGCAAAACTCTTATATCATCAGACATAGCAAGCAACAACTTGCGAAAATTTTCCGCTTGCTTACTTGAACCGGATTTTTGCTCAATCATTGCTAATTTTGTAAGACCGTCGACAAGCGAAGCTACTTGCTCCCCAAACAACTCCTTTACTTCAACAACAGTTGTATCCGTATCTTCAACCGTATCATGCAAAAGACCGGCTATAATAGATGAGGCATCAAGTTTAAATTTTGTTAAAATTCCTGCAACTTCAATCGGATGAGAATAATAAGGATCTCCTGATGTTCTAAGTTGAGCACCATGTTTTTTCATTGCAAAAACATACGCCCGGTTCAAAGCATCCTCATCAGCTTCCGGATCATAAGACTTAACCAAATCTACTAATTCATACTGTCTTAACATTTGCCCTCTTTACCGATAATATAATATTTTTAAAAAAATTAAAAGCAGAAATATATCGAATTTCTGCTTTATTTTAGAATTAAAAGATTTAGATAATATTAATTTATCTTAAAAATCATCTCCATCATCACCAAAATCATCTGATAAGTTTTCATCAAATGCATCATCAAAATTTTCATCATCTAATTCTGCATCGTCGATGTCAAAACCTTCATCATCTGTGATTTGCATAGAATCTGCTATATCTGTATCTAAAAGCATTGAGCTATCAAATTGAGCATCAAGTTCCGCTAATTCTTTTTCGGCAGCAATAATTTCAAGTTCTTCTTCTTCAGGCTCTTCAACTTCAACAAATTTTTGTAAATTCATTACTAAAGATTTTTGCAAGTTCTCAATACTTACTTTGTTTTCAGCAATTTCACGTAAAGCAACAACAGAGTTCTTATCATTATCCCTGTCTACTAAAAGCGGAGAACCTGATGAAATATCTTTAGCTCTTTGAGCTGCAACCATAAGAAGTTCATAGCGATTTGGAATTTTTTCCACACAATCTTCAACTGTAACGCGTGCCATATTTTTCCCTCATAAATTCGTTTAAATCAATTTTACTGCTTTATACAGACTCTTAATTAAAATTGCAAGATTTTTTTTAATTTTAATTAAGTATAGGTGCAATTATAAGCATACCACCCAAAGGAGCCAATTTATCATATATCAATTGTTCATTTTTCATAACTTCAAATATATCATTTTTTGGAGCTTGATGCATTTCTATAATACTTTGCATTGTCGCATATTGGCGTTCTTTGTAAAGAGGCTTAAATTTATCAATGTAAGAATTATATAACCCTTGCTTAAACGCCTTAATTGCAGACATTTGAGCTGATGAAACTCTGGATATTCTGTATGCTTTAATTGTTTTATCGCATGTATATGCCCATTCGTTTGCATTAAAACCTTCTGCCCCAACAGCTTGAACAAACTTATCTTCCAATCCCGCCCATCTGATTTTTAACACCAACCTTTGGCAAGGGTTAACCCCATCTTTTAATCCGTTCAAAGATAAAGCCATACCGTTTTTACGTTCCCAATAATCTAACAAATCACTGGCGTGCATAATTTTTAGAGTGTTGTTTAATGTAGCAAAGTTTTTAACACCGTCTATAGTTCTTAAAAACGCTCTTATATCGCCAGTTGTTAAAGGAGAATCTTTAGTAATCTTCAATGTTCTTAATTTATCAAATCCGGGCTTATTATTTGTTTGAAAAGCTCCGCCAAAACCAAACTCTGGTGTTTTATTCATGACATTTTCCAAGAAATCCGGACTTAAAGCTATAGGAGGAGTTTTTGCTTTTCTTGTCTTTGGTTTTTCAAGAGGAGGCTGATTTTCCGGCCACATTTCCGGCATAAGCAAAATGTATAAATGCGGTGATAAAAACTCAATATTTTCGATTCCTTGCAATTGCGGCGCAATTCTCTCAGGAAACTTATTTTTTGTTTCCTTAATTCCGGGCAACATTAATATTCTATCCGGAATTCCGGGCAATGTATGCAAATAAGGTCCTATATAGGGATAAAACTCTTTAGGTGTCATCATTATCATATCATAAAACTCATCTTCAGAAGCCGATTTTATACGCTTTTCAGATGTACCATATGATGTTATAACACCTTTCCAAACCTTATCAAACACCGGTCCCATATCCCAGTTTACCATATATCTAGGATTATATATTTCGGTAAGTTGCTTGAGCTCTTTTGAAAGAGCATCAAGATCAGGTATCGGTGCATCCATATCTACCTCATAATATTTTTTATATTCATCAACAGAGGCCTGTATCGGTGCAACATATGCAAGCATCAAAAAAAACAAAGTCAAAAAATATTTCATATATAATCTCTCTTAATAAATAAACTCCTATACACAATATCATATTTTTTCATAAAAAAAAGAGCTATTTTAAATAAAAACTGGACTCGCAGAAAAAATATGTGTAAACTCTGTTAAAATTATAATCTTTTATACTTAGGAGTACAATAATGGCTTGGACCGAAGAAATGATTAATGACTTAAAACAAATGTGGAAGGATGGCTTAACCACAAACGAAATTGCAAAGAGATTAGGCGTTTCAAAAAATTCCATAGTTGGTAAAGTTCACAGATTAAACTTAAAAGCGCGTCCTTCTCCAATCAAGAAAAAAGAAGAAGTTACAACAGCCGAAACACCTGTAGTAAAAGAAGAAAAGGAAGAAAAAGCTAAAGTAGCTTCAAAGAAACTTAAAAAGGTTTCAATTACACCTGTTAATATTGCAAAACCGAAAGAAGCAAAAAAAGATCAACATCTTAAATTAACTGAGCTTGATAACCATACATGTCGTTGGCCTTTAGGCGACCCTAGAGATGATAATTTCTGTTTTTGCGGAAAAGCTGTTCGTGGCGGTCAAACATATTGCGAAGAACACTCTGCAATTGCATATGTTAAACCTATAAAAAAGGATAAATAATGAACATTAAGCAAATTGCAGCCGGAATAATTCTCCATGACAACAAGGTTCTGCTTGCTCAAAGAAAAAAAGGTAAAGATTTAGAATTTAAATGGGAACTTCCGGGCGGTAAACTAGAAGAAGGTGAAACATTACAAGAATGTTTATGCCGTGAGCTTATTGAAGAACTTAATCTTAAAATAGTTGTTAAAGATCTGTTTATGAAATCTGAACATATATATGAGTTCGGAGGTTTTGTTTTAAACACATTTATAGCTGAATGTAACAATCCGTTAATTACAAAAACAGATGCACATGAACAATACGCTTGGGTAAAACCTGAAGAGTTACTTAACTACGATTTAGCTCCTGCTGATATCCCGATAGTTAAGGCTTATATCAAATCATTAAACATATAATTTTTAAGGAGTTTTCATGCCTAAAATATTAGTAATTGGTGGTGCTGGATATATTGGTAGCCATGTTGTAAAAGAACTGTTAGAAAGTGGTTATGAAACATTAGTATATGACAATATGTCAACCGGCCAAGAAATCAATCTCTTCAGCAAGGCAGAATTTATTAAGGCCGACATTTTAGATGAACAATCCCTCAATAAGGCTATGCAACAAAACATTGATGCAGTTATACACTTGGCTGCAAAAAAAGCCGTTGGTGAATCTATGGAAAATCCACAAATGTATTCAGTTAATAACTTAACCGGTACAATTAATATATTAAACGCAATGGTAAATAATGGCGTTAAACATATTGTTTTTTCTTCATCTGCAGCTGTATATGGCATGCCACAATATTTGCCTTTAGATGAAAACCATCCTCGTAATCCTATGAATTTTTATGGTTACACCAAAGCTGCCATTGAAGATTTAATGGATTGGTATTCAAAATTAAAAGAATTTAATTATATTGCGTTAAGATATTTTAATGCTGTAGGTTATGCTGCAGATAAAAGTATTGTAGGAAGAGAAAAAAATCCTCAAAACTTACTTCCGATTATTATGGAAGTTGCTACAGGAAAAAGAGAAAAATTTTCTATCTACGGAAACGATTACGAAACTCCAGACGGCACTTGTCTGCGTGATTATATTCATGTTTCTGACTTAGCTTCAGCACATGTATTGGCTGTAAAAAAACTAATGTCTGATAAAGAATCTTATTGTCTTAATTTAGGCACTAGCAACGCAACTTCTGTTAAAGAAATTGTTGACGCAACCGAAAACGTCATCGGAAAAAAACTTAATTACGATTTTGCAACTCGTCGTAGCGGAGACCCTGCAATTGTTGTTGCTAAAGCTCAAAAAGCTAAAGACATTTTAGGTTGGACCGCAAAATATACAAATATAGAAGATATTATTCGTACAACCTGGAACATTGAAAACTAATTTTTAATAAGGAATATATTATGGAAACCATCAGCAACTTGTTTTCTCAACACGCTGTTTTATCACAAAACTGGATGTGGACCATTTTTGGTATAAGTGTTATTTTGTTATTAGCACTCGATTTATTTATATTTAACCGCAAAAATGAAGAGCCAAATTTTTGGCACACACTTTGGATTTGCATCTTTTATATTGTAATTGCACTTATTTTTGGTGTTTTTGTAATTTACGAAAAAGGTGCCGATTTAGGTATGGATTACTTTACGGGATATTTACTCGAAAAAAGTTTATCACTTGATAATATATTTGTAATGTCTATTATATTTAGTTCTGTTGGAGTTCCTGCAAAATACCAACATCGTGTTTTATTTTGGGGTATTTTAGGTGCTCTCATTATGCGTGGAATCATGATATATCTTGGTGAAGCTCTAATTTCTCGTTTTCACTGGACACTTTATATTTTTTCAGTTTTTCTTATCTATACTGGTGCAAAAATGCTTACTCACAAAGAAGGAGAACAAGCACCTTTCAAAGAAAGCAGATTATATAAAACATTATCAAAATTTTTCCATGTAACTCATGAACTTAAGGGTGAGCATTTTATAGTAAAAGAAAATGGAAAACATTTTATCACTCCATTGTTTTTTGCACTTATCATAATTGAAACAATGGATATAATATTTGCTTTTGATAGCATTCCTGCAATATTTTTAGTTACACAAGATATATTTGTAGTATACACCAGTAATATTTTTGCCATCCTTGGCTTAAGAGCTCTATACTTCTTGCTAGCAGCTATAGTCAATAAATTCATTTATTTAAAACCAGCACTATCTGTTATTTTAATATTCATTGGCTGTAAAATATTTATGCCTATTTTTGGTGTTCATATTTTGCCATGGCAATCATTAACTATAACTTTCGGCTTATTGTTTGGAGCAATGATATTATCTCTTATTAAAGATAAAAAAGCTTAAAATACAAAAACATATAAAAAAAGCGGGAAAATTCCCGCTTTTTTTATTAGAGTAATCCTTCACTCTTAGCCAACCTCTCAATTTCATCAATATATTCATTGATAATAGAAAGGCCATTAGACCAAAATTCAGGACTATCAGCATCAATGCCAAATGGCTCAAGCAAACTCTTAAAGTCTTCGATACCTGTATTAGAGAGCATATCAATATACAGGTCTGCAAAACTCTCGCGAACTTCAAACTCGTTGTTTTCGTCCCAGTTTTCATAGGCTTTGATCAAGTTATTAACTACCAAACCTGCGAAAGCATATGAATAAACATAGTATGGCATGCCAAAAAGATGAGATATACCCATCCAGAGATACTCAGCATCTTCACCCACATCAAATCCCAAGCAACGCGAAGTTTCCTCTCGCCAAATCTTGTTCAATCTTGCAGTTGAAAGCTCACCCTTCTTACGCTCTTTATGGGTACGCTCTTCAAATTTAAAGAACGAAACTTGTCGGTGGATAGAGTTTACCATATCCTGTACACGAGAAATCAACAAAGCCAACTTCTCACGATCGGTTGTGCAATTTGCGAGTTGCTGACGGAACAACAAATTTTCAGCAAATTCTGACGCCACCTCGGCCAAAGCAGTAGGAGTAGTATCGTTCAACACACCTACTTGTGCTGACAACAGATGATGTACACCATGACCCAACTCGTGGGCAAACGTATTAGCATCATCTGGATCACCAGTAAAGTTCAACAAAATATATGGAACTTCACCTCTGATGCAGTAAGCGCCACTTGTCTTTCCCTTACGTGGCGGAACATCAATAATACCACTATTGATGATTTGCGCCGCATAAGTTGCATATTCAAGCGAAAATTGCGCATATGCCTGTAGCACCTGCTGTACACACTCCTCCCAAGAAATTTTCTTTGACTCAATTTCAACCGGATTGAAATTACGGTCTTCATAGTTGAGCTTATCGATATTTCCAATCTTAGCCACTAACTTGTAGAAGCGCTGTGAAATAGGGATATAAGAATCCACCACTTCGTTGACCATTGCCAACAAATCCTCTTTTGAGATGTGATTGTGTGATAAGCTTTCTGTTACTGGCTCGTCATGACCATAGAGTTCATCATCAATGCCTTTATCCTTCAAAATCATGTTATAACACATTGTAAGGATACGAGAGTTTTCTTTGTAAACCTTATTCATCTCAAGCATAGCACGACGACGATCTTCCGGAGACTTTGATCTTAGCTTCGCTCTTATTTCCGCTTCATTAAGGGTTTTACCCTTAAAACGGAATTTCATACTAGCGCATGTTTCATCATACAAACGATCCCATGATGAAGAAACCAAGGACTTTTTGTTGATAATAAACGATGCGCCCTCGCTCAAAGACCAGTAGCCCACGAACAAAGTTCTCAACCACGAAATCCAACGCTGTAGCTTTGGATGATTCAAGAACTCAAGTTTCTTGTATTCTGACAGCGCATTAAGCTCAAAATGTATGAAGCTCAAGCTTTCAAAAGCGCGAGAAACCTCTTCATTAATTTTTGACTTAAACTGCGATACTGTCTCATCGGTTTTGTGCGTATCAGAGTAGAGAAACGCAAAATACGAGAGTTTACGACTGAGCTCAATGATGGTTTCATACTTGCGCAAAAGTATACTAAGCTCGTATGGAGCCAAACTTTCAATTGTGCCTCGGTAAAGTGCCACCTCTTTTGCAAGCTTACTTAACATTCTCTTATCCTCGTTAATTTGAGGATCATTCATGTCTGCATAAAATGCTACTGACAAATCCCAACCCGGCAAATCCTTTGTCGAATTAGTCACCTGAACTTTTACTTCACTCATAATAGGAAAATTAATTAATTTGACATAAAAAGTTATTATCTCTAATAAAGTACTATTATATGCAATAAAAGTCAAGAAAATTTAAAATATAATTTGACATTTTCACATTAATTAGACAAATAAAGAACTTGTATCATCTATAATGTTGTTAAATAAGTTATATTTAACAATAAAAAACACCCACATTGAATATGTGGGTGTTTTTTTATTTACATACTATTGAGGTAATAGTGGTGACCATGCCGGATCTGATCCTTCTGCAGGTGTTACGACCATACGTTCATTATAACCACTGACATCGATTGTATATAAACGTACAGGAGCATTTTTGCGAGATGTTCCTTGATCTTGCTTAAAGTACATCAATACACGGCCATTAGGTGACCATGTAGGGCCTTCTACCAAATAGCCACTGGCAAGCAAACGCTCTCCGGATCCGTCCGGATGCATTACACCAATATAAAACTGTCCGCCAGACATTTTTGTAAATGCAATATAATCGCCTCTAGGTGACCAAACTGGCGTAGCATAGCGACCTTTTCCAAAGCTTATACGTTCAACATTTGAACCGTCTGCATTCATGATATACAATTGCTGATTACCACCTCTGTCTGAGTTGAAAATAATCTTTTCACCATCTGGAGAATATGTCGGAGAAGTATCAATTGCCGGATGTCTGGTTAGTTGTTTACTTGTTTTTCTAACTAAATCCATTTCATAAATTTCCGTATTACCATTATTGGCAAAAGATAATAAAACTTTTTTACTATCAGGAGAAAATACAGGGGCAAAAGTCATACCTGGGAAATTTCCTAAAAGCTCTTGTTTGCCTGTTTCAACATCCATCACATATACTTTCGGAGCAGAACCGGAAAATGATAAATATGTAACTTTTTGCAAATTAGGAGAAAATCTTGGAGTTAATGCCATTGCTGCGCCGGAAGTTAAAAATCTATGATTTTCACCATCTTGGTCCATAATAGCTAATCTTTTAACTCTTTTAGTTGCAGGACCACTTTCGGAAATATATACAATACGGCTATCAAAATATCCTTTTTCTCCAGTTAATCTTTCATAGATAGAATCTGATATAATATGTGCAATACGACGCCAGTTGCTCTTTGTTGTTGTATATGACTGACCGTGTAACTGAGTACCGGCAACAACATCCCAAAGCCTAAATTCAACTTTTAATTTTCCATCAGAATTTTCTGTTACTGAAGATTGTATCAATGCATGACTTTTAATTACTTGCCAATCTACAAATGAAGGTTTTTGGTCTATCGATTCCAATTCTTCAATGTAGCTGTTTTCATCAATTAATCTGAACAAACCGCTTCTTTCCAAATCGGCTAATACCACATCTCTAATTTTATCGGCATATGTACCAAACCATTGTGCACTGGTTGTTTTATCTATCATTTCCGGAAATGCTATAGGCATTGGTTCACGTGTTGCACCGGTAACATTAATTTCGAGCTCTGCACGAGCAGGTATTGCAAAAAAGCAAAACAAACAAGCAATTAAAACTTTAATTTTCATATCGACACCTTAATATTTTAAAATACATGGTGTTATAATAACTTTATATTGTTAAAAATCAATTAGCAATAAAGTATATTTTTTAAAACTTTAAGGTACTATATTAATTTTGGTTCCTATTTGTGTATAAGACCATAATTCTTCAATTTCATTATTTTTAAGACCCATACTGCCATCAGTCCAATCCTTGCCATGCAAAAACATATTTCCCATCCAATCAGGATATACGCAAGGATATCCGTGAATGTAAATACTTTCTGACAATTCAACTCTTCTGTTTCTTGCATCTATAACATCTTTTTTACTCGGATAAGAAATTTGTATAGCGTAAAGATTTTCACTATCTTTATGTTTATCAACAATTGCATATGTACCTTCAGGCGTCTTTCCATCGCCTGTTTGCATTTTGTTACCAACCGGATTCGAACCTAAAGAAACATCATAAACTGCCACTACTTTATTTCCTGAAAACAGGGTCATTTTACGCAAAGACTTTTCGACAACAATTTGGTCGACTACCACGGCATGTCCTTCTTTAGGCGCAAATTTAGGAATATAATATGAAGCAAAATACCAACCTAAATAAGCATCAAAGCAAAAGAAAACTATCAAAATACTCCATAATATTTTATTTTTTTTCATATTTTACAACTTTCAATATCACTCCATTTTCAACACCAACAACTTTAACTTTATCTCCTGTTTTTAAATCTTCATCTGTTTGTGTTTCAACAAGCCAAAAAGTATCTCCAACTTTTGCTTTTGCCCTGCCATCAACAACGTCTTGGCTCAATGGATATACCTTGCCTATATGAGAACCGGCAATATCATTTAAATATTTATTTTTACCAGAAGCTTTCTTTAATATTTTACTATAAACCCACCATCCGAAAGCAGAATATAAACCTGATATTAAAGCAAATATAACGACTGTTTCAGTAGGTGTTAATTCGATAAAGTTAACCAATGCTCCCATAGTAAAAGAAGCAAAACCAAACCAAATTAAATATGTTCCAGGTACAAACAATTCAAAAATTGCAAAAATTAAACCTAAAGTAAACCAACCTAAATAATCCATTGTATAGTCCTATCAAAATTCTTACATTATCCTATCAGTAACACATTATAAGGAGACATAAAAAGCCTCCTTATAATACTTAAAAATCTATTTCTTTGCCATTACTTCTTTAGCAATTTCAGCAATACCTGCCAAAGCTCCAGCAACATTTGTTGTGTCTGTAGGCAACATCAAAAGCTTTTGGTTTGGTGAGGTTATAATACCTTGTAAAGCTTCAATATATTTTTGACCTAAGAAGTAATTAAGAGCTTGAGGGTTACCATCTCTTATAGCATCAGAAACCATCTTTGTTGCTTGTGCTTCAGCCAATGCTAGACGTTCTCTGGCTTCTGCTTCTCTGTATGCAGCCTCTTTTTGCGCATCAGCAATCAAAATTGCTGATTGTTTTTGTGCTTCGGCTGCTAAAATTGCTGATTGTTTTTCACCTTCAGCTTTTAAAATCTCAGATTGTCTGATACCTTCAGCCTCTAAAATATTAGCACGTTTATCACGTTCAGCTTTCATCTGACGAGCCATAGAATCAATCAAATCTGCAGGAGGAGTAATATCTTTAATTTCAACACGAGTTACCTTAACACCCCATGGCACAGTTGCTTCATCGACAACAGAAAGAAGTTTATGATTAATATCATCACGTTGAGATAAAAGCTCATCAATTTCCATAGAACCAATCACTGTTCTGATATTGGTCATAATCAAATTTAAAATTGCGACATTTAAGTTGTTTACCTGATATGCGGCATTAGCAGCATTTTGAATTTGGAAAAACAAAACGCCATCAACTCTAACCATAGCATTGTCTTTTGTGATAACATCTTGTGACGGAACATCTAAAACTTGTTCCATACGGCTAACTTTTGCCCCGATTTTTTCAATAATCGGAACCACTAAATTAAGACCTGGAGAAAGCGTCCTTGTATATTTACCTAATGTTTCAACTGTCCACTCATATCCTTGAGGCACAATTTTAACAGATGACGCCAAAGCAATAAACGCAAATATCAACAATACAATTGCAAATTCCATAATATTTCTCCTTAAAAAATAATAAATTATGCATAACAATACAACATTTATGTCACTTTTAGCAATCTAAATATTGATGTTTTCAACCTGTTTTTAAAACAAAAATCTCCTTGATTAAACAAGGAGATTTTAACAACTTTTACTCTTCAGACAATGCTTCAAGAAAACCCGAATAAACACTTTCCCATTTTGAATAGTACTGTTCTTCACGATATGAGCAACAACCTTCAGGACGATTAAGAAGAATCATCCATTTTAAATATTCTTGCAAACATTCTTTTTTATCGTCTGACAAGGTAGGAACAATTACAGATTTAAAATACCTTAACTGTTCATCGTTTGTGTCTTCCAAAGCCCTAGGCAGCACTAAGATAACACTTTCAAACACTCTTTCACCTTCAGTTCTCTTAGCCTCTATCGACGCTATACCTAAAAAGAGTTTCAAATAATTTAGCAGCTTCATAATTTCTAAATGATTTAAATTAACTGTTTTATATTACCACTTTGCTTAAAACAGTCAAGTTAAATCATTTTAATACTTTCTGCAGCATTTTTCATTGCCTTAGCACTTTGCTCTAATTTCAAAACTTCATAATCGCTTAGTTTAGGCATAATTGTATTCACAGCACCTTTTTTGCCCACAATTGTCGGCAATGATAAACAGACATCTTTAATACCGCATACATCTTCATGACACACCGAAACTGTTAGTATTTGTTTTTTATCTTTAGTTATTGCTTCACAAATTTTAACAATTGAGGCAGCAATGCCATAATATGTTGCTTTTTTTCCACGATAGATTTTAAAACCGGCATCAATAACATCTGCAGCAATCTGATTTTTTAATTCTGCCGTTAAATCTTTACCTACAGATTTTGCATAATTTTCAATACCCATTCCCCCAATACTTGCTGTTGACCATGCCATTAAAGAAGAAGCACCATGCTCACCAAAGACATCTGCATGAATAGATGTTGGTGAAATATTAAAATATTCTCCTAACATTGTACGGAATCTGGCTGTATCCAGAACTGTGCCTGAACCAATAACTTTTTCTTTTGCAAAACTCGTCATATCCAACACACATTTTGTAATTACATCAACAGGGTTTGTTGCAATGAGAATTATACAATCAGGAGCATATTTAACAATTTGCGGAACAATTTGTTCCATTATTTTCACATTACTTTCAAGTAAGGCTAATCTATTATCTGTTAAAGCTTTCTGACTATCTACCGTAACTATAACAATATCAGAGTTCTTTATATCAGCATACCCACCATTATAAATGTTGCATTCTGAATTAAGCGCAGATGCGTGTAAAACATCTAACGCCTCTGCCTGTGCTTTTACTTCATTAATATCTACAAGCACAAGTTCATGTGCCAAAGATTTCATCATTAATGTATAAGCTGTTGTGCTTCCGACAAATCCGGCTCCGATTATTGATATCTTCATAAATTCAAACTCCTTAACATTATTAGCCTTATTACACTTTTACAAACAACTAAAAAATTTTATTACAAAAAAATATCCTTGGACAATCAAGGATATTAAGAGTGAACTAAAGCACTTCCAGTAAGGCATTCAGATATAATCTGTATACGTTACAATGCTTGTTGCAGTACTGCTCTTCATAATGGGTTAAATTGCCGTCACCGTCAGCAGTAAATATCTCTATCATTTCTTCAAAATGACATCTAAGACATATGATTTCTGCTTTTGTAAGTTTTTTAGATACAATTTTCTTAAAAAGAGAAATTTGCTCTTCGGTAGCATGTTCAAATGGACCTGTAAGATACTTCTCAATTTTACACATAACGACAAACCCTTCATCTCGTTTTGTTTTCTGAGATGCCCAACCATGTAGCACACAAAATTTTGTAAATATATTCATAATGATATTCTTTAGTTATTTGCATAATTATTATTTTGTTCAAAAAAACTATAATAATTAATTTATTGTGTCAAGTAATATAAACCCTTTCTTTAGCCTAAATAACAAACACCATTATATGTCTTAAAAAACATGATGTTTTTATTGTAATTTAGAAAAATATTAATATTTTTAATCGATACTAAAGACTAATTTGTAACCTATTATGTAAAGAGAAAAACATGCACGAAATTCATCCACTTATTGTAGATTTAACACTTATTACTGTATATGCGGCAATTACTACACTTATATTCAAAAAGTTAAAACAGCCGATGGTTTTAGGATACTTGCTTGCCGGTATTTTTGCAGGTCCGTATTTCAACTTTGTACCTACAGTAACTGACCGAACAAATCTAAATCTGTGGGCCGACATCGGTGTAATTTTCTTATTGTTCAGCCTAGGCTTAGAGTTTAGTTTCAAGAAAATGGTTAGTGTAGGAAAATCTGCCATGATTACAGCTACATTAAACATCTTTTTGATGCTCTTTGTCGGACACTATGTCGGATTATTTTTAGGTTGGAGCACAATGGACAGTTTCTTTTTAGGCTCTATGATTTCAATGTCCTCAACAACCATTATTATTAAAGCTTTTGACGATCTTAACGTAAAAAAACAAAAATTTACGGATTTAGTTTTTGGCGTATTGGTCATTGAAGATATTATGGGAATTTTACTTTTAGTATTATTGCCGACTGTTGCAATCGGACGTGGAATAAATAGTGGCGAGCTTGGTTTTAGTACATTAAAACTTTTATTGTTTTTAATATTGTGCTTTGTTATCGGCATTTATTTTGTACCTACCCTATTAAAAAAAATCAGCAATTTCTTAAATGATGAAATGTTACTATTGGTTTCAATTGCTCTAAGCCTCAGCATGGTATATTTGGCTGTTTACTCCGGTTTTTCTTCAGCTTTAGGGGCTTTCATCATGGGATCCATATTATCTGAAACAGGAATAATAAAAAGAATAGAAAACGTTATTAAGCCCTTAAAAGACTTTTTCGGAGCTGTGTTTTTTGTAACAGTAGGAATGATGGTAAACCCGGAAATGTTTATTGAATACGCATACCCAATTCTAGTTATAACATTGGTTGTTTTAATCGGTAAAGTAACCTTTTCCATATTCGGATTTGTTGTATCTGGGCAAAACCTAAAAACATCTGTTTACAGCAGTTTTTCTCTTGCACAAGTAGGCGAATTTGCTTTCATTATTGCAACACTTGGTATGAGCTTAGGCGTAATTGATAATTTTGTATATCCTATAATTGTTGCCGTCTCAGTAATTACAACTTTCCTAACGCCAATTATGATAAAAGGATCAAACTACATTTATAAGTTCTTTGATAAAATACTTCCGTCATCATGGTTAAACTATATTGACCAAAGTTCTAAAAGCGAAGTAACCACAGTTACGGAAGAAAAATTATGGCGAGAACTGTTTAAGAGTTACTTCATCCGCATAATGCTGTTTTCTATCATATTATACACAATCATAATTTTTGCTAACCAGAGTATCAGACCGCTTGCTGCAAAATGGTTACCTAACGTACCTATGCGAATTTTAGTTACCACAATAGTGTTAATTATAATGGCACCATTTTTAAAAGCTCTCATCGGGTGGAACATGATTGTACCTGAAATTATCAGAGACATTTTAGTTAAAATGCATCTTAAAAAACCGGAAACCGTTGAAAAAATTTGCGATGAACATACTATAAGTGAAAAATGTATGCCAACCAGCAAAACAATGCTTAATGATATACTTAACGAAAATAAAGAACGCGTCAAAAATTTATTTATATCCAATAGTCGTATTGCTCGTATATCTGCTGTGTTATGGTACTCCAGAAAATCTAACCGTATACCGCTATTGATTTTAACATCTTTGAGGTTATTGGTGGTCGCATTTTTTATCGTAACTGCCGTACACTTATTTTTAACTGAAAATCCAAAAGTGATATTAATTTTGCTTATCGGTTCAATCTTTTTAATCATGCAATCAAAATGGCTGTTAAATCAATACCTTAAAATGGAAAATCAGTTTTTAGATAATCTGAACGGTGAAAACGAAAAAACACACGATTAAATTTTATGCAACAGGTTGTAAAACAATTTGACAAAAGACATAAAATCGGCTACAATTAAGTATGTTTTAATGGAGCTGTTATATGGTTAAAAGAGAAAACTTTGATAACGAAGATGATTTTCTAGAATTTCAGGCTTCAGTTGATAAAAAAATGCGTGAGTTAAATGGCTCTCCTGCAAACGAAGCGCATGGCAGCGAAATAAAAAAACACGTTTCAAACACTCTTGCAAATATAAACGCTCAAATAATCATTCAACAACGCTTAGAAGAAGCAAAAAATGCTAACATTGAAATTTTAGCACAAAACAAAGCAAAAGAAACCTGTTCTAAGCAAGGTGCTGTTTTAGATAATATTATTACAGACATCAACATTTATGGTGGTAATCCTTCAATGCGCAGGGCGTATATTGCTTCAAAATATGGAACAGATATTGCACCTGAGTTTAGGTCTAACGATTGCTTAATTGTGCAACTTGCTGCATTAAAATCGGCAAATTTAGAATTTGCCCCTCAAATATCAGAGCAAATTACAAACATCACTAAAAGTTTAGCAAATACTTCAATTGATGAAGCTTCTATACAAAACGGTTTAGAAAATAAATCTATTAACATAGCTTCATATCTTGATGAAAACGGTTGTGTAAAAAAGGATAGTCAAGGCAACCCCTTGCTTAAAGATGGTGATTTTGCCTTTGTACAAACATCTTCCAACACAACAGCTCCGAGTGCTTTTCATATATTAAGATTAAACATTGCTGAAGACGGAAAAGTAACCTACTCTGCCGGAAGCAATAATTATGCAAATGCAGAATTAGGATCTTTTTACAAGAACTCTTCTTGCGCCATCTTCCATACGCAAGATTATATTGCTGACCTTACCAAAGAACAATATAAAGGTTTAGATCGTGCGCAAGTTATGCGTGTAACTACAGAATTGTACCCCGATCAGGTTATAACTGTCGACAGAGAAGCAATTATAAGTGAATGCTACAATAAAAAAATACAAACAACAATGAGCTACAATCAAGATAGAAAAGAAGAAGCTATCAATAAGATACACTCTGCTGAGCTATCACCTACTGAAAAATTAAGAGCTTTGCAAATGGGAAAAACAATTAATCAAGCTAACCAACAACCTGAAAATATAACATTTAGGCAACCGCAAGGTTTCAACATTGCAGCGTTTAACCGCATTCAGGCATTAAGAGCAAAACTTAATTCTTAAATTTAATTAGGCTGCTAACCTGCTAAATATGTTTTAATTGCCTCATCTTGTTCAAACAGATACAATAAACATCTTAAAGCCTTGCCTCTTTCGGAAGTTAAGTTTTTATCTGTTTGCAGTATTAAATCTGCATCTTTTTTAGCCGTATAAAGCAAATCTTTATGCTCGCTCAAATCTGCTAACCTGAATTCATTAAAACCAGATTGTTTAGTGCCTAAAATTTCACCACCGCCTCTGAGTTCTAAATCTTTTTCAGCAATTAAAAATCCATCTTCGCTGTTTTTCATAATATTTAATCGCTCATGCGATGTATTGCTTAAAGGATAGCCATATAACAAAATACAGGTAGAAGCTTCAAACCCACGTTTAATACGTCCCCTTAACTGATGCAACTGAGCCAATCCAAAACGTTCTGCCTGTTCCACAATCATAATTGTAGCTTCCGGCACATTAACCCCAACTTCAATTACTGTTGTAGCAACCAGCACCGTATATTCACCGGTTTTAAATTTTTCCATTACAGCGTCTTTTTCTTTCTCCTTCATTTTTCCATGAACAAGACCAACTTTTGGACCGAACACTTTCTGCAATGAAAGATATCTTTCTTGAGCAGCAGCTAAATCTGTTTTCTCAGATTCTTCAACCAATGGACACACCCAATAAGCTCGAGAATTATTTTTAATTTTTCTTTCTAAAGCTTGGACAACCTCATTTATTTTGGTTACCGGCATAACCCTTGTATCAACGGGCTTTCTACCTTTAGGAACCTCATCTATTTTTGAGTAATCCATATCTCCATATTGAGTTAAAACCAATGTTCTTGGTATTGGAGTTGCTGTCATAACCAAAATATCCGGATTATTTCCCTTATTAGTTAACTCTAACCTTTGCTTTACACCAAAACGATGTTGTTCATCAACCACAACACAGGCTAAATCCTTAAATGCTACGTCTTCTGTAAATAAGGCATGTGTTCCAATTAAAATATTAATTTCTCCATTTTTAAGAGAACTTAAAATTTCAGCTCTTTTTTTACCTTTAATTTTTCCTGTTAACAGTTCTGTTTTAATTCCGACTATATCCGCCCAATTTCTCATGGTTTCAAAATGTTGTTTTGCCAATATTTCAGTTGGTGCCATTATAGTTGCTTGTAAACCGCATTCAACTGCATTTAACATACTTAAAAAAGCCACAATTGTTTTTCCGCTTCCTACATCTCCTTGTACTAAACGCAACATTTTATACGGCTCTTTTTGATCATGATATATCTCGGTTAAAACTCTTTTTTGAGCATCGGTTAAATCAAAACTCAAATTTTCTAAAAGTTTTGTTCTTAATACATTATTTCCAACAACAGTTCTTCCTGCTTGTTTTTTATGACGTTGCCTAACAACAGCTAAAGCCAACTGATTTGAAAGTAGCTCATCATATATCAATCTTTTTTTTGCCGGATTTGAACTTTCTATATCAGAAGTACTTGTAGGATTATGAACCAATTTTATTGCATCTGAAAATGAAGGAAAACCATTCTGCAATAAAAAATTTTTATCTTGCCATTCCGGCAACTCAGGCAATATTTTCATCCAGTTATTTTTGAGCTTTAGCATCAGTTTATTAGTAATGCCGGCACATAATGGATAAACAGGTTCAACTGTGTTTAACACATTAAACATTTCAGCTGAAACAATATAATCCGGATGGTTCATGTGAAGTTTAGAATTAAAACTTTCTAATTTTCCGCTGATAGCTTTTTGAGAACCGATAGGTAAACTTTTTTGTAAACTGTCTTTATAATATTTAAAAAAATTTAATACTAAATCCGTTTTACCATCTATTACGACAATTTTATAAGGTTGTTTTTTAGATGCAGGTATAATGTGCTCCTTTACATATATAACACCAGTCCAAATTCTATTTGGTTGAGCATACATTAAAGGAACAGTATACCTTCTATCAACAACATTAATCGGCAAATGCCATATTAAATCAATAATTTTATTTCCGCACAAATGATTTAAGAGCTTAGCATTTTTTGAACCTATACCCGTTAAACTCTCAATACCTAAAAACAGCGAATTTAAAACTAAGGGTCGCATAAAACAACTAACTTTCCTGATCTTTCTTAGACTTTAACTGTCCGCATGCAGCTAAAATATCTTGCCCTCTCGGCACCCTGACTGGCGCAGCAAAACCGGCCTTTTCCAAAGTTGAAGCAAATATTTTTATATTTTCCGGCGTACTGGGCTTAAAGCCACATCCCGGCCACGGATTAAAAGGTATTAAATTAAAAGAAGCTCTTAATTTATATTTTTTCATTAATGAAATAAGCTCTTTTGCATTCTCCAAAGAATCATTAATACCATCTAACAACAAATATTCAAAAGTAATATATCGGCTACCATCATTTGTTTGATATTCCTGACAAGCTTTTAACACTTCTTCAATTGAAAATTTATCATTAATAGGCATAATTTGCGAACGTATTTTATTGTTCGGAGCATGCAAAGAAATAGCCAATCTTACACCAGTTTGCTCCAACGCATGTACAATTTTAGGAGCAATACCTGATGTTGACATTGTTATGCGTCTTCTTGAAATGGCAATACCATCACCATCTGTTAAAATATTTAAAGCCTTAATCACATTTTCAACATTATGCAACGGTTCACCCATACCCATAACTACAATATTAGATAAATATCTGACTTCATTAGTCGGGCTTGGCCATTCGCCATATGTATCTCTTGCTACCATAAATTGACTGACAATTTCTGCTACCGTTAAATTTCTTGTAAGTTTCTGACTTCCGGTATGGCAAAATTTACATCCTACAGCACAACCGACTTGGGTAGAAATACAAACAGCTCCCCTATCCTCTTCTGGAATATAAACCATTTCTACTCTTTGACCATCAGAAAATTCTAAAAGCCATTTACATGTCTTATCTTTTGAAACTTGTTTTGCCACAATTTTTGGTCTTGTGATAGTGTAACAATCCTTAAGTTTTTTACGAAAATCTTTCGAAAAAGAGCTCATTTCTTCAAAATCAGTTTTTCCATGAAAATACAACCATTGCCATAGTTGCTTAGCTCTAAAAGGTTTTTCGCCTAAAGATATAATTTCTTCTTCCAGCTCTTTTTTAGAAAGTCCTATAAGTTCTTTTTTCATTATTTTTTACCACACTTTGCACTAATTGCTTTATAAGCACGCATAAAACCTTTTAACGAATATGTATCTTTTGTGTTTGTACCTCTTGATGATACACCGTCAATAATCATTCTTTCACCACGCTTCATAGCGTTTACAAGATTTTTATCATCTTGTGTTGTATATGTCCAAGCTTTATCATCAGATGTAAATAAATTAAACGTCTCTTTTCCTATTTTTACAATTGCTTTTGATTCTGGTTTATATGTATATCCTGCAACTATATTTACCACATCAAAGCTATTGTCGGCTTGTCTATGTGTAACAACAGCATATATATCGCCTCTTTTAGTATATTTTCCCTCATCTTTTTTAGGAGTAGAAGCCATATAACAAACATTTTTTCCATTTTCCTTATATGTATAAGCAGCCCAATCTCCATAGTCGCCTATATGACGAGGAGCTTCCATTGCATTTGCAGAAAAAGACATTAAAGTAAAAAATAAAGCCATATATTTCATCATCTTATAATACCTATTCATCAACATGTTAATAAAATTTAGTTGCATTATAAATTTAAACTGTTAAAAGAAAGCAAACAATTATAATTTTATTAGGGTAGTTTTATGATTAAAACCGAATATCTTAATCCAAATCTCATTATTAAAGATCAAGGTATTTTAAAACTTTTCCAGACTGTTGAACATCATGGTGGTGTATTACGTTTTGTCGGTGGTGCGGTTAGAGACGTTTTAGCCGGAATAGAAGGCTTCGAAATTGACTTAGCAACAGATTTATCTCCCGATGAGTTAGTTGAAGCTTGTCAAGAAAGCGGTTTAAAAACCGTTCCGATAGGCCTTAAATATGCCACAACCGGAGTAATTATCTCTAACAAAGTTGTTGAAATCTCTCATTTAAGAAAAACAGGTGGAACATATAAATATTCTTCTGATTTTGAATTTACCGATGACTGGACTTGTGACGCCTCAAAGCGTGACTTAACCATTAATGCTGTATACGCAGATCAACGAGGTAATGTTTTTGATTATTACAACGGAATTGAAGACCTAGAAAACGGAATTGTTAAATTTATAGGCAACCCTGAAGACCGAATTAAAGAAGCTCCGATTCGCATTATGCGTTTTTTCAGATTCTATTCTATTTTCGGTAAAAATGAGCCAAATTTGAAATCGCTCAAAGCATGTGTCGAAAACAAAAAACTATTAAAAGATATTGCTATTGAACACGTCAGAGACGAGTTATTCAAAATTTTATTAACAGATAATGCTGTCAACACTTTAAGATACATTTTTGAAAATGACATCTTAGATTATATTTTACCTATGTACGGCAATTTATCAGATTTAGAAACTTTACAAAAAATCGTAAAACAGAACTCTTTAAGTCCGGATGCTTTAAGATGTTTATACATATTGTATCAACCAGATGCAGCATTGGCTGAAAATTTAGCTGTCAGATTACACCTTACCAAAAAACAAAAATCTCATTTGGTAAATTGGAGTAGCTTTATCTTTAACGAAACAAAAATTGACGATAAAGATTATCTTACAAAAGTATGTTACATGTTTGATAAAGATTTTTGCATTGATAAAATTTTATTTACAGTTGCAAAAAACACACACCATACAACAGATATATCAAACATAATTGATATGGTTAACCAAATTTGTATTCCTGAATTTTCCATCAAAGGAAAAGACCTAATAAATGAAGGCTTAACCGATTATGGTAAAATAAAAGACATACTGGAAAAAATTGAAAAAGATTGGATAGATAATAATTTTCAAGATACCATGGAAAATCTTTTACAAAAAGCAAAAGCATTGTTTTAATTTCTAAAGCCACCAATCAGCAGGTGGTTTTAGAATAGAGCAAAATTTGTTCCAACGCCAGGCTCTGAAAAAGATGAGCAAATTCTGATTATGATGTACAACACCCAAATCGATTTACTTATTATGAGCACGATGATTATACAGTAATCTTTGCAAAACCCTAAACCTAAAATGCTTCTTAAAAAATAAGAAGCATTTTTATTATAATAAAAAACCATCTTCTTATTGAGAAGATGGTGTATGGCGTCAGCGGCGGGACTCGAACCCACTACCCACAGTTTAGGAAACTGTTGCTCTATCCTGATGAGCTACGCCGACAATCTAATTATTTTAGTATATTTAATTAAAACAAAAATCAAGATAAATTTGACTTATTAAACGATAAAAGGAGCCTGTTACGGCTCCTTTTACTAATAGATTGCTTAACCCTCATAGACAAGAGTATCACCTCTTACTGTGAAGATTGATACCTTCTCACCCTCTGCGAAGTTAAGTTCGTTGAACTCTTCTCTGCCAAGTGGTATAATTGCCGGCACACCACAGTGGATATCGCAGAATAACCAACCCTTTGTTACCTCGCCAGACTGGGCATCAGAGATACCTATAGGCGTTGCAAACACCTGATAAGTTCTGTCCTTAAGAAAATATCCGCACGATTTCTTCTTAAAGGTCACCTCGTACACTGCAGGGAGAGTGTTATCAGGAGCAAAATCCAACAGATTTTTCTCGGTCCTGATATACTCAAACATCTCTGCTACAGCTTTACGGTCTCTACATCCTCCGTCAGGAAGAACCAACGCAAATTTATCGCCTATACGGTGATAAACTGCAGACTCTGCAAGAACTACATCGTCTTCAAGAATCTTTGCCGGCTCATACATAGAGAAAATCTGTCCATATCCTCTTGTGCTGAAGACCTTTTCCTGCTGATGGGGAAGAAAACTCTGCATAAAGAGCTTGTCTTTGCCGCATCTGAAAAAGAACTTACCGTGCTTGTATTTACTTACGCCAACTACAAACAAGAAGCCATCTGGCACTCTATGCTGAAGTGCAAACTCGTGGAACTTCTGAGGGGTAATAGCCTCAAAGTCTGACAATGATGAATGGAGAGGACTCTTTTTCTGTGTCTTGTTAAAAAGCAATGCATCCATAAGTGTTAATTTTAGATTTGTTATTATATAGATTAATTGTAAGAATAATTAAATAGTGAGTTTAATATATGACTAAAATTAAAATTTGTCAATAGAGAAAATTATTTTTCAAAAGATGCTTTTATATTTTGTCTTTGCTCTTCTAAATTAAAGTCTGCTTGAACATTAAGTTGCGGTGCAATAGCTTTTATTATGTTTCCACCTGTTGGTGCTGCGTTCCATCCTGATGTAACGAAACCATGTGTTGTATCACCCTTTGGTTCATCTAAAACCACTATAATTGAATATTTTGGAGAACTTGCCGGAAATGCCGCTAAAAATGAAGTCATAACCTTTTTTTCTACATATTTACCTTTTTCTCCAAGTTTATTTGCTGTTCCGGTTTTACCGATTACTTGATATCCTTCAATGTTTGCCTTTTTTGCAGAACCTTTAATTACAACATCTCGTAATAAAGGCACCATTTTTTGTGAAGTCGACTCTGAAATAACTCTTCGTGGAGCTGGAACATTAGAGTTTTTAACAAGTGTCGGATAATAGTATATACCGCCATTTATCAAAGAATTAAAAGCTGTAATAATGTGCAATGGAGTTGAAGACAAACCATAACCATACGATACGGTTGCCATAGTGTGCTCTCTCCAATCATGTTCCGAAGGAAATATAGGTTTAGCTTTCTCAAGAACCTCAAACTCAGATAATCTTTCAGAAAAACCTAAGTTAACCAAAAACTCACGTTGTTTTTCTTTTCCTATACGACTAATTATTTGAGCAGATCCGATATTTGATGAATATATTAAAATTTCACCAACACTTAACCACCTGTTCTCACCTCTATAATCTTTAACTGTTACACCCTTAAATTTTAATGGCTGAGTTGCATCAAATTTATCAGTTACCTTTATTTTTTTACTTTCTAAGCCTAAAGCTGTATTAAATGTTTTAAATACTGAACCGGCTTCATATACACCCTGAGTAGCAAAATTGAACATCGATTTATCACCGACAGGTCTTTTAACATTTGGATTATAATCAGGCAAAGACACCATGGAAATTATTTCACCATTGGTTGTGTCCATAACAATGGCTGTTGCTCCCAAAGCATTATATAATTCCATAGCTTTGCTTAATTCTTCTCTGATTGTATCTTGAATGGAAGTGTCTATGGTTAATTGAAGCGGTTGAGAAGATTGTGTTAATCTCTCATGCATATATTTTTCTAAACCACCAATTCCGTTATTATCAATATCTGTAAAGCCTAAAATGTGTGAAAACAAATTATCATGTGGATATATACGAGCTTGGTTATCCTTAAACTCTAATGCCGGAATCCCCAAATTGTGCACCTCTGCTTGTTGTGATGGCGATAAATTACGTTTAATTTCATTATATTTTTGTTTTTTCAAACCTTTTAAAATGGTGTCATAATCTACATCTGGAATAATTAAAGCAAGCTCTGCGGCAACCTTTTCTACATTTTCTATTTTAGGTTTTTTTGCAACTTGCAGTGTAACTGTAGGAAGAGATGTCGCAATAATTGTGCCATTTCTATCAATAACATCGGCTCTAGAAACCGGTAGCTTAATTTCTTGCTCTTTGTATACTTCTTCAAATCTGTTAATAACAACACCGTTTACAAGGCATAAATAAAAAACTTTACTGACAATTACTATATATACAAGTATAAATAAAAAAACCGCAAAAAGCATTCTCTTTTTACATACTAAAACAGCCTGAACATTTTGATTTTCAGTAAAACTAACATCATTAAACGCCACTTGTTTATTATCAAATGGCAAAGCATAACTACGATTTCTTTTAGAAAAATTCATTTCCAACAATTTTATCCACCATTAACGTTCTGCTTTTACTAATTGTCTATAATGTTGATTACTTGCCGCAGATGTCAATTTTTTTTCATCTGAGGTGTTCTCATACTTGAATGGTAACGCAGAATAGTTAATAATTTGTTCAGCTTTCACATTATTTAACTTAATATGTTCTGAAGCAAGCTTTCTTAAACGTGCAGGATTATTTAATTGGCTCCATTGAGCTTTCAACACTTGAATATTTTTTGCATCATTATGTATCTCTTCATTAATGCGAGATAATTCATTTTCAAGATCATGAACCTGATTCTTTAATATGAAAGAACCGAAAACCACAACCAAAGTTAATGTACCCCACAATACCTTTAGGGCAGTTTTAGTATTAAACATTATTCACTCCTTTATTTTTTATAGCGTATCTTAATTTTGCAGAGCGTGCTCTTGGATTTTCCACACATTCTTCTTCTGTAGGAGCAATTGCCTTAGATACGACATCAAAAATTATATCAGTATTTTTTATCATTTGAGGCATATATCTTGATACGCCATTATTTTTGCCTGATTTTTCGTTAAAAAACTTTTTAACGATCCTGTCTTCAAGCGAGTGAAAATCAACCACGACTAAACGCCCTTGCGGCTTGAGCAATGCAGTAGATGCGGCTAACGCATTTTGAAGCTCTTTTAATTCTTCATTTACTGCAATCCGCAATGCCTGAAACGTACGTGTAGCAGGATTGATTTGTCCGAAATTTTTATGAATAATACTATAAATAATTTCAGCCAATTCGGTAGTTGTTTCAATAGGTTTATTTTTTCTGTATTCAACAATTTTACGAGCAATTTGACGAGACTTCTTTTCTTCGCCATATAAATAAATTAAATCAGCCAACTCCTGCTCTTCCATATTATTTACAATATCAGCAGCACTTATTCCGCTTAATGACATACGCATATCAAGCGGAGCCTCTTTTGAAAAAGAAAAACCTCTTTCTGCATCATCGAGTTGCATTGATGACACACCGATATCAAAAACAAAGCCATCAACCGGAGTTTCAATCAGCTCATCAATGTTTCCAAATCTACCTGAAACAAAGGTAAAACGATCTCCATATTTTGCTTTTAATTCTCGCGCTCTGGGTAAAACTGTAGGATCTCTGTCAATTGCAATTACATTACAATTAGCAGCTTCTAAAATTGCTGTGGTATATCCGCCATTACCGAATGTAGCATCAACATATGTTTGATTATCTTGAGGATTAAGATACTTTACTACCTCATTCAACATAACAGGAATATGTCTTTGCTTACAATCCATTAATTAGAATCTCCTGTTTTGTTAACATTTAAAACAGGTCTATTTTTCAAAACTTGCTCACGTACACGAGCTTCTTCTGCTTCCCAATTTTCAGGATTCCAAATTTGAAATTTACGGCCTTTACCTACAAACACTGCTGTGTCAGTAATGTTTGCATGTTTTAATAGTTTTTCGCTTAAAACAATTCTGCCTGTGCTATCAAACGTAAAACGTTTAGCATCACCAAAAATCAAATTTGTTAAATCATCTTGTGTTTGAGAGAAAAAGTCTGTTGACGTTTCAATTTCCACTGCAAGTTTCTCCAACAAGTCTTCCACACAACCTTCAATACAAGGCGCTGTCAAACTTCTATAACAAACAATTTCAGAATTTAATTCTTTAACAATGGATCGATAATCGGCAGGTAAGGAAACACGACCTTTTGCGTCTACCTTATTATAAACAGTATCTAAAAAGAGAAATGTCTTCCTCAAATTCCTACCCTCATAAAGCACTAATCCATCATTAATTATGGTATATCATGGTAATTTATGGGAATCAATGGAAAATTTTCATATTTTATTAACAGTTCTTGTTTTGTTCTTTCTCGTTCTTGTGTATTTGTTAGATATACTTACTTACAAGAAATTAAAAAATAATAAAAAAAATCCACATACTTGTGGGTATTTGTAACAAAAGTTTAACAATTTAAAAATTGCGAGTCGTAAAGATGTTTTCAATTGTATAAAACAAGACCTTACAAATTAATGTAAGGTCTTGTTTGTTTTACTTTATTTCTTCGGATTTCATTTCTTCCGGAGCCCTAGGCGTCGATTTCAATATAAGCTCCGTAACCGGCTTATAAACTGTTTGTTGCCATGGACTACTCTTTTCATACTTCTTCTCACAAATTGTAAGCCCCAAACTTCTTAATGCAGTTTCGGTTGGCAAAAATAAGTCCGTTCCTCCCTCGGTTTTTTTACCTGTATGAGCAAGTCCGTTTACAGTTCCATGACCATCTATCAAAACTCCGCCGATTGTAACTCTCTGAATAAATGTATCCACCATAATTTCAGAACCAACATCTTCACTATATCTGTAACCGGTAACTTTTCCGTTGTTATCAATATAATTTTCACCATCTTCAAAATCATCAACATCTAATACACCTAAAGTCAAAAATCCGCCTTGGCCGACCTTGGGTAAATCAAGATTAAGAGAAAGCGGTGTATATTTTGTGCTTTCATCTAACATAATAAGCGCAGTATTTTTACTCAAATTCACTCTAACTGCTTTACCTGTTAACTCTTTACCGTTAATGGTTTTTAAGTTATACAAATTATTATCTTTTTTAACAATATTAGCAGAAGTTAAAACAAAGTTTTCTGAAACGATTAAACCGGCTGCTTTTTTGTTATCGGCATTTTTAATTTCAACTACAGAAGCTCTTACTTTATATAAGTTCTCCGGTGACATACTATCATACATAGGTCTATCAACAATGCATAATTCATCAAATATCTTGTCGCCACTTTTCATATCAATCCATGTATCATCAACCACAGCGCAATCACCTCCGGAGATAACTCCGCCATTTTCATCTATACAATTTTTGAACACAAGATGATCAGATTTAACACCGGAATTCTCTATAATTTTCGCTGGTTCATCTTTTATATGGTTAATAAAAACCCCTGACGCTTCACTAATTTGCGGCTCTTCAATTTTAGGTTCTTCAATTTGTGTTTCTAAAATTTGAGGTTCACACATTTCACATCCGGCACAGTCCAAACATCCCGCACATCCGGCACAACTATCAACAAGCATAGTTTGCTCAATAATGATCGGACATAATGTTAAATCTACTTCTTCTCTGGTAACCTGACAACTTTTAGCAACTTCTTGTTCTTCTTTAAATTGACATTTTGCCGGATTAAGAGCTGCCTCTTCATCAATAAGAGCTTGACGTTCAGCCGCTAATTCTTCAGGTGTCAGTCTTACCATTAACTGATCTTCAAAACCGACTTTATTGCGCAAATTGCTAACAGCGTCAGCAAATGCTTTTTCAACCAAAGCGATTTCACCGTTTTCTTCTCCACCCGTTAAATCACTATAACCGGTTGTTTCGCCTGTCCACAAAACTTTTGTTTTGCTAATATTTGTTAATTTCCATTCAACCGTAATTTCAGCTGAACCTGCTCGTTTATTTGTTTTTTCAGCCACTTTCCAATCATATCCGTCACATACATTCATGAAAAAGTCTGTAATTTCTGCTGTCAAAACATATTCTGGTAATGCAGTTGGAGTTTCTTGCAAACAAATATCTTGCGGTAATTTTATAATATTATAGCAATCAGAAGTAGCTTCTTCAAAAACCTTATTAAAGTTCATATCTTTTTCCAAAATACGACCTTTATTCAAAATTGCTTCTTTATCATATCTGCGACATCCGAAAATACGGAAACGATAATTTCCCACTTTATTAGCATATGGAAAATAATCTGATTTATCAGATAAATTAAAATCAACATGTTCTAAATATATAGGAGCCATATCGCAACAACTACGATTTACTGCTTGATATACATAATTTTTGTATTCAACAGTATAATTAGCAATTTTCTTTTCTGGCATTTCACATTTTTCACATGGACCTGTATCAACTAACGGACCACTTTGGCACCTTTCACAAGGACCGGCATCAAACAGCGGACCGCTATTATGATCAGATGAACAGGAACCTGTATCAAATAACGGACCACTATTATGGTTAGATGAACATGAACCTGTATCAATCAACGGACCACTATTAAAATTAAAAAGTCCGCCTGATGTTTTTTTAGATGCTGCAACATTAATTTCTTCATCAACTTTTACTTGTGCATCGGCATTAGTAACTGCTGCTTTTTTCACAGGAGTTTTGACTGCTTTTGTGGCCTTATTTTTTGTTTGTTTTTTAACTTCAGGATACAAACCTCTACTGCGTCTTTGCATCATATCCCTAATAGACTGTCCGGCGCTGCTTTTAGGTGCAGCACAAACATCTTCAGCCGCAGATAATCCAGCTAATGCAGCCAGAGCTACAGTAAAGCATATTTTATATATTTTATTAAACTTCATTATTGTTCTCCTGTTTATATCTTCGACGGCATAATCCGGCGATAATTTAATGCTTCAGCAACATGCATTTTAAGCACATTTTTTTCATTTTGCAAGTCTGCAATTGTTCTTGCTAATCTTAATGTTCGATGGTATCCCCTAGCAGACAAATTAAACCTATCTGCAGATTTTACCAAAAGTTCTTTGGCGTCATTTTCTAAAGAAACCGCTTTTTCCAACAAATCGCCTTTTAATTGTGAATTTGTATTAAGTTCAGGATATCCGAATTCGATAAATCGTTCTTTTTGTATTTTACGAGCTTTTATTACCCTTTCAAGAACAACTTCTGAACTTTCTCCTTTTTCTTTTTCAAAAATATCCCACGGACTGACTTGCGGAACAAAAATATGAATATCTATTCTATCAAGCAATGGTCCAGAGATCTTTTCTTGATATTCTTGAGCACATTTAGGAGCTTTAACGCATTCATGTCCAGGCATGGAATAATATCCACAACGACACGGATTCATAGCCGCAATCAGCTGGAAACGAGCAGGATAAACATGATGATATTCTGCCCTTGAAACCATAATTTGCCCATTTTCCAAAGGTTGCCTTAAAGCCTCAAGAGTTGAGCGATTAAATTCAGGTAATTCGTCTAAAAACAACACCCCGTTATGTGCTAACGAAATTTCACCGGGCTTAGCCTTTTTGCCACCACCAACCAATGAAGGTGTTGAAGCGTTATGATGAGGATCTCGATACGGACGTGTAAAATTAAGCTCTCCGTTTTTTAACTCCCCGGCAACCGAATGTATAATGCATGTTTCCAATGCCTCTTCTGCACTTAACGGAGGCAAAATAGATATCAATCTTGATGCAAGCATAGATTTACCTGATCCAGGAGGTCCAACCATAAGCATATTATGAGAGCCTGCAGCAGCAATCTCCAATGCCCTTTTAGCACTCTCCTGACCTTTTATATCTGCCAAATCAAGTTTATTTTTTAATACTACGCCTTGTTTTGCTGTCGGGAAAGGTAACCCTTGCTTTCCTTTAAAATGATTAATCAACGCAAGCAAGCTAGGTGTAGCTACAATATTTTTTAAACCACCCCAAACAGCTTCACTTCCTTGCAAATGAGGGCAAATCAAGCCTTTACCATCCCTGTTTGCCTTAATTGCAACCGGCAACACTCCATTAACCGGCATTACGGAGTTATCAAGACCTAACTCTCCTAAAATTATATAATCTGCAAGCTCGTCTTGTGGCAAAATTTTCATGCAAGCTAAAATACCTGTTGCAATAGCCAAATCAAAATGAGACCCTTCTTTTAACAAATTAGCCGGAGCCAAATTGATTGTAATACGCTCTGCCGGAAAGCTTATACCAATAGCAGAAAAAGCCGCTCTAACACGCTCTTTACTCTCAGCAACAGCCTTATCAGGAAGACCCACAATGTTAAATGCGGGCATACCAGAGCTTATTTGAACTTGCAAATCAACGTCCAAAACTTCTAATCCGCTAAAAGCTATGGTATTAATTCTGGCTTGCATATATTTTACCACCTCGGAATTTTTTCATCTTTACGCCAACGACGAGTTGGATAGGTATCAGATTTCAAAGAATCATATTCGGCAGGCAATCTTGGAATGTTAGTCAGTCTTACATATCCTCTTTTTTCAAATTCTTGAGCACATTCTTCCGTAGAAACATTTGCAGATTGATAACAATATACCAAAACTCTAGTTTCTAAATTTTGCAAACCTATCATATCTTCTTGATAAGGCAAAACCTGATATACAGGTTCTTGATACTCAAAATAAGAACATGCAGGCAACACAAATAATACGGCTAAAATCCATTTAATATTTATTTTTTTCATGCGCATAATTCCTCAATATAAAGATTATCTCATATTAAACTAAAATTATTAAAAGAGTCTTTATAAAAACAATCTTAGCCAAAATATTAACATTGACAAACTCCACAAAAAAACATAGACTATAAAAGTCTTAAGATTGAATCTAAACAAGATCAATGTGAAACCTCTCAAAAGGAAAACAAGCCAAACTCAACACCAATATCAAATATTACAAACGCAGATATTGGGCATGATTATATGTAACATAAAAAAACTCTTGCATAATTAAAGTTTTTATGTATATTAGCACATGTCCCTTGCCGTGAAATTTATTTTTGCGGCTATACATTTAACCGGACACTAAAAGTGTCTATTTGTTGAGAATCCATAAGGAGATATAAAATGGCTAATTACGAGAGCGTGCTTATCGCACGTCAAGACCTCGGCGCCTCTCAAGTTAACTCTTTAGTTGAAAACTTGAGTTCTGTTCTTAAAAAAGAAGGCGGCGAAGTTGTTAAAGTTGATAACTGGGGTTTAAAAAACCTTGCTTATCGTATCAAAAAAAACCGCAAAGGACATTATGTTTTGTTAAACATTGTTGCTCCTGCTCAAGCAATTTCTGAATATGAACGTTTGATGAGATTAAACGAAGATGTTATTCGTTATATGACAATCAAAGTTGATGAATTCAATAATGAAATGGCTTCTGATGAAGACATTGCAGCTGTTGAAGCTGAAGCTTAAGGAGAAACATAATGGCTAAACAATCATTTTTTAAAAGAAAAAGCTGTCCTTTTTCCGGTGAAAACGGATTAAGAATTGATTATAAAGATGTTAAGCTTCTTTCCAGATTTATTTCTGAAAAAGGCAAAATCATCCCGAGCCGTATCACTTCTGTTTCTGCTAAAAAGCAAAGAGAATTGGCTCGTGCTATTAAACGTGCTCGTTACATTGGCTTATTGCCATATGTGGCTAACTAAGGGAGGGATAGGAAATGGAAGTTATTCTTCTTGAACACGTAGAAAAATTAGGTAAAATGGGCGACAAAGTAAACGTTAAAAACGGCTACGCTCGTAACTACCTCTTACCTCAAAATAAAGCATTACGTGCAACAGAATCTAACGTTGCTTATTTTGAAAAACAAAAAGCTGAATTAGAAGCTCGCAACCAATCTTTATTTGAAGAAGCTTCTAAAAAAGCTGAAGCATTACAAGGCTTCAAAACTGTTCTTATTCGTCAAGCTGCTGAAACAGGTCAATTATATGGTTCTGTTACAATTCGTGACATTGCTGCTGCTGTTAAAGAAGCTGGTTTTGATATTGAACGTCGTTTGGTATATTTAGAAAAACCTATTAAAGATTTAGGTGTATACCAAGTGAAAATCAACTTGCACCCAGAAGTTTCACAAACAATTTTGGTAAACGTTGCCAGAACAAATGATGAAGCTAAAAAGCAAGAAAAAGCTTATTCTCAAGAATAGTTTATCAAAAATAAAAAAAAATCTCCGCTATGGCGGAGATTTTTTTATCTACATAAAATACCATTACAATATTTCACGTCTGCCGACATGGTCTGCCGGACCTACAATACCCTCTTCTTCCATTCGGTCAATTAGCGCAGCTGCTCGATTATATCCGATTCGCAATTTTCGCTGAATATAGCTAGTTGAAGCTTTTTTATCATTTCTTACAATAGCCAAAGCTTGCGCATATAAATCAGCATCGCTACCACCACCCATAGATGTATTATCAAACACAGAACCTGTATCTTTAGAGTTAAGTTCACCTGCTGTAACTTCTTCTACATATTCTGGCTCACGTTGCTGTTTTAAGAATTCTACAACGGCTTCTATTTCGCTTTCTTTTACAAAGCCACCATGAACACGAAGAGGTCTTAAACCTGCAGGCATATATAACATATCACCCATACCTAAAAGTTGTTCAGCACCTTGCTCGCCCAAAATTGTGCGGCTATCAATTTTAGATGTAACCTGAAAACTTATACGACTAGGGAAGTTTGCTTTAATTGTACCTGTAACAACGTCAACAGAAGGTCTTTGAGTTGCCATAATAAGGTGAATTCCGGCCGCACGAGCCATTTGTGCTAAACGCTGAATCGCAGCCTCAACCTCTTTACCTGCCACAAGCATTAAGTCGGCCATTTCATCAACTACAATAACAATATATGGCAATTCTGTTGTATCAATCTCTTGTTCTTCATATACAGGTTTACCTGTTTCAGAATCAAAACCGACCTGAATTGTTCTTGTAAGTTTTTCTCCGCTTTCCTTCAACTCTTTAAGTTTTTGATTATATCCTGTTATATTTTTCACATTAAGCAAGGCCATTTTACGGTTACGGGCTTCCATTTCCCTAACTGCCCATTTTAAGCCCACAACTGCCTTTGCCGGATCTGTAATTACAGGAGTAAGCAAGTGAGGAATTCCATTATACATAGAAAACTCAAGCATTTTAGGATCTATCATTATAAACTTACATTTTTCCGGACTTAATCTGTATAACAAAGATAAAATCATAGAGTTTACACCTACAGATTTACCGGAACCTGTTGTACCTGCAACCAATAAGTGTGGCATTCTTGCCAAATCGGCATAAGTATTTTTACCGCCAATATCCTTACCTAACACAATATTTAATGTATTTTTTGTATCTGTAAATTGTGGATCAGAAAGCAAATCTTTCAACCATACAGTTTCTCTTTTAGGATTTGGCAATTCAATACCTATTGTGTTTGAACCAGGAACAACTGCAATACGAACAGAAATAGCAGACATAGAACGAGCGATATCATCTGATAAACTTATAACACGAGCTGTTTTTGTTCCGGGTGCTGGTTCTAACTCATACAATGTAACAACTGGTCCCGGACGCACTTTAACAATTTTACCATTAACGCTAAATTCTTGTAATACTTCTTCTAATTTTAAAGCAGTAGCATCAAGTTCTTTTTGGCTTATATCATTTCCTCCTTTATCTTTTGGACGAGAAAGCAAATTAATATCAGGATACATATAGCCATCATTTGCAACTGCTTTTTTAGATTTTGTACTATTAGATGAAATTAATTTCGGCTCTATTTTTGCAGGTTGTTCTTGTTTTTTATCTTCTTTAACTTTCTTTTCAATTTTACGTTGAACTTTCTGAGTTTTTTTGCCTATTAATAAATAACAAATCTTGGCAAACATCTTAGCAACAAACACTAAAATGCTCCAAACTTTATTAAATATAAATTTTATAACAGCATACCAACATTTCAATGTTATTCCTAAAACCATATTAAATGACATAAAGCTGATTAAAGCAAAAACCGCTGTCATTATTTCTACTCCGTATGGAATATTATATTTTGAAAGCTGAGTTTGTATCAAACCCACGCTTATTTGTGCCACTTTTCCACCTAAATGATAATTCCCCCAAATTTTAGGATACATTAAATGTATTAATGAAGATAAAGAGAAAACACCCATTAAAAATGCAAACAATCGAACTTTAAATTCAACAATTGTATTGTGACGAATAAGTGCTATCCCCCAACGTACAAAGCCTAACATAAACACAGCAATAGCAATACCAAAGCTACACAAAATAAAATCTGCCAAGTTCGATCCAAATAAGCCTAAAATGTTTGTCGGCTCCAAATTATTTTGTTGGTTTAAACTTGGATCAGCCGGATTATATGTCAAAAGTGATAAATAAACTACAACAACAAACATAATTAAAAAAATTCCGCTTACTTTTTTTGCAAAAACGGCCAATTTACTTTGTTTTTTCTTCTTATTATTCTTTGCCATATTTTTTTTCCATTTTTAAAATTTAAATTTTTTAAGTTCATCTAAACTAGAAACAACATCTCTATCAATGCAAAATGACGGATTTAATTTTACTCCTACCACATTTGTAGCTTGGTATGCCTGATATTTCATTATACTTGGAATAGATTTTTCTTCCTCTTGCATCTGTTTATAAATTTTTTTCACTTCTTCAATTTGCTTTGCTTTTTTAGGAGAGTTGTATTGAGGTCGGCATAATGTCAAAACTTCTGTGCACCCGCAAGAAACCAAACCCTTTCGCATAAAATACAACATTAAATCCATATCATTCTTGTCTTCTTCATCAATTTGCATCGGAAAAAACTCACTAATTTCTTCTCTATTCATCATAAGTGTAGAGTAACAAACTTGAGCTTCCTTACCATAATTTACCAAATTTATTTTTGGTTCAATTACTGCACATCCCATTGGAAGTAAATTACAAGAATGATCAGCAAAAGCATAACTTGTGTGACTTAAAACAAAATTATATCGAAGCATAAAAGCATAATGACGAGAAATTTTATCTTGCACCCAAAAATTATCAGGTTCTAATATTGCAATATAATCTCCTGTTGCCTTTGTAATTGCATAAGCATACGATTCTGTATAACCTTTACGGGTTTTATTTAAACAAAGCTTAACCCTTGGATCAATTTTTTTATATCTTTGCAACAAAGCAGCCGTAGAATCTGTAGAAGCATCATTAACAATAATCCATTCCAAATTAGGATAATCTTGATAAGCAAAACACTTACAAGCTGTTTCTAAAAAACGTTCGCAATTATATGCCACGGTAATTACAGATATCTTCTTATATTCTACCATATTTAAAATCCCTGTGTCTGTTTTTTCATAAAAACTTGACTTTAAATCAAAATACACATAATTTCCCAATAAAAGATTAAGAAAAAGGTTTTTATTTATGAAATATGCATTTGTTTTTCCCGGTCAGGGATCTCAGTTTGTCGGCATGGGCAAAGAACTTGCTGATAACTTTGCTTCAGCAAAAGAAGTTTTTGATGAAGTTAACGACGCTTTAGAACAAGATTTGTTCAAAATCATGACTTCCGGTCCGGAACATGAATTAACACTTACAGCCAATACACAGCCTGCTCTTATGGCTCATTCTATGGCTGTAGTACGCGTTTTAGAAAAAGAATTCGGAATTTCATTAAAAGACAAAGCAACCTTTGTAGCAGGACACTCTTTAGGTGAATATTCTGCTGCATGCGCAGGCGGCGTCTTTTCTCTTTCCGATACTGCAAAATTATTGCGTATAAGAGGCACTGCTATGCAAAAAGCTGTACCGGTCGGACTTGGCGGTATGGCAGCAGTATTAGGTGTATCTTTTAAGGATATTGATGCTTTAGTAGAAGCTTGTGCTGATGAAAACAATATTTGCGTTGCAGCAAATGACAACTCTGATGGTCAGGTTGTTTTATCAGGACATATGGCTGCTATTGATAAGGCTGTCGAAATTGCTTCAGAATTCGGTGCCAAAAGATGCGTTAAATTACCTGTAAGTGCTCCTTTTCACAGCCCTTTAATGAAACCGGCCGCCGAGGCTATGGCAAGAGCATTAATGCAAGTTGAAAGTAAGGATTCGAACATCCCACTCATCTCAAATGTTTTAGCCGCTCCGATTACAAACGATAAAGAAATTATAAAAAATTTAATTGAACAAGTTACCGGAACAGTCAGATGGCGTGAAACCATTACATTTATGAAAGAACAAGGAATTACCGATATAATTGAATTAGGTGCCGGAAAAGTTCTTTCAGGAATAGCTAAAAGAAGCTTTAAAGAAATCAATTCTGCTTCTGTTGGCACAATCGCTGATATTGAAGAATTAGCAAAAAATTTATAACTCTATAAAAGGATAAAAAAATGTTCAGATTAGATGGAAAAGTAGCTTTAATTACCGGTGCTGCCGGCGGTTTAGGCGATAAAATTGCTCGCACATTACATGCTCAAGGCGCAAAATTAGCTTTAACTGATATGCGTTTAGAACCTATGGAACAATTAAAAAATGAACTTGGTGGCGATATTGAATGCTTTGTAGCAAACTTATCAAACCCTACAGAAATTGCTGAACTCATCAAAAATGTTGAAGAAAAATTTGGTCAAATTGACATTTTGATTAACAATGCAGGTTTAACTCGTGACAATTTATTTATGCGCATGAGCGATGAAGATTGGCAACTCGTTTTAGATGTTAACTTATCTGCTGGTTTCAAACTCGCAAAAGCTTGCATCAGAGGAATGATGAAAAGAAGATATGGCCGTATCATCGGTATTGCTTCAGTTGTAGGCGTTATGGGAAATGCTGGTCAAGCTAACTACTCAGCTTCAAAAGCTGGTATGATCGCTATGAACAAATGCTTAGCACAAGAAGTTGGATCTCGCGGTATCACTGTTAACTCAGTTGCTCCAGGTTTCATTAGAACAGCTATGACAGATGTTTTACCTGACGATGTAAAAGCTGCCCTTTTAAATAAAATTCCTGAAGGAAAATTAGGTGAAGCTCAAGACATTGCTAATGCTGTTGCATTTTTAGCATCTGACGAAGCTCAATATATCACCGGACAAACATTACATGTAAACGGTGGCATGGCTATGATTTAATTTTTATCATAGTTTTTAAAACGCCGGATAACCGGCGTTTTTTTTATAAAATTTTATACACCGTTATAAAAAAACTCTTATAAAAAAATATGTTCTGATATATAGTGCTTATAACATAATTTTAATAGGATGTAACGCTATGAAAAAAATATTCTTATCCCCTTTCTTTGCACCGGTGTGCTTCAGCCTTTGTTGGGGAACACTGCTAGCTATCGTACTTATATATTTTCCCGAACAAAAATATCACATAACTCACGATGGTGAAATTATAGAAATTCTAACTAATATCGGATATATGTCTATGCTAGCCGCTCTTTTATATTTCAGCAAAGATTATACCGATAAAATTACATCATGGGGAATATATTTATTTTTAGGCATGTCTGCATTTTTACGTGAAGCTGGTATACAACACCACCTTTCAAAAACCGACACTACACCTTTTAAATCTAGATTTTTCTTAAAACCAGAAAACCCTATTGGTGAAAAAATAGTATTTGGCATGCTTTTGCTTATTATATTTGGTGCAATTTTATATTTACTCATTAAATATAGCAAACACCTTATAACATCTTTTTTCAAATTTAACACTGTCACATGGACAATTGCTGTTTTTTGTTCTGTTTTAGTGTTATCAAAATTTGCCGACCGCTTCCCGGGAAATTGGAGAGATGCTCATAATGATGTTTCTTTACCAAAATCTCACATTGAAGTTTGGTCTTTGTTAGAAGAAAGTATAGAAATTTTTATTCCATATTTAGTAATTATTGCACTTGCTCAATATCACTTAATAAAAAAAAGCAAATAGAGAAACAAATAAGATGCATTTGCCTAAAATAAATCAGACAGGTAGATCAATGGTTGAAATGCTAGGCGTTTTAGCCATCATTGGTGTCTTATCAGTTGGTGGAATCTCCGGCTATGCTAAAGCTATGAAAAAACACAAACTCAATAAGCATGCTGAAAGCTACAATATGCTTTTATCAAACGCTTTGCAAATTTCCGGATCCATCAACAAAGCTGTTTCAGGGGGTACCCAAAACGACCTTTATTATAACGAATTTATCCATAAAGCTGGTTTACTACCTGATGGAATAACCTACAAAAAAGAAGCTTGGAACATTGCTTCTTACACTAAAAATGATCAGTTAACAGACATCTTTGGAAATAAAATGTCTTTCTATTCCAGAACCTCTTACGGATATAGCTTCGGATTGTTTACCGGCTTAGCTAACAATGAATATAGCAAAGATATATGTTTTAACATTATAAATATAGCTAGAGAGCACGCCTCAAACATTATTATGGTTCTAAGAGAAGATGCAACAAACGGCGGATCCATTAATAGCAACGAAAGTAAAAGACTTTACTCAGACTGCTCTCAAGGCACATGTTTTCAAAATGTAACTGCCGCATTTATAGATAACATGTGCAAAATTAATGATAAGAACACAAAAAACTTTTATTACTTTTATATATTGTGGTAGAAAAACACTTAAAACTAATCAATAGTTGCTTCTATAAGTCTATCTAAATTATCAGTCTGTTTTTCTTGATAACCTTCAAAATCTTCTGATGAAGCAGGTTCTGATTTAACAATTTGAGGTTGAGCCAACTTTTCGAAAAGCGCTTCAATTTCTTTTAATTCTTCATCTTTTATATCGTCTTTTTTAGCTTCTTTCTTGTCGTCTTTTTTAGCTGCAACTTCTTTAGATTTTTCATCTTTAATTGCAATTAAATTCTTAGTTTCTTCAGGTATTAAACCTTCAATAGGTTTAGCAAATTCTCCTGCCAGTGTGAAATATTTTGAATCTTTAAACATATCTTCATTACGGCTATTCGGTAACACCCATGAAACTAATATGTTAAACAATATAACAATTAAACATGCTCTGACAACACCAAACAATAAACCCAACATTCTATCAATTGCACTTAACTTACTTGAACGAACTTTTCCAATTAGTTTATCAGTGCTTAAAAGCCATATAACATAGAACACTATCAAAATGATCAGAGCAGTAACAATTGATGCCATAACTGAACTTGCAATATAATTTTTTGCAAAAGGTGTCAAAATTGGTAACAAATAAAAAATTGTAATTGATGCTAATATCCATCCGACAATAGAAAGGACCTCTTTAACAAAACCTCTGCATAAAGCTATCAAAGCAGAAATTGCGGTAATGATCAATATTACAACGTCTAAGTTATTCAACGGTTGCATCAATATTCTCCTAATTAAACCAATTTATTAAACGATTAACATTGCCTATCTCATAATACGAAATTGTATTAGACTTTTTATCTTTACCAAATGATGTAGGAACTATTGCATTAGAAAATCCAAGTTTACAAGCTTCTTTAAGCCTTAAAGTTGGCTGTGTTACCGCCCTTATTTCACCGGATAATCCGATTTCTCCAAACACAACCATATCTGCAGGTAAAGGCTTATTTGTTAAAGAAGATATAACAGCCATAGCCACAGCTAAATCTGCCGCCGGTTCCGAAATTTTTAATCCGCCTGCAATATTTAAATATACATCATGTGAACTAAAGTTCATTCCGCATCTGGCTTCTAATACTGCGAGAACCATAGCAAGTCTGTTAGAATCCCAGCCTACAACAGCTCTCTTTGGACTTGAATAACCGCTTTGGCTAACCAAAGCCTGAATTTCAACTAAAACAGGTCTTGAACCTTCTATACCGGCAAACACACAAGATCCTGAAACATTACCCTGACGTTCTGCCAAAAACAATGCTGAGGGGTTTTCAACCTCAACCAGCCCCTTATCTTGCATTTCAAAAACGCCTATTTCATCTGTAGCACCATAACGATTTTTTACCGCACGCAAAATTCTAAAATGATGCCCCCTTTCGCCTTCAAAATACAAAACTGTATCTACCATATGTTCCAAAACTCTGGGACCTGCAATTGCACCTTGCTTTGTTACATGTCCTACCAAGAACAAAACAAATCCTTTGCGTTTAGCCAACTTTATTAACTCATACGCACAAGCTCTGACTTGAGCAACACTTCCAGGTGTAGATTCAACATTTTCAAGATACATTGTTTGAACAGAATCAATAATCACTACTGCGGGATTTGCTTTATCAAGAGTAGCAACAATATCTTTTACTTCTGTCGTACTTGCAAGTTTAACCGGAGATTGAGCCAAACCTAACCTTTGGGCTCTTATTCTAACCTGATCTATAGCTTCTTCACCTGATATATAAAAACATTCAAAAGATTTACTTAAATTTGCAACACCTGCACAAACTTGCAACAACAATGTTGACTTACCTATACCCGGATCTCCACCAACCAAAATAGCTGAACCGGGAACTAAACCGCCACCGGTTACCCGGTCAATTTCTTTAATATTTGTTTTCAAACGTTCAAATGTTTGAGAACTGCCACTTAATGGAACAAAATCAATAATATCGCCGGGTTTCTTATTAGGCAAAATTGAGAAGCCGCCACCTTGAACTTTTTCCTCTTCAATAGTATTCCATTCACCGCAAGAATCACATTTTCCTTGCCACTTAGGGTATACTGCGCCACATTGGCTGCAAACATATTCTATTGTTGTTTTTTTTGCCATTTTTAAACTTCCACTTTAATTGGTCCTTGAGAACAACCATTAATAAACTGTTGAACATATGGATTATCTGTTTTATCCATTTCTTTAACAGTGCCTTGCCATATAATTTTGCCTTTATAAAGCATTGCTACTTTATCGGCAATTTTTCGAACAGATGCCATATCATGCGTAATGGTCAATGTTGTAGCTCCTAATCCTTTTGCTGATTCGACAATTAAATCATTAATAACATCTGCCATTATTGGATCAAGTCCGGTTGTCGGTTCATCAAAAAATATAATTTCGGGTTTAGTAATAATAGCTCTTGCTAAACCAACTCTTTTCTGCATACCTCCGGATAATTCAGAAGGTGATAAATCTGCTACATCAGGTGCAAGCCCAACTTGTCTTAACACTCTTATTGCATCTAACTTGGCTTGTTCTCTGTTTGCTTTTTTATTTTCCAAAATTGAAAAAGCAACATTTTCCCACACAGATAAACTATCAAATAATGCGCCACCTTGAAATAACATACCCATTTTAGCGTGAAAATCTTTTAACTTATTTCCTTTTGCTCCAACTGTTTCCTGACCATCAATCTTTATTGAGCCCATATCTGGCATCAGCAAATTTTGAATACACTTAATTAAAACAGATTTTCCCGTGCCTGATCCTCCGATTACCACCAAAGATTTTCCGGCTTCAATATCTAAGTCTACACCATTTAATACGATTTTCTTTCCAAAAGATTTATGTAAATTACGAATAGAAATTTTAATATTTTTCTCCATATTAACCTCACCTATTTAGAAAAGAAAACTTCCGTCAAAATGTAATTGAATATCAAAATAAGTATAGATGCAGAAACAACAGCGTTTGTTGTTGCTTCACCAACACCTTGTGCACCGCCTTTTGATTTATATCCGTTATAACATCCCATCAAAGAAATAATAAAACCAAAAACAGCAGCTTTTGTAAGACCTGAAACTATATCTACTGCTTCCATGTTTTCAAAAGTAGAATTAATATAGTTTGCCGGATTAAAACCCAATTTAAATACACCGACAACATAACCTCCGAATATACCTATTACATCGCCAATTAAAACCAAAATAGGCAACACAATCACACCCGCCCACAAGCGAGGTGCTACTAAATATTTAAATGGATTTGTAGATAATGTAACCAATGCATCGATTTGTTCTGTAACTCTCATTGTACCGATTTCCGCAGCCATTGCAGCACCAATTCGACCAGCAACCATAAGTGCTGACAATACCGGAGCCAATTCACGTGTAACCGAAATCAACACCACAGATGCAACAGCGCTCTCTGCTCCAAAACGAGCAAATCCTGAATAACTTTGCAATGCAATCACCATACCTGCAAAAATTGTCGTCAGCCCGACAACCGGTAAAGAATAAAAACCCATATCCAACAATTGTCGAACAAAATTTTTCAAATAAAACGGCGGAGTAAAACAATGATACAATGCCTTAACAACAAAGTTTGTTAATTCCCCCAACCTGATAACAAATTTTACTAAGGGCTTACCTAATGCTCTTAAAAAATTTTCCATTTGCTTTTGTCTGTTTACTGGTTTTGCCGGCATATTATTATCCCTTTCTTAAATCAATAAGCGCATTGTATGGCTTTTCGGACTATTTTTCAAGATTAGCTTTTAATTTTATAACAACCTTATCAACAGCAGAAACTTCAAAAGGATACAAATATAACAGCGGTATGCTAATTCCATTTATTTCATAAAACCGCTCAATAGGCATTCTCTCTACTTGTTGCATATCGCTTACTAAATTTACAACTAATTTTATTTCACTTTTTTCGATACAATCTTGTTTTATAATTCCGACTCCTCTAACCTCCAACAACCCTTTAATTTCTTGAGGTTGAGTTGCAAAAAGCTTTCCTTGTTCCTCATAAACATCTGTTCTGTCATCAGAAACCAAAATTGCATTTTTATATTCAATTAAACGTAACGCTAAATCAGATTTTCCGGAACCAGATTTTCCTATTATAAGTATCCCTTGTGACTGTATATCCACACACGTTGCATATATATTATTTTTTATCATACACATCATCCGGTTGTCTAAGAGATTTTAATAAGCGATCTTGCTTTTCTTTTGAATCAACTTCTATTTCAAATCGCCGAACATCATTTTCTACAACACTGATATGTACCTTAAAACAATTTGTAGGCAAATAGGCACCCATTTTTTCAGGCCACTCAATTAAGCAAACTCCATTATACATGGCTTCTTCAATATTAAGTTCCCAAACTTCTTCTGCTGATTTTAAACGATACAAATCATAATGGTATATATCAAAATCTTCAGCTTCATATATTTGAACCAAAGTAAAAGTAGGGCTTGGAACTTCTTGAACAGATGTCAGTTTTTTAATGAAAGCTCGGCTCCAAACACTTTTACCAACGCCAAGTGTTCCAAATAATGCCCAAACATCTGAAACTTTAACAATTTCAGATAAGGCTTGGGCTAAACTCTCTGTATCAGCTAATGTATTGCAATCGTACCTGTATATCATATTCCAAACATGTTTTTCTTCTTTTTGTTAGAAATAATTTTTATTTTAGCTTTTCTGTTTTGCATTTTACGCCAATCCCACGGCATATAAAATTGGCCTTGCCATAAACCACGACGTTGATCTCTTGCTTGCATTTCATATGGGTAATAAATGTCTGTAACATTCATATTTGCAACAGCCCATCCTGCATTAACTAAAGCCGCTCCTATATCATATTGACCATAAGAACAAGTTCCTTCCATGTCACCTTTTGTGTTTTGACGAACAACATGGCATTCTAACTCATTTTCACCAATCCAGTTTTTTAACCACAAAGCAGCTTCTCTTCCACAGTTATATGAACGTCCGGTCTTGTTAGCACATGTTTGGTTAGATTCCGGAGCATCAATACCATATAATCTGAAATATTTACCATACATAATTAAGGTATCTGCATTAACAACTCTTACCGAACCATAAACCACCGGATAGTCATTCGGATTAAAAGCTTTTTGTTGTTGCTGATTCTTTTTACCTGACAAAGAAGACATAACTGTCTGAAGCAATCCTCCGCTTTCTGCTGGTTCTTCTTGTACGACCTCTTTTTGTACTTTAGGTGCTGTATCCTCAAACAATACCGGACTTGAAGGCTCTTCGGCAGCCTTGTTATTTTGTTTTAAAGAAAAGTCTGCACTAAATTTACCGGTATTATCATTTTCCGGCAAAGCCTCCGCCGGTGCTGCCTGAGTATCATTATTTGGCATTTGTTCTGATGCAACCGTCGTTTTTTCTCGACCTATAAACTTCATAATAGCTTGTCCCACACCTTCAATTCCGTTATTAAACAGGCCTAAAGAATACATCATAAAAAGCACTATTGCGGATAAAATTAAAAATGAAGGTAAGCAGCCCATTCCTTTCCACACCATTCTGCCGAATACATACAAAATTACAAGACCAATAATAAGCCCAATAAAGCCCATACCTTGCATTATTAAACTATTACTTTGAGTTCCGGCACCGCCTAAAGAAAACAATAACAAAAAGCCTAAGCCTAAAAAAACTTTCTTCATAAACAACATAGCGCATCCTTGAATATAATAAATTTTTGTTTATTAGAACACATAAAAAATTATATTGCAATATTTTATTGATACAACTTGGGTAAAGGTATTTTATTATTTGTTTTTACCTTATTTTTTTTTGTGATTTTTTTATATGCTGTAACAAATGCATCCGCATCCCAATTTGTAACATCTTTCTGACTATAAAGTTTTTCCATTAGCAAATTAAGTTGTTTAGAAAAGTCTTCATCATCTATTGCTATGGCTATATCTTTTAATGTGCAAATATTTTTATTCGGATAAATTTTTGCCGCCCATGAAATTAAAGCAACACTTAAATCTTTATATTCATTTGCATAAGCTTTTTTTACTATCAAATCCGAATTTCCATATGTTTTAGTTTTTTTAGCGCTTTTATATGTTTTATTAAACTTAAACATATAAAAACCAAATAAAATACCGACAACAAAAACACCTATTAACAAAGCCATTACTTGCAATAGTGTAAAACCTCTCTGCTCTATAGTTTGTGTTTGCGCCAAAACTTGTTCTTGCGGAGCCGCTTCAGTATTTTGCTTTAAGTTAGGATTCTTTTTTACAAATATTTTTTGCTCTTTAATTTCTGCTTTTTCTATTTTTCCGGTCTCTATATTAAACCAGTCTACACTGATAGATGGCAATATTAATTCACCTGAACGTTCCGGAATATATACATTGACAACCTTTTGCATAGCTACCGGCTCGTTTTCAAACAACTCATTTGATCTTATACTTTTTTGAGGATATTGCTTTAAAAAGTCTGCATTTTTAAAACTAATTTCCGGCAATTGCGTATCAATAACACCAACAGCTGTCATGACAATTTCCCGATTAAACGCTTCGCCTTCAACAAATTCCACATTATCGTCAAACTCGGCTTTTATTTCTACCTTTTTAGCAGGAAGCCACCATTTTCCCGGATAATCTGACGGCACTGGTCTTATATTTATACTTTTTACCGAAGATATCAAATTTATAGGTTCTTCAAAACCAAAAGAAGTCGGCATACCAACGTTTAATCTGAATATATTTCCGGTAAAGATACCTCCTCCATCATTAGAAATTTTATATCCGTTAAACCTTACAGCAGGGATTTTTAACTCACCGCTTTTTTGTGCAAATAAGATATATTTAAATCTTATTTCCCTAACATTAACTCCATTAACATATTTTGAAACAACATCAGGATTACCTAAACTCTTTATTATCCAGTCATCGCTATTATCAAAAACAGGTTCTCCTCCCTGTAAGCCTCCGATATCAGTAATAATAACATCGCAAGGTATTTGCTCTTGAACATACCATTCTTCGCTGTCATCGACCTCTGTTCTGATTGAATATTTTGGGGTATCTGACATATTAGAAGTATCAGTTCCTGTTGGTAAAACATTAATACTTACCTCATTAGAAATATCATTACCAACCCTAACAGACGGAATTTTCTGTTTTCCTTCATTAAGTGCCGATAATCCTATTTGCCACTTAGTTGTACTTGTCCTTTCTCCGTTAACCACATAAGTGCTTTTTGAAACAGAATTAGAATAAACCTTAAAATTCGGAGATAAAGCGCTTAAATCAGGACGCTCATTTACATTTTCATCGGCAGTTAAAGTAAATACAAAAACCTCATCTTGCGACACAATATTTTTATTAACCGTAGCTTCTATATTTGCTGCAAAAACATTGAAACTAAAAATCATACTTATAATAAAAACGATTTTTTTCATTTTAATCTCCGTATCTTTTCTTTAAATATTCTTGTTGTATAAAAGCACGCAACAAGCCTCCTTTATCGTCTGGTATTTCTCTGAAACGTTGAACTTTTGCCTGCACTTCTTCATCATATTTTTCATCTTTATCGCCTTGTTTTGCTTGTGCTTTAGGAACTTTCTGTTCTTGCATGCTTTGATTTTGCTCTTTATTTTGCTTATTATCCATATTGTCTTTTGAGTTATCTTTACTTTGCTTATCCTCTTGCTCTTCTTCAGCCTGAGCTTGTGCCATCATATTTTCTGCTTTTGCTTCTTGATTATCATTATTTTCTTCTTGATTTTGCTCTTGTTCAGATGCTTGAGACTGATTATTTTGCTCTTGCTCGCTCTCTTGATTCTGATCATTATTTTTTTGGTTTTGATCTTTATTTTGCTTATTATCATTTTTCTGGTTCTTAGAATTATTTTGCTGCTGCTTTTTTAAATATTCTAAATTAAAAGCAGCATCTTCATGCTTAGGATTTTCTTGCAATACCTCTTCATATTTTTTTATTGCTTCATCAATTTGACCTGATTTAGCCAAAGCATTAGCATAATTATACTTTGATTCTATATCTGTTTTATCAGCAAACATTTTAGCAGCATTCTCATAATCTCCCGCTTTATATAAAGAAACACCTTTCCAATCAGTTTGCTTAAATTTTTGTGCCGCAGTTTTATAATCTTTTCTTTCAAATTTTTTCATAGCCTCATAATTATCGCTAAACAAAAAACCTGCCGAAGCATCTAAACTGAAAGCAATCAAAATAATAATAGCCAACATTCCTTTTCTGAAAAAGTTTAAGCAACATAACATTGGAATAAATAATAAAAACCAACCAAAATCAAGCCACTCTGCTGTTTTATTTTTACTTTTCCTATAATTCTCTTTTTTACCTGCAATATCTTTTACCAAATTTTGCATATCCTGACCAACTTGCATATATATCCCTTTACCATCTTTAGCTATTGTTTCAAGTTTTGAGTTTTTCTGATTGTTTATATTTACGACATTTATAAAAACCCCTGCTTGAACAGATTTTAATGTTTCTTGTACCGAAGCATTAAAACTTGCACCTGCATCAGATGTAAACAATACAATGTTTCCATTTTCATAGCCGGAACCTTTAATTTTTTTAACAGCTAACTCTATCGCTCTATCTAGTCTGTCGCCATTTGTCGGCATTATATCTGCATTAACAGATTCCAGCAAATTTATCACAATTTCATGATCTGTAGATAGCGGAGAAATCAAAAATGGCTCATCTGTATAAACAATTAATCCGCTTTCAGAAGATTTCAATTGTTTTAAAAATTGCGATATTTCCATTTTTGCTCTATCTAATCTGCTCGGTTTAATATCCGTATTAAGCATATCTGTTGATAAATTCAAAAGTATCATAACCGGTTGTTGATTATTAATGGCAGAGGTTTCAATCTTTTTCCAAGAAGGTCCGCTTGCCGCGATGACCGCACTTAACAACCCTAAATACATAAAAAGCACCCCAATTTTTCGCTTTGAGCTTGTACCTTTAATTAATAAAAATTTTAACAGATTTTTATCACAAACTTTTTCCCAACTACTAAGATTTGCATCATTTTTAAAAACATAAAAATAAAATAAAATCGGAATAAGTAAAAATGATAAAACCCAAGGGCGCAAAAAATGAAAATTGCTAACAAACTCTTCCAACATCTAATGTCTCCTATATCTGTACATTAACACAGATGCCAACAAAAATGCAGCTAACAACGGAATATAAAACAATTCATTACGTGGATAAATATAGTTTTGCTCAACATCTACAGGTTCTAAAGTATCAATTGCTTTATATACATCAACAAGCGATTGCAAACTATCTGCTCTAAAATATCTGCCTTTTGTTTCGTCAGCCAATATCTGCAAACTTTTTTCATCTAAATTAGACACTATATTTCCAAAGAAAGCACTGGCAATTGAGGCAAATCCGCTTCCGCCTACGCCTATAGTATAAACTTTTATTCCCTCATTTTTTGCCATCAAAATTGCCTGTGGCAAACTCAAACTACCATCATTATTTTCACCATCGGTAAGTAAAATAATTATCTTATTATTTACATCTTCTGTGCTGTTCTTTAAGGTTTTTAGAGCTAAAGCCAAAGCGTCGCCTATTGCTGTAGAGTTTCCGGCCATTCCGGCTTGCATTGACCACAAAATTTCTTGAATACTGTTTCTGTCGTAAGTTAATGGTGCTTGCAGATATGCTCTGGTTCCAAACAAAATCAAGCCAAGCCTGTCGCTAACTCTTCTGTTAACAAAATCTGATACTACAGCTCTTACTGCTCCAAATCTGCTCAAAGCTCTACCTTGAAACACAAAATCATCTTCAAGCATTGATGTTGATATATCCGTTACCAATAATACATCTCTTGATTTACCTTCCAATCTTATAGGTTCTCCAATTTGAACCGGACGCATAACAGACAGTACCAACAATATCCATACAAAAAACACATACCACCATTTAACCGATACAAAGCCGTTTGATTTTAATATACCATGCCCTTTTGAACCTATTGTTTCGATATTTTTAAGGTCTTGAACAAACGGAACACTTAATGCATCTCCATACATACCCTTTACTGAAGGTAAAATATATTTTACCAAAAAAGGAAGTATTAAAAGTATCAATAAATAAGGATACTCAAAACTTATCATAAGTTTTCTCCTATCCAAGACTTTACAAATGCTCTCAATGTGTCATAATGTTCCTTATCATATATTTTATCATTTGGCAAATAAGGACCATATACAAGCAATTCAGCAGCCTTTCCACCAAGCTGTTTTTTGCTTTTACAATTTAAAAATTTAACCCAATCATTACCAAAAAGAGAAATGGCTTCTTTATATTTATATAAGCATACCCTTCTCAATATTTCAGAGATTTTAATAGCCGAACTCAATTCATCTTTATCTGCTTTTTTTAACAACACCAAAGCATAATATTTTTTACTTTTACTTCTGATAAATTTAAAACTTTTATAAAAGGCATACGCAAATATCAACAATAAAATTATAAGCAACCAACCATAACCTAAAGGAAACAGCCATGTATCAACCGGAATATGTACATCTTTAAGCAACGGCAAGTTATTCATAGTTTTTATCCTTATTTTTTCATATAGATGTATAGTGTTCTTCTCTAAATATCAAGTACCTTATCGATAGTTTTTTAACAACTTATAATCCTGTTCGTTGATTTAATTTCAACATATCTATAATTGAAAATATCATCATAAATTGATCATACACTTTATAAACTTGTTCTTCTCGCAAGTTAGTTTTTAGCAATGAACATGGCTCAAACATATCTTCTTTGGTGTTAATGGCAATCATTACTTTAGAATCATAAAAACTAAATTGAATATCTTTTCCTTTATATGCCTCTTTTAATTTTAACATACGTTCCATAAATGCTGTTGTAAGCAAATATCTTGCTTCAATCTGATTTTCACTATATGCCTCAAACGCTTTTTCAAAAACGACATCTTCTAAAGCAACTTTCTCAAAGCCGCTTTTTTTGCTAAAACGATTTAAAATTCCACGATCCTTGGTAACATATGTTTGATATAAAAATTTCTTATTCATATCTAATTCAAGCACAATACCAAAAAACATTGTTTCGTTATGCCTGCGTCCTTTGGAATCCACTCGAGTTTTAATCAACTTTTCTTCACAAACTCTAACTTGAACATCGTGATATGTACCATAAAAACAATCGTCTGTTTCAATTCTATCAAACTTAGGAAAAATATTGCTATCAATAATTTCATAATAGCTTAGACCTGCACCTTGTTTATAGCTAAAGCCTTCAAAAAATTTGATAAAAAGGTTCATTATATCATTTTTCACCAACTTCTTATATATCTTAAATGGGCCACGCAATATAAATGCATTTACAGCAATGGCAAAGTAAGTCACATTTGCAGCCCATTCTTGGTCATATTCATTTACACACTTCCATGCAAACCATATAACCAACGGCAAGACAATTGCTGATATAGCTATAAGTCTTTTCAAATTAGCAAGGTATCTTTTTCTGACTTTTTCCTTATCCAACATTAAAGGATAAATATTACGCCAGTAATACTCATCAAAATCAGCTTTAGTTTTTTCAGTTTGTTGCGTCATTAAAAGAACTCTTTAGCATCAATTCTGTCTTTAGCTGCAGATTCTGCTTCAAAAAACGGCATATCAGCTTTTATACCTAACATTAACGCCAAAACATTGCCCGGGAAAATTTCAACCGCATTTTTCAAATCATTAACACTAGAATTGTAAAAACGACGAGCAGCCGCAATATGCTCTTCTACCTCATTAAAACTTTGCATAGCCTGAACCATTGTCTGATTCGATTTTAAATCAGGATAATTTTCTACAGACACCCAAAATTCTTTTAATTTACTATCGATTAAATTATCTAAATCCATCATTTCTTTTGGAGAGCCATTAAATGATTTTTTCATAGCTTCTGTACGGAGCCTTACAATTTCTGTCATTAACCCTTTTTCGTGCTCCATAAATTTTTTAGCCATATTCAACATGTTAGGAATCAAATCGTAACGTTTCTTTAACTGAACATCAATTCCTGACATTGCTTCTTTAACTTTATTTTTCTTTTTAATAAGTGATGCATATAAAAAGTACAATATAAGCACTGCTAAAAATATACCGGCTTTACTTATTAACAAAGAAATCCAAGATATAATTGCTTCTGACATTTTAATCTCCTATAATAAATTTTTCTTATAGTATAAACCATTTTTATAATAAATCATTAATTTTTTACACATATCCTAATGATAAAAAGGAGATAATATGTTAAATATAATATTCGCAACATTTTTTTTGACATCATTTGTAGTTGCATGCATCCAAAGTTTATTATTTAACGACTACGAAATATGGACTTTACTGGTAAATGAACTTTTTAATTCAGCAAAATCTGCATTTACAATATCTATAAATCTTACAGGTATGTTATGCCTATGGTTAGGCTTATTAAAAATTGCCGAAAACTCCGGTTTAACCAATCTCTTAGCAAAAATTTTAAGACCCCTATTTAAAAAAATCATGCCTGAGATTCCTGAAAATCATCCCGCAATAGGATCAATCGTCATGAATATGGCTGCAAACATATTAGGTCTGGATAATGCGGCAACCCCTATGGGCTTAAAAGCAATGGAGCAGTTACAAGAACTAAATCCGCAAAAAGATACGGCCACCAATGCACAAATTATGTTTATGGTAATTAACGCCTCTTCAGTTACTCTTATTCCTATTAGCATATTAATGTATCGCACCGAACTTGGTGCCTCAAACCCATGTTCTGTATTTATACCTATCTTAATTGCTACATCATTATCCACCCTTGCTGGATTTTTAAGCGTAGCGTTTACTCAAAAAATTTCTATATTTAACAAAACCATACTTATATATATAGGCGGATTTGCGTGTTTAATTTTATCTATTGCATATTATTTTCATTCTTTACCAAGCGATACTCGTCTTACATTTTCCACCAACATAGGTAACTTTATTTTATTTTTCATCATATCTCTTTTTATGGTTGCCGGTGTAATAAGAAAAATTAATGTCTACGAGACATTTATTGAAGGGGCAAAAGAAGGGTTTAACATTGCAATAAAAATAATCCCTTACCTTGTTGCCATGCTCACAGCCATAGCTGTATTTAGAACATCAGGACTTATGCAATATTTAACTGACATAATCGAATTTGTACTACAAAAATTCAATCTGGATACAACCTTTGTTGCGGCATTGCCAACTGCATTAATGAAACCGTTGTCAGGCAGCGGAGCAAGAGCAATGATGATTGAAACATTAAACACATATGGCGCAGATAGCTTTCAAGGTTTTGTTTCTTCAGTCATACAAGGTTCAACAGAAACCACATTTTACGTATTAGCGGTATATTTTGGCGCAGTAAAAATAAGCAAAACCCGTCACGCATTACCTTGTGCCTTATTTGCAGATTTTGTTGGTATAGTAACAGCCATATTTTTATCATATATGTTTTATTAAAGGAGTATTTTATGAAAGCATTATTACAAAGAGTAAAAAAAGCATCTGTAACTGTTAACAACCAACTGGTTTCATCTATTAACCAAGGATTATTAATTTTTTTAGGTGTTGAAAAAAATGATACAGAGTTAAATGCTGATTATTTAGCAAAAAAAGTTGTTAACTTACGTATTTTTGAAGATGAAAATCAAAAAATGAATTTATCCGTTAAAGATATTAAAGGAGAAGTATTGGTCGTTTCACAATTTACTCTTGCCGGAGATACCTCCAGAGGAAACAGACCGGGTTTTGATAACGCAGCAAAGCCTGAAGTTGCAAAAAAACTATATGAATACTTTACAAAACAAATTACTGATTATGATATAGTTACGCAAAACGGCATATTTCAAGCAGACATGCAAGTAAAATTAATAAATGACGGACCTGTAACGTTTATGCTTGAAAAATAAGCTTAATCTATAGCTCTACCAAGCGTTTTATCTTCTAGTTTTTGTTGTTCTTTATTCTCAATTTTACGTACCAAACCATCACCGGCTTGTTCAACAAGTTTTGAAATTAAACGTGAAGCAATTTGTTGATTATCTTCTTCTGCGCCGAATAAAACAAACCTGTTTTGATATTCGCTTACAACTTCTTTTTCTAAACCGGTAATCTCAAGAACAAGAGCCATATGCAATCTTTTATTACTTGCATCAAGGGCATCAATTTTTGCTTTTAATACCTTAGGAGTAACAACATAATCAGCCACTTCTTCATCTTCAGTTAAATAAAAATACGGATTATTATCGATATATTTTTTTAACACATTTGCATATTTAACAGACTTACTTCCGTTAAAATATTCTAACTGTTTAACATGAACCAAAGCTAAGCTTTCTGAATTAGTTGGCTTAATTTTAACCTCTTGTTGCACATTTTCTACAATTTGCTTTAATTCTTGCGCTTCTACTTCTTTAGGTTTATCATCTTTTTGAAATTCAGATTTAACAGCATCAATGCTGTCGATTAAAATTTTTCCTCGAGCCTCAACACAAACTTTTTCTTCATCATCTTGCAGAGTTTTAATTGATAAATCTTCAATATATTCATCAACAAAACGATAAACCATTACATTAAAATCATGATCATTTAAGTTTTTTTCTTCTTCTTTTAGCTCTTCTAATTTTTTAACAGCCAAGAATGTTGCTTTATCTGAAGCACGCAAACGCACGCTTGATTTACTTTCGCCGTTCATAATTTTTTCACATGATTGTGCAAAAATTTCCACAACGTTTTGATTGGCGTACGCACTATTTACACCGATAAAAGAAACCAAAATTAAAAACAAAAACCTTACTATAACCATTTTTCTGAATTTTCTGCTTTCTTAACTATTTCCACCCATTGTCCGATAACATTATTTTCTTTATCAAACAATGTTGCTTCATATTTAATTGCCGGAACAGTTTTACTAGGAGTGTCAAACCATTCTGCTGATGTTTTCAACACATAATCATTGTTATTTTCATCATCGGTTAATGCATATGTAAAAGAAGATAACACCTGATTTTTAATTGTTGTAACCCCCTGTTGAGCGCCACCGGGTAAGTCTTCATTAAGGAGATCTGTCGGCATCAAATAAAGCAATACGTTTGGTTTTTCACTATAAACTTTAACTGTGTCTTTTATAAAGTTGTTAAACACTCTTGATGCTGCAAGTTCATATGCTTCAGGCATACTCGGAACAGTTTCCGCAACAGTTTTCTCAACAACTTGATGTGTAGAAACTTCACATTCACCGCAACCACAGTTTATTTTCTGAGTATCGTTAGGACAATTTCTTTTTGTTTTTTCTTCTACCACGACTTTGATACGAGGACGCAAAACTTCGCGGGTAATTGTAGGTGCATTAGCACATTTGCATGAATCAAACACTGTTGAGTTACAAGTTTGAACAACAGTTGTCGGCAACATAAAAGTTTCTGCTTGATACATATCAGGCACAAGCTCTTCCTGACAACAACCACAATCATCATAGTTTGCAGAGCAAGCAGCCAATACAAACACAAAACCTGATAGAAGTACTTTTTTCAATGTTATTCTCCTTTTTACATTATTTTTTTACATAATAAACAACTTGTTTTATCTTGTAAATATATATTTGCTTTTTTAAATAAAATAATATAACCTTGCCTGAAATTGAACTGGAAATAAAAAATATGGTTATAACATTCACAGCAATATTAGTGTCGCTTTTATTTTTAATTAGACCATTACAAAAAAACACATTTTATATCTTGCACCTGGCTTTTGTTATTGGTGCAGCCTGGTATACGGAAAATTATATTTTTAAAGCAACTCCATTCATGTACAAAACATTTATGCTGTTTATTCCATATCATTTAGCATCTATTAATTTAGTAACCATAATTGCATATGGTTCAGATAAAAGAGCAGCAAAAAAAGGAAATTGGAGAGTTCCCGAAATAACTTTGCACACTCTTGAGCTTTTAGGCGGTTGGATTGGGGCATTCATTGCTCAAAAAATTTTCCGACACAAAACAAGAAAAAAAAGTTATCAAACCATGTTTTGGTTGATGCTTGTTTTTCAAATCAGCATTATATATTATATATTAAATTTTTTACACATAATAAAATAAGGTACTACAATGGCAAAACATCAACCTATAGAATTAAAAATGAGTTTTCACGAACACTACGTGGCTATGTGGCCTTTTATAAAGCCATATACTTTAAGAGCATTACTTGCTATTTTAATAAGTATACCGATTGGAGCTCTTGATTCTGTTGTCGCTCTGTCATTAAAACCATACATGGATATTGTTTTAGTAGATAAGTCTGCTCAATCTCCCGCCTACATACCTGTTTTAATTGTGGCTTTCACAACCGTTCAAGGATGTTTAAACTATGCTGCAACATACCTTAACACTTGGGTCGGAACCAAAATAAACCACGACTTGAAACGTTATTTATTCAACAAGCTGCTTTGCTTAGAAACATCTTATTTTGATAATCACGATTCGGGAGTTATCATTCAAAGATTTGATTCTGATAGCAACATCGCATGCAGCGGATTATTAGATAATTTGAAAACATTTATATCCAGATTTTTCTCTTCCATATCTTTAATATGCGTTTTATTTTATAACTCATGGCAACTTGCCATTATTGCTGTTACCGTTCTTATTTGTGCGCTCATGCCATTATCATCGGTTAAACGTCGTATAAAAAAATCCATTACTCAAAACGTTCAAGAAACTACAAAAATTTATACCAATTATAATGAAACCCATAATGGTAACAAAACCATTGCATCATACAACATGCAAAAATTTATTTATAACAAATTTAACAGTGCCTTAATTAAAGTTTTCAAGCTAACCATGAAGGTCGTACAAAAAACCGGATGGATGACACCTTTAATGCACGTTATTGTTTCTGCAGGTATCGGTTTTGTAATTTGGTATGGTAGCACGCTCATTGTTGAAGGCACAATTTCTGCCGGAAACTTTGTTTCTTTCATCACTGCCTTAATTTTGCTTTATACTCCAATCAAGAGCATTGGTAAAAGCTTTAACAACGTTCAAATATCTTTCTTGGCTATCGAAAGAATTATTGAACTCATAAATTTAATTCCTACAATACAAGATTGTGAAAATCCAAAAACTTTAAACACAATCAACAAAGAAATTACATTTAAGGATGTAACTTTCTCTTATGTCAATGATTGTCCTGTTTTAAAAAATGTTAACTTAACCGTTAAATCAGGCAGCAACGTGGCCATTGTCGGTAACTCAGGCGGCGGCAAAACCACTTTAGTTAATCTTTTGCCACGTTTTTACGAAGTAACCGGAGGCCAAATCTTAATTGATGGCACAAATATTAAAGAATATTCTTTAGAATCTTTAAGAAACAACATAGCTGTAGTTTTCCAAGACAACTTCTTATTCTCCGGCACAATTCGTGACAACATTTTATACGGCAAACCTCAAGCTTCCGAGCAAGAAATTGAAAATGTTTTGAAACTGGTATACTTAGACGAGTTTGTAAAAGGACTGGAAAACGGTTTAGATACCGAAATCGGCGAAAGAGGCACACTTCTTTCAGGAGGTCAAAAACAACGTATTGCCATTGCAAGGGCCTTAATTAAAGATGCTCCTATTGTAATTTTAGACGAAGCGACTTCAGCTCTTGATAATAAATCTGAAGCGGTTGTACAAAAAGCTATTGAAAACTTAATGAAAAACAGAACAGTTTTTGTAATTGCACACCGCTTATCAACCATTAAAAATGCTGAACAGATAATTGTTATGAACGATGGTCAAATTGTTGAGCAAGGAACGCATGAAGAACTGCTAAAAAGTTCAGTCGGAGCATATTCAATATTATATAACGCTCAATTTAAGAACAAATAAGCGTTTATCATATTTTTTGTTTGCAAAACTCATTTAATTTATGTATAATAGATACATAGAAATATACGCGTTTTATTTTTATGGAGTTTGCTATGAAAAAAATGATATTTATATGTTTCATGCTAGCTGCCACACCGGCTTATAGCATAACATGTGTAAAAGATTATGGTGGAGAAAACAATTGTTTAACTTCCCAAGACACATCGGGCGATTGTGCCGCATTAGGATATTCTGCTTCAGTAGATGAAAGCTGTACAAAATCTTTAAAATGCCCATTTGATTCTAACTACACAATCTGCATTGAAGGTGCAAAAACAACCAACATAGACTGCGCAACTGTCGGTTTTACTAAAAGCGACAAATCTTCATGGTGTGCTCCTGATAAAATAATAAAATGCCCCTCAAACAGCGTATTAACCTTATGTGAAGATGTAAACCCTGAAATTTTAGATTGCGCTGAATTTGGTTTTACAGCTACCGATAAAACTTCTTGGTGCCAAAACTTAGTTTATTGCCCTACTGATAGTAATTATACCTTATGCAAAAGCCTTAATGGACCGGGATGTGAAAACAAAGAATGTGCAATTGGTGATGTTTTCTATGCTGATGGAACTTGTTGTCCAGTAGATAATTTTGATAAAAACAAAGTTCCTGTTGGTGTTGTTTATGCCTTATCTGCTACAGATGGTGGCATACCTTATGACACAGCAACAGCTGAAAAAACAAAATCTAAATATGGTAGAGTTATAAGTTTACAAAATTTAACCGTAGACAGCTCAACTTTGGCATTTAACCCCGAAAATCCTTTTGGAAACAGCTCTAAAACGTTAGCATTCGGTAGCTGGTCATCATTACTAAGTCCTTTCACAAGATATACTGCTGATACTTTATTAACTGCCTTCCAACAAAATTCAGACGAAATATATAACGGAAAGAACAATACTTATAATATGTCGCTTACGCTTCCTGCACTTAATTCGACAATTTGCACCGATAGCTCTAAACTAGGAACTAAAGATTATAATAAAAGCTGCACACCTTTAGCCGCAAATGCAACTCTTGCGTTCTACCCATTGGGAGTAAACAAGACAGATACTTTAGTTGGTGCCGGCAACTGGTATTTACCATCTGTAGGTGAATTATCTTTAGTTAGTGGTTTTGACGTTAGCCAAATGACTTCGGGTAGTGGTTCATCCGGTGTAACTAATACAACTATAGAAAAAATTAACACAACATTAAGTGGCCTAATTGAAAAAGGTGTTGCAGCTGAAACATTTTATAATAAAAGTTATCTGTCTTCAAACTTATGTATCAGTTCTTCTATTAGCACGGTTTGTACCGTTGATCTTATAAGTTGGACTAAATCTAAAAGATACCTCGGTTATTATCAGTCACGCGAGGACCAGTATGCAAGAGCTAGCCTACAATTTCCATTAAAGCAAAAAAACAATGATGGTTGCATGTTAGGCGATGTTTTCTATTCTGATGGAACTTGTAGCAATGTTAATGACCTAGATACAAAGAAAAAGCCTGTCGGCGTTGTTTACGCTTTGTCTGCAACAAAAGGGGGCATACCTTATCCAGCAGATCAGGCAAAATTCATGAGAGCAAATCATGGTCGAGTTATCAGCTTGAGAGACTTAACAACTGATAGCACCACATATTTATTTGATCCTGAAAATCCTTATGACAACAGCCATCCTTTGTTCTACTACTTTGGATTACAATATACTCCTCTTAATAATGCATATAAATATGCTTCACAAGACGCTATTGAACAAGGGTTGAATAAAGAGCTTGCATTATACGATGGAAAAGAGGCCACGCTCGCAATATCTAAAACCAAATCAGCAGGAAAATATAGCCCTTGCAACGGTTCATATTCGACAACTTCTATCGAATATATTCAAAGTTGTACACCTCTTGTTGCTAATGCAGCACTAGCATTTTATCCACCTAATGTTTCTAAAACAGATCCAATCGTAGGCGCGGGAAATTGGTATATACCTGCTATTGGCGAATGGAGCTTAATGCGAGGTGTTGGTTATAATTCAACCAATGATAGATTTACACTTATAGACGAGATTAGGTATTTCATCGATAACAGTCTTTCTGTTCTTGCTACAAAAGGAGTAGATGCTAAACCTTTAAGTTCTAACTGGGGATCAAAAAATGAATACGGAATCATTCTAGATTTTTATTGGAGTTCTACCCCTTGGAGTTCAGACAGCCATTTATGGGCATATTACTTAAATGATAGATATTCCAATTATGGTTTTGATGCTAAATATCGTTCAGAAACAAACATGTTTGTCCGAACCAGTCTTGAGTTCTAATCCTTAAAACAAAAAAGCTCCGTGAATTTATCGGAGCTTTTTTTGTTTGCGCGCTTTTCCATTCTCTGTGCTTATACGTTCAAGCCCATAACTTACATTTAGTTATAGCTTTTAGTTTAAAGACAGCTATTTGGGTAAATTTTAATATCTATTGTAAAACGCCACTTAACGGGAACAAAGCTTGTTGAGGTGATATGTGTTGTGTTATCACAGCATTAAACACCGGATACATATGTTCACACTCATTAACGGCAATCTCAATTATCTGATTAAGTTTTTCTTCAAAGTTGTCCTCTTGCGATTGCAAAATAACCGAATGCTTGAAAATTGGCATCTTGTGTTCACTCCAATATGAAAAATGGCCTAACCACAAATTTTCATTAACCATCGCCAAAAGTTCAAACACTTTACTCAAATCACAAATATCAACATTTATGTTCATCAAACAAGAAAAGTGTAAACATTTAAGGTGTTCTTCCCAAGCAAAAAACAACAACATATTGTTCCACTTGCCCTCAATTTCAACTACAACCTCGTTTGAATTTCTGCGCTCAAAATCAGCTGATTTTCTGCTAAAAATCAACTCTAACGAATCTATCGGATTATAATATGTTTCAAAATTTTGAGCTGGCAACATACTCTAACACCTAAATTAAAAAAACTAACTGTTGTTACAATAGCCTTGTCGAGTCGTTTTTAACAATATTGTTTAAAAAGTTTTCCACTAAATATATTTTTTCTTCTTTAAAATATTTTTTTAACAATGAAAAAACAACAACTTACAAAAAACAAAAAAAATATTTTATTTTATATGTGGATTATATTATTTTTTTAATATAGTTTTAAGCAATTAATACAACCAACGTTTTTAAAGGTAGTTTTTTTATGACAGGAATTGCTTATCCGGACATTTCTCCCATTATATTTTCTATCGGCCCATTGGTCATCAGATGGTACTCTATGGCTTACCTTTTTGGCATATTATCTGCATGGTTCTTAACCGCCAGAAACATAAAAAAATATAATTTACCCATCACAAAAGAACATTTAGAAGACCTCGTGTTTTATGTAACACTTGGCATAATATTGGGTGGCAGGTTCGGTTATGTTCTATTTTACGGAACAGATCTTTTCATCAAAAACCCTCTGGAAATTTTTGCAATTTGGCATGGCGGAATGTCTTTCCATGGAGGCATTTTAGGTGTAATTATTGCAACATATTTATGTTCAAGGAAAATTAAATATCCATTTTTAGGCTTAACCGACTTAATTTCATTATATGTACCTATCGGAATTTTTTGCGGCCGATTAGCAAACTTTGCCAATGATGAACTTTGGGGACGAGTTGCTAATGTGCCATGGGCTATAAGATTTCCAAGCGGAGGATATTTACCTCGACATCCATCACAATTATATGAAGCTTGCACCGAAGGAATTTTAATTTTTATAGGGCTTAATGTATTGTGGCAAATTCCTCAAGTGCGCCAAAATAAAGGCTTTATATCAGGTGCATTCTTATCTTTATACGGAATGTTTAGAATTATAATGGAGCAGTTCAGAGAACCTGATGCTCAATTAGGCTTTATATTTGATAAGATAACCATGGGACAAATATTGTCGTTGCCGTTTATCTTATTAGGCAGTTTCTTAATTTTTAGAGCCTCCTATAAAAAAGCTCCCAAAGCCTAAGCCATAGACGTAACGTTTTGTGTAAATTTATAAGTTTTTTGAAATGCTTCTCTTGCTCTAAGCAAAACAGCATCGGCATCAGCATCGCTACGTTTCTTTTCTGAAACACCGGAAGAAATTGTCATTCGTACAGATTGTTTTGAATTGATTACAAATTCTGATGAAGCAATAGAACGACGAATGTTTTCTAAATATTCAAAGCTTTTCTTTTTATCCTCGTTATAAAAAATTAAAACAAACTCATCTTCATTATAACGATATATTTCTGCTCCCATAGACGATTCTTTAACTTTGCCTATCAACATTTTCAAAAGTAAATTTAATTGTCTTCTACCAAAAACTTTTAACAATTTTGCATAATCATCTATACAAATAACACCTAAACTATACTTTAGAGGAAACTCTTTAGATTGTCTTAAATACGTATTTATACCATATACACCTGTAACAGTATCTCTAAAATATGCATATACTACAGTATATATCATGCTAACCAAAACAATTAAAAGCGAAAAACTATAATATATACTAACTGCAAAAACAGAATCATAGTTTATAAGACTCAGCCCCAAACTTAAATAAACAAAAAACAGACCATATTGCTTCATGCTTGGGAAAATGCTTATATAAACCATATAAGCAAGTATACTCACACCCCAAACACATAAAATTGCAAATTTAACTAGCATACTGAATTCTGATATGCCTAACAATGTTTTATTCTCTATAATCATTGCTTCAATCAGAATTATACATAGAAAATAAAAATCATATTGCTTCGGTAGCTTGAAAAAATCAGACATAAGGTATAAAAGCCAATTAAACGGAATAAGCATACTCAAAAAGCAATAATCAACATTAAAAAAATCTATCCCATTATACTTTTTTAACACATTCATTAAAGTGTAGGAAAAAAACACAAACAAAACCAACACGCTTTCTTTGCTGTTTTTTATAAAATAAAACAACAATGCCAAACACATTAAAATGGCATAAAATGAGAGATGAAAAATATATGGCTCATTGGTATATGAAGAGCCTTTCTCACAATAGAAAAAAATACCGGAGGCAAACAACAATGTCGGCACACACAGGTCTACGCTGATAGAAAACACTTTTTTTGCCCACTGTAAAATCAATTTAACCCCCATTAATTAAAACATAGAAGTATTATAATTTATGATAGTTTAAATTTTATTTACACATTTTAAAATTGAGCTGTCTCCATATGAATAAAATCTATATTTATTATCCATTGCGTGTTGATATGCTTTTTTCATACGCTCTGTTCCGGCAATGGCACATATAAGCATAAATAATGTAGATTTTGGTAAATGGAAGTTAGTAATAATCATATCAATTATTTTAAACTTATATCCCGGAGTTAAAAAGATATCTGTTTCACCTACAAAAGGTTTTAAAATACCATTTTCATCAGCTGCACTTTCAAGCAATCTGACAGATGTGGTTCCGACGGCAATAATTCTGTTTCCATTTTTCTTTGCATTGTTTATTACATCAACCGTATCTTGCGTTATTATACCATATTCAGCATGCATTTTATGATTGTCGGTATCATCGGTTTTAACCGGCAAAAATGTTCCGGCACCAACATGTAATGTCAAAAAAACTCTTTTAACACCTTTTTTATCTAACTTATTTAATACGTCTTGCGTAAAATGCAAACCGGCTGTGGGTGCAGCAACTGCCCCTTCGTTTTTAGCATATACGGTTTGATAGTTTTCTTTATCATTATATCTGTTCCAAAGATCACCTCCGGGTTTATCTCTTTTAATGTATGGAGGTAAAGGCATTGATCCGTATTTTTGCAACATAAGTGAAAGTTCTTCAGGTAAACACAAAAATTTTAGCAAAACACCGTCTTGATCATCTTTTTTAATAATTTGTGCTTTAAAATCAGATTTTTCAGCCAAAATTTCATCTGTATAAAAGGAAATGATATCATCAGGTTTTAATCTTTTCGCATTTTTAATGAAAGCCCACCAAGTCATACCATCTAACGGATGATATAAAGTAACTTCAACCAAAGCCTGTCCTCTTTGTGCATATAGGCGAGCCGGTATAACTTTTGTATCATTAAAAACTAAAACGTCATCTTGTTCCAAGATATCCGGCAAATCATAAAAATGCTTATCTTGTATGCTTGTTTCATCAGACAAATCAAGCAATTTAGAACTATCACGCGGAGAAACCGGTTCTTTGGCAATTAAATCTTTATCCAAATCAAAATCAAAAATATCTACTTGCATTATACACCTTATAAAAATGCTTTACATTTAGGTGTTTATAGTATATGATAAGATACAAAGCAAGCAAATTTTTAATAAATAAGTTTTTATTATAGGTCAATTACACTAACATTTTAATATATTGCACAAAAAGCTCTTTTGACTAAAAAAGCGTTGAAAAGAGGGCTTTTTTAGTGTATAGTGCCCAAATAAAATACTTAAATCATAGGAGAGCATAAAAATGGCGTCTAAAGAAAAAAAACGAATGACTTTTGAAACCGCATTAGATTTATTAAAAGGGGATGTATTAAACTGTCCTCAAGCAGATCTTGATGAGGCAATGCTTATTGTTCAAGAAAAAGACCCAGAAAATCATATATTAAAAGCTGCGCAAAATAAAATTGGAACATATCTTAATGAAAACAACTTGAGAGAAAACAACCCTCAAGTGTATCTCTACAATATAAGTAACATGGAAAATGTTCTTAGAAACTATAATTATCAAGATTTTATTAATCAAAATAAAGATATCAAAAATTATGTTTCTTCTATTGACTTGTTTGAAAAAGAAAATGATACCGCTAAAAAATTAGACCCAAAACGTAAACAAGAATATATGGCTTTGTTATACGAAGCAGCCGTTTTAAAAGCTCAAGCTTCATTAGCCGGCAACGCTGAATTTACTAAAAAATCTGTTGCCGAACAAGAAGAGCTTATTAAAGAAGAAATTAAAAATGTTTTCTTTGCCGATTTTGCAAGAGTAGCCATTTCTCCTTATATTAAATCTCCTACAAAAAAAGAAGAAAAACTCGGAACAAAAGAAAACAGACAGTACATTGTAAAACAAGTACAAAATGCTGCCAATGCATTTAAAAACATCATAACCGGAAAAAAACATATATCTGTAGAAACAGATTATGTGTTAGCTTCTTATGCTGATTCTACTTCTCAAATTGAAACTTACATCAAAACAATTAAAGAAAAAGCAAAAAAAGCTGAAAAATCCGTACGTGACAGATTTAATAAAGTTGCTCAATTCTTCCAAGAAAAGAAAAACAAAATTGAAAAAACAGCAAACTTCATTTCTAACAATAAATATGAAATTTGGAAGAACATCAAAGGCAGTTTCAAAGACAACAAAATTAAACTTATCGGAAACATCAGTGCTGCAACTGCATTTGGTATTGTAACAGCAGGTATTGCTGCCGGAACCATAGGCGCTCCATTAACCGCTGCAGTAGGAGCATATGCGGCATATCATGCTGCCGGTTCTTGGGTATATCCAATCATTGCCGAAATGCGTAAAATTAATCGTCAAAGACGTGAAAAAGGTATTGCTCCGTTAAAGTTCAAAGACCAATTAAAACAAGCTTGGAAAAATAAAACATCTAAGGATGAACAAAAAAATTCTTATAAAGCGCGTAATACATACATTGTAAACGGTGTTGTAAACACAGGTTTAGCAGCAGTAGGATTCGGTTTCTTGAAAAACGGATTAGAAGCTATTGATAATGCAAAAATGATTACAGACGGCATACAAGAAGGCGTTGAAGCAACCCAAAATGTTTCGGCAATAAATATTGATATTGCAAACAGTATTGCCGAAACTAAACATGCCGTAAGCATGGGTAGAATTGCAATTCCACTTGCCGGACAGCTTTCAGATGCTGCAGTAACCTATGCAATTTCTGCTGCTGATCCTGACAACAAAGAAAAGGCTGAAGAGGCAAAACAAACAGCAGTTGCTGCTCTTGTTGGTGTAGGCTTTAGTGCATTAGCACAAGGTTTCAGCTATGGTATTCAAAGTGTTGTTGATACAAACGAAGCTAGCGAAATAGCGCAAACTGCAGCTCAAGATATGGATATAACACCCGCTGCAACTTCTGCTCAAGAAACTTTAGTTGCTCAAGAAACTGTAACCACAACATCTTTCTTTGGTAAAGTAAAAAATTTATTTACATTCGGCTCTAAGGAACCCGTCGAATATTCAATTGATAATTATCCGGAACAACCGGATTCTATCGTTGAAGCCGATGGCTATATTGCTGCTAACAGCAGTGATGCTGACACATCAGGAATATCAAGTTTTCCTGACACCTACAATAGTGAAATGGGTATCACTAAAGCAGAATATAACATTTTAGTTAAAACAACTGAGGGTACATTAAAGTCTGCCACAGGTGAGGAAATTACTTTAGACAGAGCTTATATGAACTTATCAGATGAAACCATGGCTCACTTCCCGAATCAAACCAGAGAAGAAGTGTTATATAAATTTAACCGCTTATATGCATTTATGCGTAAAGCATACCAAGTTGACAGCAACATATTAAGAGAAACTCCTTCAGGTATTCAATATTTAGAAGAGCGCTTCACTAATATGAACTTAAATTTAGACGAATCTAAAATGAACACTTTAGTATCATTTGCTCAAAGCAATACTTATGCTGATTCAAGCGAAATAAGAGAAGGTTTGAAAGATATTCTTCCTGAAGGAACAAGTGAGAAAGTAACATCTGCAATAGTTACAACAATCCATAGCAATCAGCGTTTTTATCAACATGCTGAAGAAATGGAAAGCTTAATCAAACTATTAGGATGCGGAGAACAAATAAACGCTCAACAAGCTGTTAAAATAAATGCTTTATTCGAACAAACAGACCAAATCTTAAGTACCGGTAAAGCTAACACAGTGTTTACAGGCTTAAATTTAAGCAAAGGTTGCTTAGATGATGACGGTGAATGGAGACGCGTTGTTGTTTCTAACGATGAACCTCCTGCTGTTGTAACACCTAAAGAAGAACCGGTTATTGTTGTAGAACCAAAAGAAAAACCGATTGAGCCTGTAGTACCGACAGTTAAATCTACTCCTACGCCTCAACCTTCTGTGGTTCCTGATACTATGCCTGAACCAAAAGTAGTACCAGAACCTGTAGCAAATCCTCAACAAGTTACTGAAGAGATTATTGTTACAAAATCAGTATCTTCAAATGTACATGGTATTAGCAACTCTGAATTTGCTGATAAGAGCAAAATTATTGAGGGCACTGCAGCAAGTCATTGGGAAGAAAGAGCTAACGACAGCGGTATTGAAACCGTAATTGTAAAACAAACCAATTCTACCGATTCGATACCTCCGGTTGCTCCAGTGAGTGAAAATCCGGTTACAACCGGCGACAACGATTCTATTGTTGTTACAAAATCGTCTTCTTCAAATCTGCATGGTCTCTCCAGTGCAGAACATGCAGATCAAAGCAAGGTTATCCAAGGAGCTCGAGAAAAACAATGGATAAAAAGATCATCCAGATAAAATTTATTTTATGTTTGAAAAACTCTGATTTTTATCAGAGTTTTTTGTTATAAAAACATATATGTTTGATTCATGTATTTTTTGCTTGAAAAAAATATCTTTAATGATAAATTAACACCGAAAATAATAAACGCCGTGCGGGGCTGTCCGCACACAATTTTTTAGGAGAATAATATGATTCGCGTAGGTATTAACGGTTTTGGACGTATTGGTCGTTTAGTATTCCGTGCTGCTCAAAAAAGAGATGACATTGAAATTGTTGGCATCAATGACTTAATCGATGTTGAATATATGGCTTATATGTTAAAATATGACACAATGCATGGTCGTTTTGACGGCACAGTTGAAATTAAAGATGGCAAACTCGTTGTTAACGGTAAAGCTATTCGCGTAACAGCAGAAAAAAATCCTGCAGATTTAAAATGGGATGAAATTGGTGCTGAATATGTTGTTGAATCAACAGGCTTATTCTTAACAAAAGAAAAAGCTCAAGGTCACATTGATGCTGGTGCAAAATATGTTGTTATGTCTGCTCCTTCTAAAGATGATACTCCAATGTTTGTATGCGGTGTTAACACAGATACATATCAAAAAGGTACACAATTTGTTTCTAACGCATCTTGCACAACAAACTGCCTTGCACCTATCGCAAAAGTTTTAAACGATGCTTATGGCATTAAAGATGGTTTAATGACAACTGTTCACGCAACAACAGCTACACAAAAAACTGTTGATGGTCCTTCTGTTAAAGACTGGAGAGGCGGTCGTGCTGCTGCTGGCAACATCATCCCTTCTTCAACAGGCGCTGCGAAAGCTGTGGGTAAAGTTATTCCTGAATTAAACGGTAAATTAACAGGTATGGCTTTCCGCGTTCCTACTTTAGACGTTTCTGTTGTTGACTTAACTGTTAACTTAGCAAAACCTGCTACTTATGCAGACATTTGCCAAGCTATGAAAAAAGCTTCTGAAGGCGAATTAAAAGGCATTTTAGGTTACACAGAAGATGCTGTTGTTTCTTCTGACTTCTTAACAGATTCTCGTACATCAATTTTTGATGCTACAGCTGGTATTCAATTAACTGATACTTTCGTAAAAGTTGTTAGCTGGTACGACAACGAATGGGGTTACTCTAACAAAGTTCTTGACTTAGTAGCTCACATGGCAAAAGTTAACGGCTAATTTTAAGCTATAATCCCCGCCGTTTAAAAGTGGCAGAATTGTCATCTTTTAATGACGGGGATACTTTTTTTATTTATAAGGAAAATTTAATGAAAGAATATAAAACCATTGAAGATTTAGGAAACTTAGAAGGCAAAGTTGCAATGCTTCGTGCCGACTTAAACGTTCCTATGAATGAAAATTTTGAAGTTACCAACACTGCTCGTATTGATAGAACAGTTCCAACAATTAAGCTCTTAATGAAAAAAGGTGCAAAAGTTGTTGTAATTTCTCACTTCGGCCGTCCTGAAGGCAAAGGTGATATGAAAAACTCATTATCACATGTTGCTCCGGAATTAGAAAAAGCATTAGGTTCAAAAGTTGTTTTCGTTGAAGACTGCGTAGGTCAAGTTGTTGAAGATGCTGTAAATAATATGAAAGCTGACGAAGTATTGTTGTTAGAAAACTTACGTTTCTACAACGAAGAGAAAAAAGGTAATGAAGAATGGGCAAAAGAACTCACAAAAGTTGCAGACGTATATGTTTCTGACGCTTTCTCTACCGCTCACAGAGCTCACGCTTCTATGGTTGCTGCAGCTCAAAACTTACCATCTTCAATGGGCTTATTAATGGCTGAAGAAGTTGACGCTTTATCAAAAGGCTTAAACAATCCGGAACGTCCTTTAATGGCTGTTGTAGGCGGTTCAAAAGTTTCCACCAAGCTTGACTTGTTAAATAATTTAGTTAAAAAAGTTGATAAATTGGTAATTTCAGGCGGTATGGCTCATACATTCTTAAAAGCAAAAGGTTTTGATGCCGTTAATGAAGAAAACTCTCTTGTACAAATGGATATGTTAGATACAGCAAAAGAGATTATGGCTACTGCTCAAAATAATAATTGCGAAATTTTATTACCATTAGATTTAGTTGCAGCAAAAGAATTTAAACCAAATGCTGAACACAAAACTGTTGATTTAGAAAATATTCCTGCATCTGGTTGGGAACTTTTAGACGTTGGTGAAAAAACCATCGCTCTTATCTGTGCTAAATTAGAAGAATGCAAAACTTTGGTATGGAATGGTCCTTTGGGCGTATTCGAAATGAAACCTTTCGATACAGCTACAAACACTGTTGCTCAAAAAGCTGCTGAATTAACTTTAGCCGGCAAATTAACAACCGTTGCCGGTGGTGGCGATACTGTATCAGCTTTAGCAAATGCAGGTGTTGCAGATAAATTTACATACATTTCAACTGCCGGTGGCGCATTCTTAGAATGGATGGAAGGAAAAGAGCTTCCAGGCGTTGTAGTTATGAAAAAATAATCTTAAAACTCTAAACCCCGATATAAAAAATATCGGGGTTTAGTTTATTTAATATGTTAATACTTTTTTACACAAATTGATTTTTGACATTGTTTGACTATAATAGCACCATGAAAATTATGAATATGTTAGAAAATTGTTGGCTAATTGTTGCAACACTTTCTGTTTTAATTGTTTCGTTGATACTTGGAGATTCCATTATGGGTATTACCTCTGCCATTAGTGGAATAATGTGCGTTGTTCTGACAGCAAGAGGAAAAATATCCGCCTATTACTTTGGAGTAGTAAATTGTATTTTATATTCCATCATCGCTTACCAACAAACCTTATACGGCGAAACACTATTAAACACTTGTTACTATCTTCCATTACAATTTATCGGATTTAAGGTTTGGAAAAAACACCTCAATGAAACATATACAGTACAGCCAATATCTTTATCTTTTAATGAAAAAATTATACTGATTACCGGTATTATCTTAGGAACATTATGTTTAGGTCTAATATTGCAAAATTATGGTGATAAAATTCCGTTTATTGATGCATTTACCACTGTCGCATCTGTTATTGCTATGACACTTTCTGCCAAAAGATATTCCGAGCAATGGTATATTTGGATTTCTATTAACATACTTTCAATCTATATGTGGACGAACCGTTATTTAAGCAACGGAGAAAATATTGCCACACTTATGATGTGGATTGTATTCCTGTTAAACTCATTTTACGGATTATATAAATGGCAGAAAAAATAAAAGGATTTATATATAAAGTAGGAATGTTTGGAACGTGTGCAAACCCCTTACACCAAGGACACATCTCCACTATTATAAAAGCTGCAAGCGAATGCGAAGAGCTTTTTATTGTTCTAAGTTACAGCAAAAATCGTGATGAAACAAATGTACATATTCGCCATAAATGGATTGAACAAACTGTAGCTTACCTACCCAATGTAAAAATCATTGACCTTGAAGATGATGCATCTACCAAAGAAGCATATTCTGAAGCAGATTGGAAAGCCGGTGCTGAAAAAGTAAAGCAACAAATTAACAAACACATAGATGCAATTTATTGCGGCTCAGACTATAAAAATGACTGCCCGTATATGAGATATTATCCGGATACAAAAATTGTTTTTATTGAACGTAACCAAATACCGATTTCTTCTACTCAAATACGCAATAATCCGTTAACTCACTGGAATTATATAGCAAAAGCAGCTCAACCGCATTTTGTTCGCAAAGTTTTAATAATTGGGCACGAAAGTACCGGAAAATCTATAATGACACAAAACTTAGCAACAATATTTAATACCGAATATGTTGCAGAATATGGGAGAGAAGTTTGCGAGCGTTGTGGCGGAACTGAAAATATGAAAAGGGAAGATTTTGAAGAAATTATATTGCGCCACAGAGAATTAATCAAAAACGCTACTTTTTCTGCAAACAAACTCTTATTCATAGATACAGATGCCATAACAACATATTGGTATGCAAAGCTAAGCAATATAGAAATAAAAGCACCTAAACCTGATGCTTTTGACTTAGTAATCTTCTTAGATTCTGACGTTCCTTTTATTCAAGACGGACTTCGTGATGAAAACAACAACACAATTGAAACTCGCAACAAAGTATCTGATGATTTGAAAAATTTTTATAAAAGCTTTGGTTATGATTTTTATATTGTAAGAGGATCGTTATATAGCGAGCGTCTTGACCAAGTTTTAAAAATATTAAAAAGCAAGTTTGCTCTTGATTAATTACCACACATAAAAAATGAGCTCACTTATCAAAAGTGAGCTCATTTTTATTTTCTAAATAAATGGTTCAACCGTAACAGTTCCGCCATCTTTAACAAGAGCAGCTTTACCTCTTTTTAATTTGAACATAGATTGAGACCCTAAGTTTCTATCAAAAATCTCACCCATATTACCGACATCAGCAACTGCCAACTTAAACCATTGCGGATTAACTTTTAAGAACTTCCATAAAATTTCTTCACCAAACAAGTTTTTATTTTCTTGATTTTTCTTATAAACAAATTCTTTAGCATTTTCTTTTGTCATACCCATGTTTTCAGCAGCATATAGAGCATTAAGCACCCATTTTGCCACGATTCGCATATGATTATTATGTGGAGATACATATGCATACACAGCTCTATGAGCAAACTCTTCAGGTAAAACAATTAACTCTTTTCCGGGACTGTCTTTTATTATAGATTGTAATGAAAGACCTTGGAATGTAAGCAAATCACATCTTTTTAACAAAAATGCATTTCTGGCTTTTCTTAAAGACTTAAATGCCATAATACGAAAACCTAATTTGTATTCTTTATTATAAGATTTCAAATTATCTAAATAATCTGCACCGGCAAAAACACAAACTTTCTTGCCTGTAAAATCTTTCATTGATGTAATGTCTTTAGGTGCTTCTTTAGCTGCAAACATTTGCCTATCATAATATAACAAACCTACTGCCGAAGCTCTTTGTTTAGCTTCCATGGCAGCCATAGAAACATTATTACTAAGCATAACATCAATTTTTCCGGAAACTAAAGCATTTTCAATTTCATGTGATTTGACATTAACCATTTGAATTTTTTTGCCATTACCATACATTGCCCAAGCAAAAGCTCTGCATATATCTGCATCATAACCCTTCCACATATCGTCTTCTCTATATGCAAAAGTATCAGTACTTAAATTAGTACCACATCTAACTACACCATTATCTAATAAGCTAATTTCTGTAGCATCAGCCTTAATTGGTAATAAACAAAACAAAAGTATTGCAAAACTAAATTTTAACTTCATTTTTCTAACCATTTTATGTTAAACTAAATTATAGTAACTATTATATGTTAGGAATCATTAATGAATAGTAAGTCTTTTATAAAAAATATTTTCATTATTCTATGCATAACTATGTTTGCATCTTCCGTTTATGCATCAGCAGTTCCGGAAAAAGAAGCAACCCAATGGGTCAATGCTAAAGGACAAAAGCTTATCAGCACACTTTCATCAAGTGATATTGAAGAAAAATATAAAATATTAGATTCTATGTTCCACGAAGATATTGACACAGAATATATGGCACGATTTGTTATCGGAAAATATTGGAAATTAATGGATGAAGATCAGAAAACTCAATATATTGACTTATTTAAACGCTATGCAATAAGCCTTTACAAAAATTATCCGTTAAACATTGATACTGAAGGTCTTGATTTTAGTGTGTTATCCGTTAAACAAAACCAAAAACTTACTGATGTAGCATGTTCAGTTACTCTTCCAAAAAAATATGCAACTGAAAAAATCCAAGATGTAAGTGTAAAATTTAAACTGACACAAGAAAATAAGAAAATCAAAATTGTTGATTTAATCCTTGGCCAAAGTAGTTTGTTGCAAACTTATCGCTCTCGATTCTATAAAATGATTGAAGATCTTGATAATGAAATAAGTTGGTTTTTAGAAGACTTTACCGATATGGTTATTTCATCAGAAAAAACAGCACAAGAAAAAGCAGATTATTAATAAACTAATTTCATTTTTAAGTTGAATTTGTGTGCTAAAGCCTATATTATGCCTTTAGTTTAAAAAGGAAGAATATAGAAATGACAAATGTAAAAGTAAGATTCGCACCAAGTCCAACCGGATATATGCATATTGGCAATATCCGTACAGCATTATTTAATTGGCTTTGGGCAAAAAAAATGGGCGGAAATTTTATGCTCCGCATTGATGACACTGATTCTGCTCGTTCTAAAAAAGAATATGAAGATTATTTGCGTGAAAGTTTAGAATGGTTAGGATTAACCTGGGAAGAAGAAGCCAGACAATCTGTTCGTTTTGAACGTTACAATGAAGTAACTCAAAGATTAATTAAAGAAGGCAGAATTTACCCTTGTTATGAAACTGCCGAAGAATTGGAATTTAAACGTAAGCGCGCTATGAATAAGGGCTTACCACCAATTTATGACAGACAAGCTCTTAGTTATACAGCTGAAGACATTAAGCAATTTGAAGCCGAAGGCAGAAAACCTCACTATCGTTTCAAACTTATTGATGGCGAAATATCTTGGAACGATGTTGTAAGAGGTGTTGTTAAATATGAAGCTCAAAATCTTAGCGACCCTATAATCATTCGTGAAGATGGTTCTTATTTATATCACTTACCTTCTGTTATCGATGATTGTGATTTTGGTATCACACACATTGTGCGCGGCGAAGATCACGTTACAAATACTGCTTCACAAATCCAAATGTTTGAAGCTATCGGGGGAACTGTTCCTACTTTTGCACATTTGCCTTTATTAACCGGCAAAGAAGGAAAGCTTTCTAAACGTTTAGGTAGTCTTGGCGTAAAAGATTTAAAAGATGCCGGCGTTGAAAATATGGCAATTTGTTCATTTTTAGCAAGACTTGGAACATCTGATGCCATTGAACCATTTTATACATTAGATAGTTTGGCTCAAGCTTTAGACTTTAACAAAATCGGTAGAGCTCAACCAAAATTTGATGAAGAAGAATTAAAACATTTCAACATTAAATACATACACAATCTTCCATTTGATATTGTTAAAAACAGAATTTCCGTAAGCGAAAGTTTCTGGCTCAAAATAAGAGCCAACTTAGAAAAAGTTGAAGATTATGCCGTTTGGAATGAAATTTGTAACGCAGAAATAGAGCCTGTTATAGAAAACAAAGACTTTACTTCTGAAGCAGCCAACTTGTTACCAAAAACAAATTGGGATAATGATACATTTTCGGCATGGATAAATGATGTAAAAACTCAAACGGGTAAAAAAGGTAAAGATTTATTCCACCCGATTCGCTTGGCTCTTACAGGTCAAGAAAATGGTCCAGAACTTAAAGTTTTATTGCCTATTATCGGTTATGAAAAAGCATTTAAACGCTTAAACGGCATCAAAGCATAAAAAGGAAATTATAATGACAGACATATATTTACATAATACACTAAAGCAACGAAAAGAAAAATTTATCCCAATAGATGAAAAAAATGTACGTTTATATGTATGCGGACCAACCGTTTATGATCGAGCACATTTAGGTAATGCAAAAACATCTGTTGTGTTTGATGTTATGTATCGTATGTTGTGTCAAGCATATGGAAAAAATCATGTAACTTATGTTTCAAACATTACCGATGTTGATGATAAAATTTTAAACAAACACCAACAAACAGGTAAGTCTATACGTGAAATTACTGAGCAAACTTATAATTGGTATCTAGAAGACATGGAAAAGTTAAATGTAAAGTCTCCTAACCATCGCCCTCGTGCTACCGAATATATTTCAGAAATGATTGATATCGTAAAATTATTACTTGAAAACGGTAACGCATATGAATCTGAAGGACACGTTTTATTTAATGTAGAATCAATGAAAAACTACGGATACCTTTCCGGACGTTCTATGAAAGAAATGTTAGCAGGTGCTCGTATCGAAGTAGCTGATTATAAGAAAAATCCGGCAGACTTTATTTTATGGAAACCTTCCGAAGAAAATCAGCCAGGTTGGGACAGCCCATGGGGATTCGGTCGTCCAGGATGGCATCTTGAATGCTCAGCAATGAGTTCAAAACTTCTAGGCAATGATTTTGACATTCATGGAGGCGGCTCCGATTTAATTTTCCCACACCATGAAAACGAGTGCGCTCAATCTACTTGTGCGTTTAAAGGATCTTCTTTTGCTCATTATTGGGTACACGCCGGAATGCTCATGGTAGATGGCGTAAAAATGTCAAAATCTTTGGGTAATTTCCATAATGTTGATGAAATTATATCAAAATATCCGGCAGAAGCTTTACGTTTATTGTTTTTAACAACCCATTATCACCAACCATTTAACTTTACATTTAATGGTCTTGACCAGGCAAAAGCGACTCTTGATAAATTTTATAATGCATTAATTAAAAACAAAGATATTGAAGCTATAAAAACTGATGCAAATGCTAAAATTGTAGACGCACTCAGAGATGATTTAAACACACCTCTTGCAATTGCTGTTTTACATGAAATTGTTTCTAACTTAAACAAAGCTGAAAGCTCTGAAGAAAAAGCTAAATTAAAAGGTGAATTAATTGCAAGTGCTGAACTTTTAGGATTGTTGTATCAAGAACCGGAATGTTGGTTCAAAGGCAATACATCCGATGAAAATGATGATCAAATCGAAGCTCTTATTAATGCTCGTTTGGAAGCAAAAAAGAACAAAGATTGGGCTCGTGCAGATGCAATTCGCAATGAGTTAAAAGAACAAGGAATTATCTTAGAAGATGGACCGACAGGTACAACTTGGAAAAGAGTATAACCTAAACAAAAACTTCGTTAGCCTAACTAACGAAGTTTTTTTATTATTTGGCATATGGATTATCAGATTTTCTGACCGTAATTCTAATAGGGACTCCACCCAAGTTAAATGTATCTCTCAAGCTATTTACCAAATATCTCAAATATGAATCTGGCAAACCTTCAGGATTGCTAGAAAATATATAAAATGATGGCGGGCGTGTTTTAGCTTGAGTTATATACTTAAGCTTAATACGGCGCTTATTTTTACCTAATGGTGGTGTATTTTGCTCTTGTACATCTGAAAACCAATTGTTAAGAGGTGCAGTAGGAATACGCATATTCCATCTGTCATAAACCTTAAATACAGCACTCATTAATTTATCCAAGCCTTCTTTTTTAAGTGCTGAAATAGTAACTGTCGGCACACCGGTAACTTGGGTTAACGATGTTTGCAACTTGTCATTTAAGCGTTGTAAAGCTTCTGAACGATTCGCTATATCCCATTTATTAACGGCAATAACCAATGCCCTACCTTCTTCAATAACTTGTCTGGCAATTGTTAAATCTTGTTTATCTAAAACAGCATCTGCATCTAACACCAAAACAACAACTTGCGCCATAAATGCGGCATGCTTTGTACTGGCTGCAGAAAGTTTCTCTAAATCATCATTAATTTTTGAGTGTTTTCTTAAACCTGCTGTATCCACCAAGTTTACTTTTCGACCATTCCATTCCCATTGAGTAGTAATGGCGTCTCTGGTAATTCCGGCTTCGGGTCCGGTAAGCATTCTTTCATCACGTAAAAGAGCATTGATAAGCGTAGATTTACCGACATTAGGCCTACCGACAACTGCTAACTGTATCGGTTTTGAGCCTGTTTCTTCCTGTTCTTCTTGCTCAGTCTCAAATTCAATTAACGACATATACAAATCATCAAGGCCTAAGCCATGTTCTGCAGAAAATGCTATCGGATCGCCAAGCCCTAATTTGTATGCTTCAAATATGCTGTTTTCTTGCATTTTTCCTTCGCATTTATTTACAAGCAAAATTACAGGCTTATGACTTTGACGAACTAAATCTGCAAACAATTCATCATATGGATGAAGTCCACTTCTTGCATCAACCATAAACAAGCAAACATCAGCTTCATTAATAGCTCTTGATGTTTGTTGGAACATACGTCTTTCAATATTATCTTCTGTAGAATATTCAAAACCTGCAGTATCAATTATGCATAAATCTAAATCTCTAAATTTAGCCATTGATTCTTTTCTGTCACGAGTAACCCCAGGCTTATCATGTACAATTGCAAGTTTGCGTCCAACCAAACGATTAAACAATGTAGATTTGCCGACATTAGGGCGTCCAACTATTGCAACTTTTAAAACCATGTATTTTTTCCTTTATTTAAAAGCAATTATTTTTGCATCACTGCTTGCAAAGATAACCATATCTTGAGCACTTATCGGAGAATATGGCAACTTTGATTTTGTATCCACTTTATACTCTATTTGACCATTAATCGGAGAAATAATATATACCATTCCATTTGATGCACTAACAAGCAATTTATTATTTACCATTATAGGTCCCATAAGATAAATTTCTGTTCTTTCATCTAAGTCATATTCTTTTAATAACGGTACACTAAATACAATTTCTCCCGTAAACTTATTAAAGCATACCACATCATTATTGTTTGACACAACGTAAATATATTCACCTACAACCCAAGGTGTATTAACCGAACCAATTTCTTTAGACCAGATTGTTTCACCTGTACGATAATCAAGTGCCATGAACATATCATTATTACCGATAGCATATACAATGTCGTTATCAATAATTGGTGAAGCTTTAATTGCATTTATATTTGTTGTAGAATTACCTCTTTTATTATTAACCAAGCTTGCTGTCCATAACGGATAACCGATGCTTGCATTAAATGCTTCTATTTGACCATTTGAAAAACCTGCAACAATTATATTTCTATCTATAGAACAAGCAGGTGTTGCCCCTCCTGCCAAAACGGTATCTTCAGAAGATGTATTATATTTAAAAATTTCAGCTCCATCTACAGTGTTTAACACAAAAAGCTTATTATCAAGAGTTTGTATAATTAATTTATCTGAACATATATTTGGTGATGTTCTAATCAATGCATTAAGGTCTTTACGCCATATTTGCTCACCACTTTTAGCATCAAACACAACAATTCTGCCATAGCCTGTAAGAGCATAAATTTTATTTTCATCAGCAGCAATACCAACACCGTTTAAGCCGTTGGAAGCAATATGTTTATTATCTGGCAAAATCTCATTTTTCCAAGCTTGTTTGCCATCTGCTATATTAAATGCACTAACAGTTCCTTCACTATCTTGTGTATAAACATAATCTCCGGAAATTATCGGTTGTGCTAACAACAAATTTCTTCTGCCTGAGCCTTTACCAAAACTTGATTCCCAAGCTTTTTTCATACTGTCATTACCGCTTATGTTTCCCATAACATGGTTAGATGTTCCACCAGATTGCAACCAAGCTTTTGTCGCTACCATTTGCGGTAAATCGGATATTTCTTTGTTCTCCGTATTCATATGTTGTGACTGTGTATCTAAAATAGAAATTCTCTTTCCGATTGGTAAATCCTTACTATCATCAAAAAGAGAACAAGAACACAGCAATATCACACAAAAAATCACACCGGTTTTTTTAAGACCACTAAATAACATATTATCTCCTACTAAGATTTTTAACCGCCGGATAAACCGGCGGTCGTTTTTTGAAATTACATATCATTCAAAGCTGAAAGCATATCTTGTATACGTGCTCTAAAATTGTCTGAAGCGTTAACGTTTTGCAATATATCATTATAAATTTGACGTGCTTTATCAAAATTGCCTTCTTTAATAGCAACCATAGCAAGCATTTCTTGTGCAAGCGGTGACCAAGAAGTATTTTCATTAACCACAGGTTCGAGTAAAGCTTTAACTTCAGCAGCAGGAGCTTCATCTATCATATAAGATGCTAATTTCAATGTTGCCAAGTGACGTACTTTTACACTTAGTTTGTCATTATCAACAATAGCTTTTAACATATTAAGAGCATCTTGAAGCTTGTTTTGTTCAAACAAAATATCAGCAATTTGAAGACGAGCTAATTCGCTGTATACACCATAGTTGCCGACAGCAATTTTTTCCAATGCTTTGATAGAATTTTCATAATTTCCTTCTCTAACCATTGCAGAAACATATGCTTCTGTTTTAAGTTGTAATTGTCTTTGGTGCCAACTTTTAATAGTTTCAAAACCAACGGCAGAACAAACGGCAAAAGTTACGAACAAAATAACATACAATCCGTACTTATTCCAAAATGCTTTAAGATTATCGTTTTTAACATCTTCTGTAACTTCTTTAATAAAAGCATCTGTCATTTCATCTTGACATGTAGAACAATTAGCACATGTTTTTACAGAAGCATTGTTTTCTTTAACTATTACTTGATCTTTTATATCATTTTTATCAACTGCTTTATTTGTTTTTTTCTTTGCAGCTGTTTTCTTTTCAGTTTTTGCAACTTTTACTTTTGATGTATCAGAAGTTTTCATTTTTAGGATCCTTTTTAATTAAAACGTTTCTCTTAATATAAAGCAATTTATTTGTTTATCAATCGCTTTGTTTAACTAATTACCAATTATTTCACTTATCAGCACAGCTCTTATCCATCTTAAATCTTCGGCAGGTAACTTATTACCAATAATTATATTGTTTTTATCTGAAACAATTGACAGATAATATCTGTCTGTAGTCGGAGTATAGTTTATATCTATACCTTTAATGTGCTTTCTATCAACAATATTATCCCTAATACGTAAGAAGAAAATTTTACGGAAAACCACAATTTTATCTTTTGTAATCAGAATAATATCCTTTGATAAAATATTGATAACTGCATAAGCAATTATTGCTGTAATTAAAGCATATATAATCAACAAAGCACTTGTTGGTATATATTTAGCAAAAAACGCATGGTTGAGCAACATTGCTACTAACCCGACACCTAGTAAAAATGTTAAAAAAGCATACAAAATACTATATACATCAATAAAGACCTTCCCTATTTTTATCATTTTTTCACCGGTCTGACGGCTCTTAAAAGCTATATATTTAGGCTTATCTAACTCAAATATAAAATTATCCGGCATA
>JAZKXV010000003.1:0-19612 GCA_045611785.1 Alphaproteobacteria bacterium
CCCATAATTGTCAATATGGTTTGTGATTATTTAGTACAATATGGGATTATGTAAAATACCAAATATAATAAATATAATGATAATTTATTTGTGGAACAATGTGGTGAAAAGTGGATAAATAGGGAGTTATAGAAATATTAATAAAATAATTCAAGAAAATTGAAGAAAAGTATTGACTTTCCCAGAATAATATAATAGAATAATCTTAATCTAGCAGGAAATAATTAGAAACCTGCAATAAGTAAGAAAGGAAGGAAATAGAAGAAAATGAGTAGAATGAAATTAACACAGGATGGGATTGCAAATGATTTAACGATATCGCCATATAAAACAAAAGTATTTTACACAGCGAATAGTTATGTTATTTATGTATTTTCATCGAAACTGTACAAGGGAAAATTTGAGGAAAGAATGGAGGATAACAGAGAAAAAATAAATAGATCATTATCAAATAGATTTGGTTTTGATATAGTGAATAATTTGTTGTGTGATATGAAATTATACGCAACGATTGAAAAAAGAGGGTTCTTGATAAAAAGTAATAAAGAAGGTTTTGGATGTCTAAGCAATCTAAGATTAGATGGAAAAACACTGATACAGAAGAATTAAACAGGACAGTCAAAAATTTCAATGCCAAAATAAGTAGAATCGAAAAAAAGAACCCTGAATTAAAAAATGCCCTGCCAGAAAGAATATCGGCAAGGCAATTGAAAAAAATGATAAACACAAGACAAGATTTAAAAAGAGAACTAAATTCATTGAAACGATTTACAGATAAAAAAAATGTGATAGACATTGAGATTGATGAAAAAGGAAATAAAAAATATATTGGTGTTGATATTATTGAAAGTCCTAACAATTATAACACTAAAATCACTAAATGGCAAAAAAAAGAAATAAACAGAAGATTGCCAACAATCAACAAGCGAAGGGCAGAAAGATTAGAAAATCTAAAAAATAGAGATGTTAAGTCCAGGGGAGAAGAACTAGGCTATAAAAAGGGACATTTTGGACTAGGTAGAGCCGAACTTTTAGAACTTGAAGAAATGACAGGTATTACCGAGGGAATGAATGAAGTTGCAATCAAAATGAAATATAGAGGTATATTGCTAGAATCACAAACAGGCTATTTTACAGATAAAGATTATAGAACCAAAGAAAATTATATAAAAGGATTGCATGATAATTTTAGCAAGAAAGACCCAACAATAAAGAAAATTGTCGAAAGAATTGAAAATATGCCAATAAGCGAATTTTTGGAAACATTCCACAGTGACAATGATGCAAAGTTTGAGGGATTGTATGCACCAAACCAGAAAAAAATAAAAGAATATACGAATAGTTTAGCAGCGGTTTGGCTACCTAATAGATAGGAAAAAAGGAGAAACACATGAAAACTTATGTTGCCGATTTTGAGACAACGACAGATGAAAATGATTGTCGTATATGGGCCTATGCGTTGTGTGATGTTGATGATGTGAATATAAAAATGTTTGGCAACAATATAGATGATTTTATGCAGTTTTGTAGACAGAAAGAAAACTACAAAATTTTACTACATGAAATGGAGTTTTATGGTCAATTCGTAATTGCGTGGTTATTAAAGAATGGATATAGGCATACAACAGAACAAAGTGATAGAAAGACAAAAACGTTCAATACATTGATAAACAATAAGGGAATTTATTATCAAATAGAGGTAGTTTTTGAGCGAAAAGGGAAAACGATAAATAAAGTGGTTTTTCAAAATTCCTCTAACTTAATAGATATGACAACAGATGAGATTTCAGAAAATTTCAGGATGCCTATTTCAAATATAAAAATTGATTTGGAAATGGAAAGACCCACCGGGCATGAAATAACAGAGCAAGAAAAGGAATATATATCAAATAAAGCCGAAATAGTCGCAAGGGCAATTCAATATTTCTACCAAGAAGGATTAGACAAAATGACCATTGGTTCATGTGCATTGGAAGATTATAAAAAGATGCTAACGCATAGAAGGTTTAGAATGTATTTTCCACCGCCAAGTTATGATGAAGATGTAAGGGAGTCGTATAGAGGGGGACATAGTTGGCTAGATCCGGAGTTTGAAAACAAAATTATTGCTAATGGAATTGTACTAGATTATAACTCAACTCATTCGTTTTCTATGTACAGCTGCGAATTACCTTATAGTACACCGATATTTTACAAAGGGAAATACAAAGAAGATGAATTTTATCCTCTTTATATTCAGGCTATCAGATGCCAATTTGATTTAAAAGAAGGCTATCTCCCAACTGTACAGGTTCGATATGGTTCGGATTTCAACGCAAGTGAATATCTAACAAGTTCAAATAATAAAGAGGTTACATTATGGATGACCAATGTGGATTTAGAGATATTTTTAGAACATTACAAGGTTTATAATCCGGTTTATTTTGGAGGATATAAATTCAAGTCATGTGTTGGATTGTTTGATGATTATGTTGAAAAATGGACCGATGTTAAGATACGAGCCAAAAATGAGGGGAATTGGGCATTGTATGAGATAGCCAAAAGAATGTTAAATGCCTTATATGGCAAATTCGGAACATTACCACAAGTAAAAAGTAAAATTCCCTATTTAGATAAAAATGGGGTTGTAGAGTATAAAGATAGCAAGCCAAAAGAAATCGATGGGGTATATCTAGCCATGGCATCGTTTATAACAAGTTACAGTAGGGCTAGAATCATCAAAGCGTTCCAGAAGGTACGAGATAACTATAACGCAGGAATATCAAAAGCAAGGGCGTATTATACGGACACAGACAGTTTGCATATTGAACTGAATGGAGAAGATATAGAAACATTTTTGAAAAATAGCGGACTTGAAATTGATGATACAGAACTAGGCAAGTTCAAAGTTGAGGGGCTATTCAGAAATGCCAAATATCTAAGAACGAAATGTTATTATATGGATGAATATAAAAAACCGCATGAAAAAGAATATAGAAGAAAAATCACAGTCGCAGGAATGCCAGAAAGTTGTTACGATTCAGTAACACTTGATAATTTTAAAATAGGAACAACTTATCATGGAAAATTAGCACCGGTTAGAGTACCGGGCGGAGTAGTGTTAGGAGAAGTGGATTTTACACTGAATAAAGAATTATATATATAATATTGACAATTTACAAAAAAATATGTAAAATCATTATACTGAGATAACATTGAATTTCATGATTGTTTGATTTTTGGTTCTTGCGTATGCAAGATATAAAATAATCTAATGGTGAAGAGCCATCCAAAAATCAAGTGGGGTAGTGCCTAGCAATCAATTCCTTGTTGTCTCATTTTTTTATAGAAAAATATTGGAAAATTTAGAAAGAAGGAAAAAATGTATAGTAATTTTTATGAATTGTTATTTAAAAAAAGAATGAATGAAATATATGGTTATGAGCCAAAACCAATATCAGTAATTGAAAAAGAAGGAAAAATATATATTCCATTAGATGAATATGTAAGACCAATATTAAAATCAGAGGGGAAAGGAATATATTTTGAATGTGGATTAGTAGAAATAGAAGGTAAGATATATAGAAAATTTATAAAAGCAAAAACAAGAGAAAGATATTTAAGAAGAGGATATAAAACGATTGTGCTAGATGAATCATATATTGATACGGATTCAGTAAAGGAGAATAAATGGAAAGAGAAGAAATAAAAAAAGAATTGTTAGAATTGAATTTTGATGTTGATAGCAAACGGAATTATATATTGGATGGATGCCATTCTATGTATAAAAAATAATCCCCATGCTTGGAATATGGGCTATATATACGATTATATAGCAAAGATGAGAAACACATCATATAGCAGGGTAGAAAGATCGATGAGGACAGCAGTAACACCAGCAATAAAAAGTATAAGAAAAAAATATAATTATTATGGGAAATTTACCAATAAAACATTTTTGAGTTTGATTAAATTTGAGTTGATATAGGAGGGATAAAATGAGTGTTAAGTCAAAAATAAAAAGATGTAATAAAGAAATAAAAAGGCTAGAAGAAAAAATATTTAAACTAGAAATGCAAAATCATAATTTAAACAGAATAAAAGAAGATTATATAAAGGAAGAACAAAAATTGAAATTGTATGAAAATATCATAAAATTTACACTAACTAATCATATTGGCAGTTTAAGAGGTGGGATGAGAATTGATAAGAGAGGAATAGATAAAATGAAAGGATTAAGATTTGGAGTGGAAGATGAATATTATACAAATTCTTATATTATAAAAGTTTGGTATTAAAGAAAAAAGTTTAAGGAGGATAAAAAAATGAAATGTACAGATAAAGAACAAGAAAAATGCGAGAAGGAAAAAAGGCGGTTGTAATGGTTGCTACTATGAGGAAAAAACCGCAGATGAGATGTTCGATAGATTAGAATATAAAAAAAGAAGTTTTGAAGAAAATCGGAGATTTCTGTTATATAAATAATGAAATTGATATATGTATATATTTTTGGTGTAAAGAAAAAGTAGTTGAATGTTGTTGGGGGATTGAACCAGCACAGGTTGATATGCGAACATTAAAAGCAATAAATAAGAAATGTGAGGAATTAGGATGGATATAGTAACAAGAATGTATTTTAAATTTTTATATCATTATGATCGATATAAATTTTGTAGTGAAATAGTAAAGTATATGCAAAAAGTGAGTAAATAGGAGGGTGTATGGAAGAAGATATAAAGATATTAGAAGAATTTATAATAAATAGCGTTAATAAAATGGGAAGAGTGTTGGTTGGAAAATATGAAAGTATATCTCTAGAAAACCTAATAAAAGGATATATAGAGCTAGAAACAAAAGATAAATTAAGATGTGCAGGAGAATATCTAGCAGTAGCAAAACAACTTTCTAAACCTATCAACTCAAATGAATATATCCTAAAATCAAAAGTGAGGGATAAAATAGAAGAACTAAAAAAAATCGAATATTCAAATGTTGAATTATCAGTAATGGGAGAAAGTTATGAAAAAATGACTTTTTATCAAGCTAAAAAACAATTTGATTATGAAATAGCACAATGTATAATTAAAGTTTTACAAGAATTATTGGAGGAAGAAGAATGAAAGAAGTAAAAGGCAAAATAAAAGATGAAATAATGAATATGTTTAAAGGGTTCTATTATGATAGTCAAGAAAAACAATTATTAAGAGCACAAACAATAAATGAATTGATAAAAGCATATCACAATACAGAAAGACCAAGATATAATAAAAAACCATATTATAAAAAAGGGGGAAAAAGAAATGTTATTAATGCGGATTAATGATAATTTTATTTATAGCTAGTTTGGTTTTATGGGTAATGGCAATGACCACATTTAGCGATTATGACACAATATACAATATTTCAAGGGCAATTTGTTTGGTAATTGCAATAGGAATATTAGTTTTTGGGGTGTGCCATGGATTTATAAACTATCCAAAAACAGAAGGAATACATCAAGGAGTAATTACAGCAGTAGATTTAGAGGGTGTATATTTTAGAAGATATGAAGTGTATTTAAAATCTAGTGGATATACAAATCAAAGCGATGAAACAGTATATGGTATATATGATTATGAAACAGAATTAGCCGAGCAATTAAAAAATGCAATAGGAAAAACAGTTAAAATATATTATGGTCATGATGGCGGATATATTCCATGGAATAGTTGCGGTACATATCATATAAAAAGTATTGAAATTATAGAGGAGGGAAAATAATGTTATTAGTACGGGTTACGGATTATGTATAGGGGCAATGCTAGGTGTTTTTACAATGTGCCTAGTTCAAGTCAATAAAAAAGATTGCTTACATTGTGGAGGTACAGGCACAGGGGATTATTGCGAGGTATGTTATTCGAATTTGGTCGCAAAAAATACCCAGCTGCAAATTGAAAAAAAGGAATTGGAAGATGCAATCAAAAGTTTTGAGTATGTAAGAGAAGAACAAAAGAAATACATAAAAAATTTAGAGACAATTCGAGAATGCTATTTGCACGATAGAGGGGAAAAACATATCCCAAAAATAGATTGATGGAGTTTAGATCATTATGGAAGAAGTGAAAGAAGTAAAAGAAATACAAAAAGAAAAACCACAAGAAAAAGTGGATTCAAGTATATTTTATGATGGAAAACGCACATTGACCCATAATTGTTTATTCAATTTTTGCGTGGGTTCGAGAGGTGCGGGTAAGACATTTTGGTTCAAGAAATGGGCTATTGAAGATTTCCTAAAATGTGAGGGTCAATTTGTTTATGTGAGAAGATACGCAAAAGAAACAAAGAAATCAACCAAAACATTTTGGGATGATATCCGATTCCTATTTCCAGACCATAAGTTGAGCGTTCGAGGAAATGAATTTTTGATAGATGATAAAGTTGCAGGGTTCTGTATTGTGCTATCAACCGCAAAAATAGAGAAATCCGTTTCTTATCCGTTTGTAAATAAAATTTGTTTTGATGAGTTCTTGATTGAAAAGGGGCATTATAAATATTTGCCAGATGAGGTGGGGTCATTCCTAAACCTATATGAAACAATTGCAAGACCGGGTTCGAACCATTGCGATGTAACAGTATTTTTCATGGCAAATGCGATTACATGGACCAATCCATATTTCCTATATTTCAATGTTAAGCAACCAACAAAGCTAGACAAGAACGGAAAGTTGATTTGGAAAAATGGAGAAATCTTAATCGAATTGACCGCAGGCGAGGGATTCATTGAAGCAAAAAGAAAAACAAGGTTCGGGCAAATTATAGATGGTACAGCATACGGAGATTATTCTATCAATAACCAATTCTTATTGGATGATAAAACATTCATTGAAAAGAAATCCCCAGATGCTCGATATTATTTCACATTCAAATACAAGGGCGATTCTTTTGGGGTGTGGGTTGATTTTATTGCCGGGAAAATGTGGGTGTCAAAATCAATAGACCCATCATATAGATTGATATTTTCAATCACAATGAAAGACCATGAACCCAATACAATGTTTTTGAAAAATCTATCAAAATCAAGCCATTTCAAAACATTTATAGAAAACTATAAATTGGGGAATGTCTATTTTGAGGATATCAATATAAAAAATATCACATACGAGGTTATCAAAACCGCTATGATATTATAAAATTATTTGTGAAATTAGTAACATACTATTGACAATTATTTGGTATATTGGTATAATATGGATGTTAACATGTTTTCCATGAAAGCACAATCAAGGGTGGATTTAGTCTGAGGTGGGCTATTAAAAAATCCATCCTTTTTATATATCAAAAAAAGAGTGTATATGCTACACTCTTTTATTTTTCTATTGCTATTCGTAAAAGTTCTTTTATAGAACCTTGTTTATTCCTTAAATTGATAGCATCAATGATGTCCTTGTCGTTTTGTTTATGTAATTTTAAAGAAATTTTCATAATATGTTCATTATCGTATTTTGATTGATTTATACTAGCTTTTTTTGCCATTTTCTTATACCCCCTAGCCAAATATTAATTTATGTATTTCCTCTAAGTTATAGCCATCATTTTTTAATTGAGTAAATATTCTTGATACTTCTTGTATAGTTGAATTTAATATTTTTTCTTTTAATTCCTTCATTTTAATCATTCCCTTCTTTTTCTTAAATTGGTATTTACTTCCTAATGTTAAATATATTATATCATATGTCCTACATATTGTCAATACTTTTTTGAAATATTTTACTAAAAACTATTGCAAAATAATAAATTTTCAAATAAAATAGTAAAAAAAGGTAGGTGAGTAAAGTGGACAATTTTATTAACAACATTACCGATAATGTCGGAAAATATTGCAATGCATTAAGCAATATAGCCGGAATTTTGGGCGGTGTTGCGGTGTACTTGCTCGGCGGATGGGATAATTTTATCATCGCATTGTTAACGCTAATGTGCCTTGATTATTTTACTGGAATATTAAAAGCGATATATAAAAAAGAATTATCAAGCCGAACCGGGTTAAATGGAATTATTAAGAAAATCTTTATTCTAGTAATTGTAGCCGTTGCGGTTTGTTGTGAAAAAATAGGAATCCCAGCAATGCGAGAAATTGCAGTAATGTTTTTCGCAGTAAATGAGGGATTGTCTATATTAGAGAATGCGAGTGCAACAGGATTACCAATCCCAGAAGGATTGAAAAATGCATTGTTACAAGTAAGAGAATCGAAAGGAGAAATCCCAAAATGACTAAAAAAAGTGAGTTCATATGTAAGATTGCTCCGATTGTACAATCTGAAAATAAGAAGAGGGGAAACCCACTCTTTTCGAGCGTAGTTATAGCACAGGCAATTTGTGAAAGTGCCTGGGGGCAAGCAACGATCATGATGAAAGCCAATGCGGTTTTTGGAATCAAGGCGGGCTCATCATGGCGAGGAAAAGTCTATAACGCAAAAACTAAGGAATGTTACGATGGGGCAACCTATACGGACATATCCGCATGTTTCAGGGCTTATGATAGTTTAGAAGAAAGCATTAGTGATTATTTTGAACTTATCACAGGACTTGAACGATACAAAGGGGCTATCAATAGAAAAAGCCCAGAGGAATGCATAACCGCTATTAAAAATGGAGGATATGCAACAGACCCAAAATACATAAATACAATTATGAGTATTATCAAATCAAATAACTTAACACAATATGATGTGGAAATTGTGGAAAGTGTGGAAAACTTGGCGGATAAGTTGACAGAATACACAGTTAAAAAAGGCGATACACTATCGGCAATCGCTAAACGATATGGAACAACCTATCAAAAAATAGCTAGTGATAATGGAATCGCAGACCCTAACAAAATAGTTGTGGGGCAAGTGTTGAAAATAACGCTCATGAATGATAAAAACATGCACGTTAACGGTCAAAACCGACAAACAACATACACAGTAAAAAAAGGCGATACACTATCGGCAATCGCTAAACGATATGGAACAACCTATCAAAAGATAGCTAGTGATAATGGAATCGCAGACCTTAACAAAATAGTTGTGGGGCAAGTGTTAAAGATTTATAAGTAGGTAGCTTATGGCAGTACATAGTAGTAATTCATATTTGAGTTTGTCTCAAATGACAGACAATGCACAATATATTTTGGACTATCTCACAAAAGAGGGATGGACCAAAAACGCAATATGCGGAATGCTCGGCAATATGCAGAGGGAATCAACTATCAATCCGGGTATATGGCAAAACCTAGATGAAGGAAATACAAGTTTAGGTTTTGGACTAGTTCAATGGACACCAGCGAGTAATTATATAGCATGGTGTGAAAGTAATGGTCTTGCTTATAGCGAAATGGATTCAAATTTAAAACGAATCCTTTATGAACTAGAAAACGGAGAACAATGGATAACCAAAGATGCATACCCTTTAAGTTTTCGAGAATTTACAAAAAGTACAGAGGATGTAACCTATTTAACCACAGTATTTTTAGAAAACTATGAAAGAGCTGGAGTATCGGCATTAGCAGAAAGACAAGAATACGCAAGATATTGGTTTGATAATTTAACCGAAAGTTCATCGGGATCTGGAGAGAATGAAAAAATAATTGAGGATGCTATCGCATGGGCGGTTGCTATTGCAAACGATGATTCGCATGGATACGACCAAACAAACAGATGGGGCCCAGATTATGATTGTTCATCTCTTTTGATACAGGCTTTTGAAAATGCGGGATGCCCGGTTAAAACAAATGGGGCATCGTACACAGGCAACATGGTAGATGTATTTTTGAATAGTGGGTTTGAAAATGTAACATCCCAAATTACATTATCAACAGGAAGTGGATTAGTAGCTGGGGATGTTTTGTGGGTTGATGGACATACAGAAATGTATATTGGAGATGGAAACATTGTAGGGGCTCATATTAACGAAAATGGAGAAGTAACAGGCGGAACAACAGGCGACCAAACAACAAACGAAATTTCCGTTAGAACCTATTACAATTATCCATGGACAACAGTCTTAAGACTTAAAACAAGTGGCGGAGGGGAAACACCAGACCCAGACCCAGACCCAACACCAACAACAACAAAGAAAAAGAAAAAATATAATTTTGTAATTATGAATAGAAGGAGAAGAATGCAAACATGGACAAAGAGACATTTTTAAATAAAATCAAAGAAATTGGAACAACAGAAGATGAAGTACAAAGAAGAACATTGCTAACAGAATTAAATGATGATGCATCAAGTATATTTGATGAAAATGAAACATTGAAAACAGAAAATGGACAAGTAAAAGAATACAACGAAACCCTATTAGTAGAAAACAGAAAATTATTTATGCGAGTTAGCAGCGACAAAGAGGAAGGACAAGGAGAAGAAGGAAACCAAGGAAACGCAGAAGATGAAAAATTAAAATTCGAAGACTTATTCGATGAAAAAGGAGAGATTAAATAATGAATTTAGTTAAAATTTTAAACACAATTCGTTCAAATGCATCCGCAGAATATCAAACAAGAATACCGGTTGCAACACAAACAAACATTGAGGACATACAAGTAGCCATGACAGATGGCAATAACTATGCAGTAGCTAATGAGTTCATGTCAACATTATTGAACATGGTTATCAAAAGCTATCTACATACAAAGATTTTTGAAAACCCATTAAAATCATTGAAAAAAGGTAAAAAACCATTAGGAGATACAGTACAAGAAATTTATAACAATTTCCTAAAAGCTAAACAATACGACCCAACAGGAAAAGAATTATTAAATAGAGAATTACCAGATACAAAAACTCTATACCATAGAATGAATAGACAAGATAGATACAAAATCACAGTAAACCAAATGTCATTACAAAAAGCATTTAGAAGTTATGAAGCATTAGAATCATACATCCAAAATATCATACAATCACTATACAATAGTGCAGAACTAGATGAATTTATCCTAACAAAACAATTAATAAAACAAGCATACGACAACAACGCATTAAAAGTAATTCCAGTATCAGACCCAGAAGAATCACAAGCAAATGGAGAAAAATTCATCAAAACTGTTAAAACAATTTCTGGAGACATGGTATTCCCAAATGCGAGAAATAACAACTACTTAAAAGCACAAACAAAAGATACAAATGAGCTAATCACATTCTCAAGAAAGAAAGAGCAAGTTCTAATATTAGACAATGCAACAGATATATCATTATCAGTTGATGTATTAGCAAAAATCTTTAATATGAGCGTTGCCGAATTTAACGATACAAGAAAAATCGTAATAGATGCATTCCCAGACCCAGCAATCAGAGGGGCATTAGTAGATGAGGCATTCTTCCAAATTTACGATGATAATATTTTCTTTACAAGTTTCCAAAACCCAGAGGGATTATACAACAACTACTATTTACATGTATGGCAAACACTAGCATATTCAATATTAGTAAATGGTGTTGTATTCGTAGTTGCTGGAGATAGCGATACAGATTCAACAGTTGAAGAATTTACAGTAACAAGAACATTAAAAGATGGGGTTACATCATCAAATAGAAGAAACACAGTATTAGAAGGAAGTGCATATACAACAACTCTTAGAGGGTTAGCAAGTGGAGATACAGTAACAGTTAAGGTTGCAGATATAGATTGCACATCAACAGTATATGATGCTAGTACAAACACAGTAAAAATAACAGAAGTAACAGGAAATATCGTAATCACAGTCGCTTAAGTATAGGTGGTGGAATAATCCACCGCCTTATTTTTATTTTAGAAAGGAAGGTAAAAAAATATGATTCAAAGAATACCAATGTTGCCAAAATGGTGTTTGACTAATAAATATCCAGCATTCTATGATACAGAATCAAAAGATACATTAGAACAAACCGCCAGACTATATGGGGCAATGCAATCATTGATAGAGGATTACAACAAATTTGCAGATGAAGTAAACACAACTATTAAAAATTATTGTAATGATCTAGATGCAGACCAAGAATGTTTTAAGGCAGAAATAACAAAAATCGCACATGATTATATTGCTATGCTAGATGAAAAATTAAAATTACAAGACCAAGAAATACAAGAAGGAATTATGTATATAAAAGAAAACTTAGAAGAAGGCGTAAAAGATGTAATTAACCAAATGAAAGAATCGGGAGAACTTGAAAATGCAATAGTAGATGCTTTTGATGGTTTAGGTGGTAGAGTTATAAATTTAGAAAATGAATATAACCAATTATCTATTCAAATAACAACTTTAGAAAATGCCCCACGATATTATTCTTATAATACATTAGAAGAAATGAAAGCAGATAGTAATTTAGTTTCAGGTGATATTGTAAAAACTATTGGTTATTACGAGGCAAATGATGGTGGAGGAGCAACCTATAAAATAAGAACTAAAATAGTAACAGATGAGGAAAATGGAGTAATACATTTTATCGGAGATACATTAGTTGCGGAATTAATTATTGAAAACAATAGAATTAATATCAAACAATTAGGAGCAAAAAATCAGGATAAAACAAACGCAAAATATGACATAAAACCATATATACAAAAATACTTAAATTTATTAACTACAAAACAAAATCGAGTTACTTTATATATACCATCTGGAGTTTGGTATTGTTCAGCACTTGAAATATTGAATCAATATGGATTTAGTATAGAGGGTGACAATCCATCATGGCAATCATACGCATCTGGAGGAACAACAATATGTAGTTATGAAGATAATCAAAGTTATATTTTTAAAGTAGGAAGTTCAAGCCAAATGGTTAACAATTTTTCTATTAAAAATATTACATTCTCATCTGGAGATTTTGTGTATTATGAAAATGGAAATAATTTCAGAGTTCCAGATACTAATACAAAAAATATAGATACCGCATTGAATTTATATTATGCAGGATTCGGAATTTTCGAAAATCTAGCATTTAACCATATTATCGGCAAGGTATTATCGTTTACATCTAGCTGGGAAATGAGATTCGATAAATTATTAATCAGTAATTGTTCTAATATCAATGATTGCTTAATCGATTTTAGACCGATAGATACATCATTAAACGCAGATGCAAATATTTCAAATATTGAGATATTAGAATTAAATGTTGAGGCAATAAACGGAAATATTATAAAAACGCAAGTAGGATGCAACTTAATTGATAGTGTAATTAATAATTTCCATTTTGAACCATTTACCTGTAATTTAGAAAACTGTACACAACATGAATTAAATGATGGAGAATTTGATGCAAATTCAGTAAAACATTTAAGTCTATTTGATATCAATGGAGATTGTGCTCTAGTTGTTAACAATATAATTTTAAACAATATAGCATATAGGTATATAAAACAAAATGGAATCCAATATATTTACGATACTATTTATAACATTACTAATACAAGTAAATATGCAGAGTTCCGTTCACAAGTGGACAATATAATAATACAAGGCATGAAAAAGACATTAAATATATTATTACAAGAAACAGAAGAAAATACCGTAAAAGCATCATCACTATTCTGTTTGAATAATATTTCAAACACATCTCCTTATAGTTGTATTTTTAATGTAAAATATTTTCCAACAATAATAAATAGAGCAATTTTAAGAACTACTAGAAACTTAATGAGAAGTTTAATGAATAATTGTTTTAATGCTTTTTGTGATTTTACAAGAAATGCAGACAACGATTCAAGAAGATTTTTATATTATGATGCAGATGTAATAAATGACAGTATGTTGGCAGTAAAACCGATAGCAACAGCCACAGGAATTTTTTGCAATAGTTCAATAAGCGGTTCTAAATTAAATATAAGAGCAAAAATAGAAAACGGAAAAACATATAAACTAAAAATATATACCCCATCATATTCCGCAGGACTAGAAACGGAATTAGTAGGAACGGGGAAATATAAAACATATGAAATAGACCTAACAACTGTTAGAAATAGTTTCAAAGATAATCCAAGTTGCATCATGTATTCAGGAAGTAATACAGAAGATATGGATGTAAGTTTAGACTATTTTTATTTTGAATAGAAAAGGAGATAAAAAATGAGTTTTTGTGAAAATTTATGTGGAGATGGTGGAATGCCATCATCTCCAAATGATATAAAAATATTATTATTACAAATAAAAAGCAGACTAAAAGAGTTAGAAACATCAACAGAAAAAAAGCTATTATGTCATGACCGGAAAAATAGCAGAACTATGTAAATACATAAAAGATAATCTATCAAATTCAATCCGTTGCTTATTAGCTAATATGGAGGAAAGCGGAGACTTAGAGAAAATTATTGCAGATGTTGTCATGCAACTAATGAATGAAAATAAAATCAACATAGAAGTATTTGGGGCAAAAGGGGATGGATTTTTCGATAATACAGAAATATTCAAAACCGCCATCAAATATTGTACTGAAAACAATTTCACTCTATCAAGTAGGGGTGGAATATATGTGATTAGTGAAGACTTAACATTCAATACATGTAATGTGGATTTCAATGGCGGAACAATCAAGTCAAATGCAAATAAAATTACAGTAACAAACGAAAAACACGCTTGGAATTATGGAGGTACAGATATCAATGTATTTAAAAATGCAAAATTACATGATACAAACCTAATCGCAGAATCGCCAGCAGTTATTGTTGAAAACCTAGAATGTATAGATTGGCATGAAACAGCAATCACAGTAAATCAGGTTCTATACGTTGATAATATCGTATATTCAAATGATAGGGCAGACAAAAACACAGTAAGCATTGCTATCAATATATCAGATAAGCAAATATCAAGATTGCATGGAAAAGGCGGATTCACTGGAATTGTTATCAATGCACAAAATACAGTTATTAAAGATACTCAATTATGGCTATCTAATAAAAACAAAGTAGATGGTACATTGGATGGAAGTAAGTTCATCCATGTAAAATCAGGTACAGGGTTAGTATTTGATAATTGCGTATCAGATACCTATCAATATGCAACATATTTCGAACAAGACTTTATAAATGCAATCATGAACAATTTTCAAGTTATCAATAACAATGTTTTATATAGAGATTGTAACATGTACCTAATAAATAAATATGAACCGATTATCGGAAATGTATTGATCCGAATGACAAACATGGCAACAGATAATATTAAATTCTATATTGGTTCGCCTTGTAAGTTAAAAATACGTTATTTTGATGGAACACCAGAAGACCCAACTATTTTATATAACAGTACAATAAAATCATTATGCAAAGATGAAAACGGAAATTCATTAGCAGATAAAATAGAACTGGGTGCAGGTTCAATTATAAGAATTGATGAAGGTAAACTATATGCGAGCATCAAAATCAATTTTCCAGAAACGTGCTGCAAAACAGTTGTAATAGATACATCAAAAATGAGTGGAATTAAAAACGTAAATGGCGAGGCATTTATCCCAATGAACTCATTATATAACAACACAGATGCAATACATGGATTGGGGAACGTTTCAAAATGGGGAGATAATCGACTTGCTATTTCAAACTGGGAATCAGGCTGGATAAAATCCGTGGCATTCACAGTTGAATTTGATTTAGACTAACAGGAGGTTATAAATGGCAAATGTGAACATGACAACGGCATATTTATTGAATGTGCCGTTGGAGAATGATTATAAAAATACCTTGTATTTCACAAGTAAAGAAAAACAAGAAGAATATTTCCAAAGCCGAATGGTTAGGACATATCACAATTTCTCATATCAAAGAAAAGATATCCCGGTACGATTGCCAACAGTAGACAGTAATGGACTTGTATCAGAGTATGATGATTTAATCAATTCAGGTGTAAATTACATCATGTATAAAAATAGTTATTATACAGATAAATGGTTCTATGCATTCATAACTGATATCAAATATGTATCAGATGGAATTGTTGAAATAGAAATTGAAACAGATGTTATTCAAACATGGCTATTTGATTTCAGGGTCAAATCCTCTTTTGTTGAAAGGGAACATGTATCAGATGATACAATCGGAAAACACACCATAGAGGAAGGATTGGAAACAGGCGAATATACGAACCTGTCTTGCGAGGAAATTCCATATGGAACGGAAACAAGCGAAAATCCAGAAGTAATTAATCTTAGTGATTATTTCATTATTGTTGCTACTACACACGATGGAGAAGAAAAAGTAACAGGCGGAATGTATGGCGGGTGTTATAGTGGCTTGAAGTATATGGCTTTTATGGATAGAAATTATCCAGCAGTAAATGAATTTTTACTAAATTTAGCGAAAAAAGAAGGGGCGGCGGATGCAGTTTTTTCAGTTTTCTTAGCACCTAGATTTATTGTAGAACATTTAATCGATGAAAACGGAGAATTAAAAAATGGGATGTATGATTCGGCTAGTAGGGATCTGGAGTATAGTAAACCATATGATCATATAGATGGATACCAACCAATGAACAACAAACTTTTTGCGTATCCGTACAATTTTTTGATGATATCTAATAATGCAGGTTCTTGTTGTGTATATAGATATGAGGACTTTTTGGAGAATAACAAAATGGAATTTGCATTGCATGGTGTACTATGTCCAGGTTGTTCAACAAAACTAGTTCCAAAAAATTATAAAGGGATTGAGAAAAATTATGAAGAAGGAATAAACGGTGCAAAATTCCCAATCTGTAATTGGAACACGGATGTATATTTGAATTGGCTAACTCAAAATGCAGTTAATATCCCAATTTCAATAGCACAAAGCACATTGCAAATGGCAGGAGGAATTGGAATGATGGCAACAGGAGGAGGAGCGTTGGCAGGTGCCGGCAGTATAGCAAGTGGAGGGTTAGGGATAGCCCAAACATTAGGAGAAATACGCAAACAGTTAATGGCACCACCACAGGCAGAAGGTAATATAAATAGTGGCGATGTCATGTATGGAATTAATAACTTAAAAATGACAATGTACAACAGGTGTATAAAATCAGAAATGGCTCGTATAATCGACCAATATTTCCATATGTTCGGTTATAAGGTAAATAGAGTCAAAGTACCAAATAAAGCCCATAGAAGTCGTTTTTGGTACACCAAAACAATTGATGTAAATATTGATGGGGCAATTCCAAATAAGGATATCCAAAAAATAAAAGATTGCTATAACAAGGGAATCACTTATTGGAGAAGTGCAACCGAAATACAAGATTATTCATTAACAAATGAAATTGCAATAACAGATAGAGCAATAACAGATTAGGAGGGAGAAAATGGGAAATTTTACAGTAAGAAAAATGAGCACCCTTAGTGAATTGATTAACGATTATACATATACATTTTATTATGATGAATTGATGCTAATGGCTAGAAGTGTTTTCAAGTGGAACAACTTACCGAATGGAATCAATGAGGAATGGATTGAAAGGTTTTTATATGAAGAAGGCAAATGCGTATTTTTCAGAGATAAATATAAAGGGCTTATGGTTGCAAAATGCGGAGACAATGGCAAAAGCAATGTATATGATGAGCCAACTATAATAAGACCAATCGCAACGAATTATATCGGTCCAACATTAGAAAATAATGTGAACTGTATATTGATTAAAAACAATGACATTTCAAAACCAACATATCCAACAATTCAAATGTACAGCTGGAGACTAGCAGAAATATCAAGGACAATCGATATCAATATACAAGCCATGAAAACACCTGTATTGATTAAGTGCAGCGATAAACAAAAATTATCATTGAAACAAGTATATAAACAATGGGATGGATATGAACCATTGATATTTGGAGACAAAGCCCTTGAACTTGATAAATTCGATGTATTAAAAGCAGATGCCCCAATTGTATTTGATAAACTACAAATACAAAAACACGCTATATGGAACGAGGCAATGACAACATTGGGCATTAACAATGCAAACATGGATAAAAGAGAAAGGCTTGTTGATGATGAGGTACAAGCAAACAACGAACAAATAGAAATGAGTGCTCAAGTAATGTTACGAGCCCGTGAGAGAGCTTGTGAGCTTATCAATGAAATGTTTGGAACAAATATATCAGTTGAACTTAGAAAGCCTGAAATCGAATTTATGGAAGAATCAGAAGGCAATCAGAACCATCCGAACGATTCAGAGGGTTCTGGAAAAGAAGAAAGGGGGGCATAATATGATAGCAAGATATACAGTAGTATTAAAAACATTACTAGATGATGCAAATGTAAAGCCCCTAATTGATAAAGCATTATCAACCTATCCAATGTATGTACCAGCCAATCCGCAAAACTACTCGATCATTCCAACAAGGGAACAACTAAACACTAAACTTTTGAATCATTACAAGTACAGAGAAATAGGTTTTGAAACAGTCGGAAGGTTCTTAGATGAGTTAGAGATGGCTATGAACGAAATCATGCCTTATTATTATCAACTTTTCAAATCAGAGGACATTATGAATGCAATCGAAGACCCTTTTGGAAATGTTGATATAATAGAAACATTCGAGGAAGAAAGAGAAGGAAGTTCATCAGGTTCATCAAGTGGAACATCAAGCGGAGAAACAAGTTCAAATTCAAAAATGAACTCAAATGCACAAACAACAAATAATACTAAGAATGTACATTCAAAAACGCCACAAAGCCAATTAGAAGTGCCAGCAGAAGAAATCGACACATTGACATATGCGGATGAGGTAAACTGGAATAGAGATGGCAACCAATCAACAGGAGAAACAATAGATGAAAGCAGAGCAACAAGCGAGAGTTCAAATTCAGGAGAATCAAGTGCAGAAACAAGTGAGAAAGTAAGTCATACATTTAAAAAGACCGGAAATCAGGGTGTAAATACATATGCACATGATATGAAAGAATTACGAGAAATATTTTTAAACATAGAACAAAAAATTATAAATGACCCAAGAATAAAAGAGTTGTTCATGCTAGTATATTAAAATTCAATTGAAAATCAATTTTAAGACATTTTAATAATTTAGTAATAAAGTTACATAGATAAGTTTATTAAAATTATTATAGTGGTAAAATAATAATAGGTAGGATACAACTATATAAAGGAGTGGTCAGGATGCTAACCATCAACATTACACCAAGCAACTTAGTATTTAAGGACCTAACAGATGAGTTACAGCAGGAAATCGAATCCAAGTTTGATTTAGAGTTTATCTTTAAAAAAGACAAGCCACACCTAGAAGGTACGCCAGAACAATTATTCAAAATTCTATATTTACTATCTACCACTTATGACATTGAACTAGTATAAAGAAAAGAACCCGGATCATTGCAACCGGGTTCTTTCTTTTGGTCATGGTCAGGAAATAGCAATCCAAACTAATTACTAACAAAATAAATTATAACAAGAAAAGCACCTAAAATCTAGGTGCTTTTTCTCGTTGTTCTTATATTACAAAAGGAACAAAAGAAGAAAACTCTTTTGAAACTCAACAAAAGATAAATTCATAGCATTATTATCATATTATTACACAAATGTCAAGAGGGATATCAAATAAATTATAATATAGTTCAAAAGACACATTCTTCCAAATCACTTATAACACTTTTAGAACTATTTGTCAATACAAAACAGACGCTCAAAGGGGAATATCACACTCAG
>JAZKXV010000004.1:0-78521 GCA_045611785.1 Alphaproteobacteria bacterium
CAAAAAAAAGATAATAAAAAAGAAGAAAATATATACATAGATATATATGTATCGTATGATAAGAAAGAACATTTTATTGAGTTAAAATATAAAACCAAAAAAGCTAAAATTAAAAGACATGAAAATGAGTTTACTCTAAAAAATCAAGCAGCTCAAGATATTGGACGGTATCTTTTCTGTAAAGATATTGAACGTTTAGAAAATATGGAAAATAAGGGAAATAATTATGCAATCTTTTTAACAAATGATTCTACCTATTTTTCACAACCCAATTCTAAAAAAGATACTCTTGATGAAGAGTTTAGAATTCATGAAGATAGTGAGTTAAAAAAAGGTAAACTAAAATGGAATACCCCTGAAAGTAATTGTAATGCAGAAAAACCACATTGGACAACTCGCTATGATCCTATATTACTTAAGAATAATTATGAATGCAAATGGAAAACAAATGCAATAAACAACAATACGATAAAATCGTATCTTTTGCTTGAAATAAAGTCAAACAATGATCGTAATTAACTCATATATAAAAAAGGTTGATATTCTCTGATATCAACCTTTTTTCGTTTTAAGCTTAAAGCTTTCTTTTTATTTGGAATTACTTTATGCCGATATAAAGCATTATTATGCAATTCATAAGCACCAACATCAAATGGTTTTAAGCTTTGATGTTTTTTCTTCTTTATATGCTTTTTCATCAATTTTACTCCTAATTTATATCAATTTTAATAATAAAACAACATTACGACAAATAATGTCATAGGCTTGTACTAATATCATAATTAGCAAAACAACAGGAGCATATACTATGACAAGATATGAAGCAAATAAAAAAATTTTAGAAATATTATCAAAATATATAGAAAATAATCCCGAACAACGATTTATTCAAATTTTATGGAATCTTGAACTAATAAACATTTATAATTCAGAACTAATTGAAGATAGATATAACGAAGAATCAGAGACAACCCTAAATAAATTAAAGATGTTATAGCTCCAAGCTATAACAATAAAGGACTGATGATTTTAGTCCTTTATTTTAATGTATTATATATAAGTAAGCCTGCTATGGGGTTTTTGTTTCTTTTAGCATAATCAAAGGAGTTTAAGCCAAAGATATCTACTTGATAAGGATTAGCTCCAACATCAAGCAGATACATTCGGGTAAAAGTATGGGTTGTATTTAAGATTCGTTCGGGTGAAAATTTAAAAAATATTGGAAGAGTAATGGTAATAGCTTGTCTTGTGCGGGATAACTGACGGACTAAATGACGGGCAGACTTAAAAACGCCTATACATCAAGGCAAAAAAAAAGACCCCGTTAGAGGGCTTTATGATACAAATAAAGCTTTCAGAAAATATCTGAAAGCTTTTCTAATTTTGGTTACTGAATTTTTTTAAATAACTCATGTAGTTGATTTCTGGCTTTTATCAAGTATTCAATGTGGCAATCTACATCTTCATAATGGGATTTTGAATTGTAAATAAAAATCTCAATATTTTTAGATGTATAAATAGCTCTCATTATTTCTTTGTATGTTCCATCATTTGCTAAAAAAACAATAGCATTTTGATGTATTAAAGACAGCGCATCATCTATAATCGGTAAATATTTTTGCATTTGTATTGAACATAAAGCCCCCTCAATCATATCTTTGTGAGTAGATTGCATCCATCTTTCATTAGATGAAATTTCACAAAGTATTGAAACAATTGGATTGCTATCATAACATGTTTCAATAAACTGGTATTTGTTGCGAAATATCAATCGGTTACTTAAAGAAAATATGCCTAAATTGTCTTTATCTTTTATTGTTAAAAGAAAAACCAAATACACTAAGTCTCTTAAACCAACAGAAGATTTGAAAGGAAACGCATCTTTATTAGGATATCCGTTTACGATTTCTTTTGCATGTGCTTTATTGTTAAAATACATTAATTGCAATCTATATACAGTATAATGTATAAGCACTTCTGCTACTATTGTTTTATAACATTTTCTCTCTTTATTTGCATCGAGCAAATTATCAACATAATGATTCATAATTTATAATATTTAATTTATTTGACATCATAATTTTACATGTGAAACGATAATAACCTTTTCATTGTAAAAAATCAAATGAATTTTACATCTGATTTTTGAAAAATTTTAGATAGGATTCTCTATGATTTTTTATAAAAAAGTAAGGGGAAGGTGGCATCGGTGTAGCACTAAAAATTAACGGGCTTCAAAAATTTATGAAACCATTGAAAACTGGTGCCGACTTAAGAGACTCGTTCTTGTTTATAAGCGTTTACGTCTTAAGTGACGTGTAGGTCTTTCGTGTTGGTTAAAACTGGCTTAAAAAAAGGGCAAAAAAAAGACCCCATTAGAGGGGCTTAAATAAAGAATGGTGCCGACAGAGAGACTCGAACTCCCGACCCACTGATTACAAATCAGTAGCTCTACCAACTGAGCTATGTCGGCATCGCAACGAGGGTACTTATATAATATGATTTTTTACTTGTCAATAGAAAAATTACAATAAATTGAAAAAATATTATTAATTAATTTTTACATTAAAATTACATTGTTTCTATATCATTAAATATAGGAAAATAAAATACGTAGTTGCCATATGTACAGCAAGTACGTATAATATCTTATATTAAAATTATGCAATTATATATTCTGTACATCTTTTTTTACATAATTCATATAATGCAAAGTTTTATTTTGTGTGTTTGTTTTTTCTTGCTCAGCCATTTTCTTTTTAACTAATTCTTTTAAGGCTAATTCTCCAGGGTGAACCCTTTTCCCACCATGTGAAGAATGGGTTTCAAGGTTATTGTTAATATAGTGTATATACTGAGCCCCAGTATAATCAGGAATAGATAAGTCAATATTTTTATGGCTTAAAAGATAATTGATAGCCTTAAAATTATTAAGTACCTCAGGACTATAAGGTAATTTATGTGTGAAGTTATGCCTTAATGCTTCGTGTAAAAGCATCAAAGATGTTTTTCCTTACATTATTTATCTAAGTGCACAGACGATAGCATAATATTTGCTTATGTCAATGTATTTATGCTTAAAAGCCATAAGTTATGTGTAACCAAAAAATGCAGCATAACGTGTGTAATTTGTTATGCTGCGTCAATTTTTTACAAATAAAACTAAAAAAGTTGGATTATTCCTTTCTGCCTTGTTTTGAAGCTACACTTTGAACAATTGGGGATGGCTCTAAAAATCTGCTTAAATTAAGGTTTGAACAATCAATCTTTTCTTTGAAGTCATGTTCAAAATCTTTTCTGGTATAACCGATTAAATAGCCTTCTTTAGCTTTTTTATCAACAATGTTGCCGATAACGGCATATTTTTTCTCAATAAAGCTGTTAATATATTCTTCTGCACTATCAATAAAATGCTCTTTATTATCTTTATGCATATTTTGCAAAACTTGCATAAATCCGAGACGAACAACAGAAAATGCCTCTTTTTGCACGATTAGAGCGGTGGAGCTTTGTGCGTGCTTGAAGTAGCCGTATGCATTGTCTTTTAAGCCTGTTATTTTTGCATCTTTAAATAAAAGCATTGCGAGGGTAGGGAAGTCTTCACAAACATTCATTTCTTTCGGGCATTCAGGATATATTTTTGTGTAACGCTTAAAAATGTTACCTTTTAATACCTTTGTCCAACCGATACTGTCGGCAGTTGAAGCAATTTCAGGCATGTCTTGAATTGAAACAGCTCCGGTTGCTGCTAATTTATGGCTTAATTTGTTATGTGGAAGACCACCTTTGTCGTTTATAACCAAGCTTTCATCACCTTGAATGGTGTAGCCTGCAATCAAAATATTTGCTTTTGTTTTGCTCATTTGCTCAACACAGTCTGAAACTGTGGTCGGGCTCAAGAAAACGTCATCACTGTCAAGTCCCATATAAATATCGTCATCAGACATTTGAGGAGCAATAATTTTGCTCAAACGTTCTGCTGATTTTCCGCATCCTTCATTTGCTGGTTGATCGCTTTCGTTAATGTGTAATTTAATTCCGCGATTTTCGAATTTTTGTTGCCACATTTTAAGATATTTTACGGTTTCATCATTTGATTTGTCGTCATAAACAACAATTTCAATGTTTGGGTATGTTTGGTCGTAAATAGATTTGAGCGATTTATTAATTGTTGAAACCGAATCATGGGTGCGCATGCCAATAAAAACTGTAGGTTTTTCCATTTTATCAATCCTTTTGAAATCTTATAAAAAACAAAGTTTAATATGAAACTTTAATATAATGACAAAAAACTATCATAATTTGACAAATAATTCAAGTGTTAGTTTTGGGTTTGGTGAATTTTTTAAATAAATTAAATTGACAGCGTATATTTTGCATGAAAATTTAGTTGAAAAGTTCTTGATTTTTAAAAAAAATATGATATAGATATGTCCACTCTTAAAATATTTTTAAGAGATTGAATTTTTTGTTTTAATTTATTTCGTGGGAGAACAGCCATGTTCAAAACCACGAAACCTAACTAAGAGGTATGAAAAATGGCTAAGTCTAAAAAGAAAATTTTAGGTTTAATCAAGCTTCAAATTGCCGCTGGAAAAGCTAACCCTTCTCCTCCGGTTGGTCCTGCTTTGGGTCAAAAAGGCTTGAATATTATGGAATTCTGCAAAGCATTTAACGCAGCTACACAAAAAATGGAACCAGGTATTCCTGTACCTGTTATCATTACTGCTTATGAAGATAAAAGCTTTACTTTTATCACAAAGCTTCCTCCAGTTGCTTATTTCATTAAGCAAGCTGCAGGTGTTAAATCTGCTTCCAAAGAACCTGGAAAATCTTTTGCCGGTCAAATCACTCTTGCTCAAGTAAAAGAAATTGCTCAAACAAAACTTCCTGATTTGAACTGTTCTACAGTTGAAGCTGCTATGAACATGGTTAAAGGTCAGGCTGTTTCTATGGGTATTAAGGTAGTGGAGTAAGACGATGGCAGGAAAAAGAATTGTAAACGCATATAAAAATCTTGATAAAAATCAAGCTTATGCATTAAAAGACGCTGTAAAAATCGTTAAAGAAAATGCAACAGCAAAATTTGATGAAACAATTGATTTAGCAATCAATTTAGGTGTTGATCCTAAACACGCTGATCAAATGGTTAGAGGTGTTTGCCCACTTCCTCACGGAAATGGTAAAAAAGTTCGCGTAGCTGTATTTGCTCAAGGCGAAAAAGCTGATGAAGCTAAAGCTGCAGGTGCAGACATCGTTGGTGCTGAAAACCTTGTTGATTCTATTTTGTCTGGCAAAATTGACTTCGATCGTTGCATTGCTACACCTGATATGATGGGTATGGCTGGTCGTGTTGCTCGCGTTTTAGGTCCTAAAGGCTTAATGCCAAACCCAAAACTCGGTACAGTTACAGTTGATGTTGCTACAGCTGTTGCAAAAGCAAAAGCTGGTGAAGTTCAATATCGTGTTGAAAAGAATGGTATTGTTCATGCTGGTATTGCAAAAGCTTCATTTAGCGAAGACAAAATTTATGACAATGCTAAAGCATTTATTGAGACAATTATCAAAGCTAAACCACAAACAGTTAAAGGTACTTATATGAAGAAAGTTTCTATAAGTTCTACAATGGGTGTTGGTATTAAAGTTGATACATCTGCTCTTTAATTTGTAAAGCCTTATAAAAAACCCGCTTGAGAAATCAGGCGGGTTTTGGTTTGTGTATTTTGAGCATTAAAAACCCCACGGTTTAACGTGGGGAAAATGTTCTTATTCTTCAGTTTTTGTTTCTTCTTTAGTTTCTTCAACTTCTGCTTTAGCTTCTTCTTTAGCTTTTTCTTTTTTAGCTTTTTCTTTTACTTGAGCAATTTTTTCTTGAGCCATTTGTTGTCCTTTTTTAACGGCTTCAACACCTTCTTTGGTTTTTGCTTCAAGTGCTTTTCTTAATTCAGGTAACTTGTCGGCATTAAAAATTGCAACAACAATAATAATTACCAATATCCAGCTAAACATTAATTTTCTCCTTTTTTAAGATTTTGCAAAACCACGTCTGCACTATAATTAACATGTTCTTCAGTAAAATTACTAATAGCACTATAATATGCTTTTAATTCATTATCAAGAACATTTGTTTCTTTTTTTTGCATTATTATTTGCTTTATTTTTTCAAGCCTTTGTAATGAAATGTCTTCCATGTATCTGCCGTTTTTACACAGTGCAATCAGTTCATCTTCGTGTCCGCAACAATAACAAACCATATCGCAACCGGCATCCCAAGCAGATGTTGCTCTTTCCACAATGTTTCCTTTTAAGGCGTGCATATCAATTGCATCAGATATAAGTAAGCCGTTAAAGCCAACAAATCCACGTATAATTTCGCTAATTCCTTTTGGGGAAAGTGTTATGGGCTTTTTGTTATCAATTTGAGATAATAAAATATGAGCACTCATTGCCATGGGCATAGAGTTTAGTTGCATAAACGGGTAAAAATCATCTTCTAGATCTTTTAATGAATAATCGATAATCGGTAGCTCGGCATGAGGATCATTAACAGCTCTTCCGTGTCCAGGTATGTGTTTGATACATGGGCAAATACCTTCATTTATGTATGTATTACACAAAACTTTTCCATGAAAAACAATTTTTTCTTTATCGCTGCTAAAACAACGATTTTTCAAAGCAATGGTAATGTCAGGATAATGAATATCAAGGACCGGTGCAAAAGTTAAGTTAGCGCCAATTTCTTTCATATTGTTAGCTATAAGTTTTGCATGCAAACTTGTTAAATTTTTATCATCCGCCAAACCTAATATGTTCTGTGAGGCATATTTAGGGAAATTAATCAAATTAAGCGGATTAACTCTTCCTCCTTCAGCATCTAAAGCAATAATAACATCATCTCTGCCGATAGCTTCTTTTATAGATTTAATTAATTTTGTAACTTGCTCTACAGATGACATATTCCGATTAAGAAGTATAACGCCTGCAGGGTTATGTTTTTCAAACAGATATTTTTCAGTATCATTTAAATCAAAAGATTTAACAGATAATAAAGCTGATAAAATAGGCTTAGACATTTTTAATAGTCCTTATTTTTGTTTTATTATGCAGTTTAGGCCTTGAGTTTTTAGTTTGTTACACAATGATTCTGCGTTTTCTTTGGAGGTAAAATTGCCGGCTTTTAATCGGTATATTATGCTACCGTTATCAGTTGTTGCAGATTCTATCTCGTGTGGTAAACTTCTTAAGCTAACATACTGATTGCTTAAATTTTCCCAGCCTTTTTTAATAGAGTCAATGTTTGAAGAAGCCATAATTTGGAGTTGCCAAGTTCCTTTAGCAACAACGGTTTCAACCTTTTTCTCTTCATGCTTAGCTTCTTGTTTTACCTCTGTCTTAACTTCATTTGGGGTAGCATTATATGTTTTTACTTCAAGCTTAATATCAGAAGGTTTTTCAGGTATTATAATTTTTTTATTGTCGTTAGTTTCAACCTTTTCAATTAACTCATCAAGAGAGTCTGCAGGTAAAGAAATTTCTTTTTTAGGCTCTTCAGAGATTAGATCGTCAATCGCGTCAATTTTAGCTGGAGCTTCTTCAGGAATAATTTCCGGAAGTTTTGGTGTTTCAGGGGTAGGGAGAATGCTTTCAACTTTGATGGTGTCAACTTCTTGTTTTTCCACCAAGTTATAAACCGGTTTATCTTGGTTTAATATTTCCATTCCACCAGGGTTATTAGGTTGAATTTTAACCGGAGTAACAGGCTTTTTTATGACCGGAATTTCTGTGTTTTCAACTTTATTAAAGCGTGGTACAAGCAAAAACCAACTAACAAAAGCTGCTAATGTAACACCGGCAATCGTTCCGATGAAACCATTTCTTGAACGTTGCATTTCTTGTTTTCTTGCTTGCAACTCTGCTTGTCTTTCAGAGGCAATTTTCTGCCTGAATTCGCTTAAATAATCGTCATTTTTGTTATTGGAAAATTCCTTAAACATTGGTTTTAGCCTTTTACAAATTACATACATTTTACAACAATTATAGAATAAAAAACTTTATAATCCTTTAACATCTAACTTGCAAAAAAATAAAAATTTCATTATTCTGTTAATCAAGTTCGTAGGAGTGCGCATGATAATTTCAACTTTTAATATAAATTCTATAAATGCAAGATTAAAAATTTTGCTCGACTGGTTAGAGAAAAATTCTCCGGATGTGGTTTTTTTACAAGAGTTGAAGTGTGACTTTAACTCGTTTCCGTTTTTTGAAATAAATTCAATGGGATATGATGTTAAGATTTTGGCTCAAAAAAGCTATAACGGAGTTGCAATTTTAAGCCGATATAAAATTAAAAATATTCAAGAGGGGCTTCCGGGTATTGAAGATGAAAATGCTCGTTATATTGAGGCTGATATAGATTTTAAGGATAAAACTTTGAAAGTTGCAAGTGTGTATTTGCCTAATGGAAATCCGCCTTATAACAATCTTAATGATACATCAAAATTTGAATATAAATTAAAGTTTATGGATGCTTTGTATGCTCATGCGAAAGAAATCCTTCTTAAGCATGAAAGAGTTGTTTTGGGTGGAGATTTTAACGTTATTTTATCTCCGGATGATGTGTATAATCCGGAGCTTTTTATCAATAATGCACTTTATAAATCCAGTGTTAAGCAACGATTAAGAGCTTTGTTGTATCTTGGATATTATGATGCTTTTAGAGTTTTGCATCCTAAAGAGATTGGATATACTTACTGGGATTATGCTCAAAGGGCTTATGAGCAAGATTGGGGATTAAGAATAGATTATCTTTTGTTGTCTCCTAAGATGGCAGATTCTCTAAAGAGTTGCTACGTAGATAAAACAATAAGAGTGGCAGATAAGCCCTCTGATCATACTCCGTTAACAGCAGAGTTTGAATTATAATAAGGAAAATATATTGAAAAAATTTGTTTTGATTTTGGTATTGATGTTATTATTTAGCGTTCCTGCTGTTGCTCAGTCAGATATTATTTCTGATGTTTTTTTTACCATAAGTTCAGACTATATTAATGAAAATAGCAACAAAGATATAATGTTCAAGGGGCTTAAAGCTTTACGCAAGGTTGATGGGGCTGTTAAGTTTAAATATAAAAACGATAATTTGTACTTTTATTATAATAAAAAAAAGGTGAGCTCTTTTAAAATGCCACTTCAAAGTCCAGATTCGCAAGATTGGGCATCTTTAACAAAATCAATAATTGATAAAGCAATTGAAGTTTCTCCTAAAATTGAGCTTATAGATTTTGAAATGCCGGATAGATTTGCACAAGCTGTTTTTGATGATTTAGATGGCTATTCTCACTATTATAGCTCATTTTCCGATAAAGCAGATGATGTTCCTGTTGTAAAAAGAAATTATGCATCACGTCTTGTTGGCGATGACATTTTGTTAATCAAGATTTTGACATTTAAAAAGGATGTCAGCCAAAAGGTAAAAGAAAGTGTAGATGAGTGTTCAAAATGTAAATCTTTGATTATAGATTTAAGAGGAAATCATGGTGGTTTATTAGATGAGGCTCTAAAAATTACCGATATGTTTTTAGATGAAGGTATCATTACATATACATTATCAAAAGATGGAACTTCACCAAAATTTTATACCTCTGTTGAAGGTGATATTTTTAATAATTTACCGATAGTTATATTAGTTGATGCTTTTAGTGCTTCAGCATCAGAAGTTTTAGCGGCTGCTTTAAGTGAGCAAAATAGAGCCACATTGATAGGAACAAAAACTTATGGAAAAGGTACCGTCCAAGATGTTTCTAAAAATTCTGATGGTAGTGCAATGGCGTTAACTACATCATATTTTTACACACCTGGCGGTAACATAATTAATGAACAGGGCTTAATTCCGGCAATATGTACCGGTGGATTAAAGTCTGTTCATAACATAACAGAAGGCATTTGTGATAAAGAAGATCGCTTTACAAACGAGACAGACGTTGAGATAGCCGTTAAGTTTCTTAAAGGCGCAATATAAGGGGTTATTGTTTTTGGTGCTGAAGATATACACGAATTGATTACTTAATATTGTGTTTGTTATCAACATATTCAGCAAAACAATAAAAAAACAAACAAAATGCAAAATTATTGTTGACAATGGGTGTTAAAAAATGTATATAACGCCTAAATGTTTTTATTTGTAACTTTATTTAAAGAGAAAAAAAATGGCAAAAGCAGTAAAAGTAAAAGTAAAATTAGAAAGCAGTGCCGGCACAGGTACATTTTATCTTGCTGAAAAGAACCCAAGAACTCATCCTGAAAAATTGGTTTTGAAAAAATATGATAAAAAATCAAAAAAACATGAAGAGTTCGTAGAAAAGAAGTTAAAGTAGGTTCTCTTCCGATTGTAGATTTTAATGAGGTGCAACAGGTATTGCACCTCAATTTTTTTATCTTACTACGTATTTTGAAAGTTATACGCTTTATCGTATTCTCTTTTTATAGTTTCAATTTTAACATCGGTGTATCGTTCTGTTGTTGCAAGAGTTTCGTGACCTAATAACTCTTGAATTGAGCGTAAATCGGTACCTTGAGCTAAAAGATGTGTTGCAAAAGAATGTCTTAGGGCGTGGGGCGTCACAGTATCAGGTAGGCCCAGTCGGCTCCTAATTTTTTGCAACTGTCTTTGCACAATTCGAGGTTTTAAGCGATCTCCTCTGGCACCAATAAAGAGCGCATCATTATAATTAAAACTTTGTGCAACCGCTTTAATATATGAGTTAATATGTTTTTTAACAATAGGCAATAAAGGAACAACTCGTTCTTTATTGCCTTTTCCTTTTATTTTAAGAAAATTGTCGGCATTAATAAAGTCTCCATAATTTAACGAAAGGGCCTCAGAAATACGCAGCCCAGAGCCATATAACAATGTTAAAACCGCCATATCTCTTAAACCTTGCCAATCGTTTGAGGCAATTTTTTTTGCTTCCATTATAATGTCTAGTGTATCATCGCTGTCAACAGATTTAGGCAAAACTTTGTTTGGCTTAGGTGATGATATAATGCTTATGGCACTGTTTTTTAATATGTGTGCAATATCAAGCCACTTAAAGAAGTTTTTAAGAGCCGAAATTTCACGTGCAAGTGAAGACTTTTGTAGATGTTTTTGTGCGCGGTGGCTGATAAAACTTCTAAACTCTCTGACATCGATTGATGCTAAGAAATCTAAATTAATCGATTCGCCATTATCTGCAAAGTAATTTATAAAAAAAGATAAATCACGCATATATGCGCTTACTGTGTGAGCAGAAAAGCGTTTCTCGTTTGCAAGATGGTTTTCCCATGCTTTTATGGCGTTTAAAACGTCATCTTGCGCTTTATAATTGATTTTGTTTTTCATGATGTAATATTAGCTTCAATGAGTTAATTTTTAGTTTTTAAATGTATTGACAAAAATATATAATATGTATATTATAAGGAACATTAGTGATATTTTCAATGATGGAGAATAATATGGTTAGCTTACCTGAAGTTGTTGGCACTGAGCGTGATATTATAGATGGAGAAACAGTCATAAAACAATTATATGCAGACGGAAGTTATGGCATAGAATGTGGAAATTGGGGGGTAGAAATACATTACCCTAATAACGATGTGTTGACTTTTGCCAAAAGAAGAGGTAGTGAACAAGCCAAAAGAAAAGATAGTGAACAAGCCAAAGGAAAAGATGTTGAATATTATTTATATAAAGAGCAATTATCTGATGGTACGAAACGTATGTATAATGAATATGGTGTAAAAGCATATGAAAAACTTCCTAATGGTGAAGAGCGTAGTTGGGATATTTTCTTTAACACTCCATATATTCAAAAAGAAGTTATTCCAGGAGAAGTAACAAGACATTATCGTCTTTCTGGTAATTATTCTCTAAGGGGACGACTTCTACCAAACACAGCATTTAACTATTTGGCTAAAGAAGAATTTGCAAATGGTACAGAAATAGAATATTACAGAAGCAGAACCGATAAAATTAAAAAAAGCGAAAAGATTGATGGTATTAAAACAGTTTTTTATGAAGATGGAAAAACAATTGAAAGCGAAACGTTTCCAAATGGTGATAAGATAGAATATCAAGATGTTAAAGATAAAAAAGTTAAAAAGAGTGAAACAATATCAGGCGTTAAAAGAGAATATTACGCTGATGGTGTTACTGTAAAACGTGAAGAATATGAAAAAGCACAAGGTGAATTTGAAAAAGGCGATTATATAGAATATCACGATTCTAAAGATAAAAAAATAAAAGCTATAAAAAACAAAGGTTCATATGTAACATTTTATGAAAATGGTGTTAAAAAATCTGAAGAATTACCAAATGGTGTGAAAAAAGCATGGGATTCTGATGGTAGAATTACTCATGAGGTTAGGGCAGATAAAACGGTTGTTGATTATAAATATGATAAAGATGGCAAACTTGTTTATCATGCTGTTAATGGTAAAGAAGATACAGTTAAATATTTGGCAATGAAAAAAGTTGCTGAGCGTCAAGCTGAAAAAAGTGAAAAACTTAGGGAACAAAAAGTTATGTATACGGATAATAGTGGTAAGCTAAGACCTCGTCAGACTGTTGAAGTGCTCAAGCCTGTTATGAAAACAATAGAAATGGCAAAAGCTATGCGTGAAGTGAGGAAAGGTTTGCGTCGGGGATAGTTTTGTTACAATATACAATATCTGGCATTTGCCAGATATTGTATAAAGGTTGCTATATTAAGTAAGTATTGAACTCTTATCTTCTATCACAATTTTCAATAATTGCTTGTTTAAGGTCTTCTTGTTTTAACACATTAAGGCTGAGATTTAGTTCATGCATTTTTTTTAATTTTTTGCAAAAACTTAGTTTATATAACTCATGGTTATCGGCAAAAAACATAGATTGAAATCTTTTTTGTATTTTAAAAAAGTTCTCATCTCTTTTCGTATAATAATTTTTTGAATTAGTTTTATGTATACGAATATCCATTAGATATTGTTTTAATGTGTGAAATTTTGCTTTGTTGATAAATAGCTGATAATAAAAATCATAATCTTCTGCGGCAACAAGGCTTTCATCGTATCGAATATTATGCTTTTTAATAAAATCTTTTTTAAGCATTAGGCCAGGGTGAACAAATGGTGTTGTAAAAAATAAATCAACTTCAGGAATTTGTGTCGGACCGACAAAGTTGGTATCACGGTCTTTATTGCCATTAAATGATGCAAGCGAAATGCAAACGTCGACATTTTGATGTTTGCTCATATAAGAAAACTGTTCTTCCAATCGGTTGGGATAAGCGGTGTCATCATCGTCCATAATGGCTAAATATTTTCCTTTAGATAAATCAAGTAATTTATTTCGGGTAAAAGATCTGCCTTTATTATTTTGGTTAAAATAAATTCTGATGCGGCTATCTTTTATCAGATATGACCATAATACTAATCGATTATTTATAAGGGAGCCATCATCAACTATAATCAATTCAAAATTTTTGTAAGTTTGATTTAGAATTGATTCTATAGCTTTATGTAAAAAGTCTACTCGGTTATATGTGGGCATCATAACTGATATATCAGGTTTATTTTGTTTTGCACGATAATCAGAAATTTTTTCTATCATATATTGGCTAATTATTTTTTCGTTATGATATATTATATTTCCGATGACTGTGGTAATAAACAATGCAATGCAGATATTTATAGTCCTTTTACTTTTCATATTTGTTTTTTCCTGCTGATTTATTTTTCAAAACTTGATTTGTTTGGAAATCTTTTTCTCAAATATTCTGTATGCTTAAGGCTGATTGTGTCATCATGATAGTTTGCGTCGTTTAAGCAAAATAGGCAAGGGTCCATATATTTTATATCATTCATATTTGACATAATGAGAATTCCGGCGACTGAACAATTAAACTTTGGGTCTATGTTATTGTAGTCTCGCAAAACTATTCTGTTCTTTGTATGGTTTGCCATATCCACAATGCCTATATTGAAATCATCAGGATTTCTAAATTTTGAATAACTTGTTTTTTCAAAGCCTTCTTTAAAGTCGTTAAGTACATTTTGAAAATCTGTTTTATTAAATGGTGCTGCGGTGTGTGTACCTGCTATAACAAAAGGCTCTGTTTTGTATTTTGATGCGACATCATCCATTGTCTTTTTCCATAATCTCACCCAAGTGGCTTGATCATTTTGCCTTATTCTAGCTAAGCCTTCTTCTCTAAGTTCAGGATCATCATAGATAATCGGTTTTCCGTCTTTGGTAAAGAAAAAATCAGGTGTTACTGGTTTGTTTACAAAAATATCATCATTAAAGTAAATAAAATTTTCTGATAAACCATCAATATTAGCTAATCCGGTTTCGATGGCCATAGAGTTAAACACGGGTAAGGCATCGTTAGGTAAAATATCTTTATGGTCAATGATTTTAATTTTCGGATGCTTTAAATTTAACCAAGATGGAACTTGATTGTCGGTTATAATATAAATGTTTCTTACCCATGGCATATAAAGCTCAACAGAGCGTAGGCTGTGCTTAAGTTCTTCTCTGTCTCTAAAGCGCTGTTTGCCAATAGCATAATTATCAATAATTTTTAATTTTTTTTGCCAATATAGTTTTTTTGATAGCCAAGCTTTATCGTTGCCATCAACCCAAGTGTATACAAGATCAATTGGGTAATCATATTTTTTATTTTTTGCAATATATAAATAACCTAAACCAAGGCAAGCTGATAAAATTAAGATGGCGCAAAAAAATTTTGAATGTTTCATTGTCTATACTTTCAGATAAATATTGGCATTTAAAGTTAATCATACAGCTAAATACCATAAAAACAAGGTTTATTTTGTTTTGGAGATGATTTTTGTTTTTATAGTTTTCATGTCTTCTTCGCTTAAACCTTGTCCTGTTTTTTTAATTTGTTTATCAGCAATTTGTTCAGCAAACTTTTGACATTTTGGGTTTTGTAGCCCCCTTTTAATTAATACGGTGCTTCTTGCTTTTTCGTCATTTAGTTTATCTGGAGCTTTTGGTGATTCTGATGTTTGTGTTTCATTTTGACTTTCTTCAAGAGTATGTCGCACAATTTGTTGTAAGTGTTCATCTTCTTGTAATAGTTTCATTTTATCAGGATGTTGGCGGTACACGGCAGTCATAGCTTTTTTGCGAGGCATACCTTTTTCTATTAATTGAGAATATTCGGTATGAAGCATTTTTTTATCTTTTTCATTAGGAATGTAGAAAATAGGAATGTCAAAATTTTGGTATACATCTTTAATGTTGAATGGTCCATCAAAACTGATTATATCAGCAGGTTGTGCGGATTCGTATTCGTTGTAAAATCGTCCGGATAAATCTACAATCGGATGGAATGAGCTTTTATTTACTTCATAGCGATATGATGGAGATAAAGATTGAACATATTCTTGAAAATTTTTTCCGGACACAAGAACGCATTGTTCATCTGTATAAAAAGATAATCCTTGATAATCTTGTGCTTTGTTGCTTGGTGGTTTTAGCGGGTAAGATGTTTGGGCTCTTGCGTCAGCATAGCAAAGAGATGCGCCTATGTTTTCATGCAGTGTATTACCTGTTTCTTGGGGGGATGTCGACACTTGTTGCATTTTTTCAGGTGGAATTTGCGAAAAATGATACAAGTGTTCGGTTTGTTGCATGATATAATCTTGGCGTTGTTTGCGTAAGGTTTCTAAATCTGCCATATATTTAGGAAAATAATCTTCTCCGACAATTTCTTTTAGTAACTCTTTTTTATATGTTTCGTGTTCAAGCATAAAGGTTTGCAAATCTTCATTTTTGCTGGGGATGTGAAGTTTATCGGCAAGTTCTGAAATTTTAGCGTATTGTAATTGTCCGAATGTTTGCCCTTCGAACTGTGCTAAGTTTGCCGGCGCTAAAGTGCTAAAATATTCATCTTTTTCTGCAACAGATAAGTTTTCTATAATGTTTTCCATGTTTTTCCCTTTATGCTACTAAACTGATTTAAATATGTTAGATAAAATTTGCCCTAAATGCAAGGTTAATAATAGAGTAAAAAATGGAAAATATGCAAAAAATGACTATGAAAATTGTGCAAGAAAGTGTTTGTTTAAATATAAAAATAGTGGCTGAAATAATTGGTTTTTGATGAATATTTTGCTTGATTTTTAATAATAAATAGTGTAAAAAATTGCCAGTTTAATTAACTAATTATTTGGTGAGTTTGTCCCGAGTTTGGCGCAATGCCTAGTGGTTCGGGCGATTCGTGTATGAGAAAACGTTTTTTTATATTAACCATCTGTATACGGGGTTTGGTTCTTGTTTCGGGTAGCTCCCGAAAAATAAGACTGATAGTATGGTTTACAGATTTTAACCGAAGAAGGATAAAAGCAAAATGAAAGAATCTTATACGAGCAAGAAACGTGTAAGAAAGAACTTTGGCAAAATTGATGCTGTTATTGATATGCCAAGTTTGATTGAAGTTCAAACCGGTTCGTATTCCAGCTTTATCAATAATGTTGATAATTATGGACAACACTGTGAATTTGGTTTGGAAGAAGTTTTCAAATCTATTTTCCCAATTAAAGACTTTTCAGGTAATGGTGAACTCGAATTCGTAAAATACGAATTGGAAGAGCCTAAATATGATGTTGATGAGTGCTTAAAGCGTGACTTAACTTATGCTGCGCCAATTAAAGCAACTCTTCGCTTGATTGTTTGGGACATTGATGAAGCAACAGGTGCAAAATCTGTTCATGATGTTAAAGAGCAAGATGTTTACATGGGTGATATTCCGCTTATGACAGAAAAAGGAACATTTATCTTTAACGGAACTGAGCGTGTGGTTGTTTCTCAAATGCATCGTTCTCCAGGAGTGTTCTTTGATCATGATAAAGGTAAAACAATGTCTTCAGGTAAATATTTATTTGCCGCACGCATTATTCCTTATCGTGGTTCATGGCTTGATTTTGAATTTGACGCAAAAGATTTAGTTTATGCACGTATTGACCGTCGCCGCAAATTGCCTGTAACATCTGTTTTATATTCTTTATATTCTAAAGAAACAGAAGACAGAATTAAAGCTGGTGAAAAAGTTCCTGCAGAAGAAATCAAAGGTATGGATAAAGAGGAAATATTAAATTATTTCTATGAATCTGACGAATATGTGGCTCATAAAAAAGCTTGGAAAGTTAAGTTCAATCCTAGCCGTATGAAAGGTGCTAAATTTGATTTTGACTTAGTTGATGCTAAAACAGGCGAAGTTGTATGGGAAAAAGGTAAAAAATTAACCGTAAGAACTGCAGCTAAATTAGTTGAAGATGGTTTAGAATATTATCAAGTAAATAAAGAATATCTTTATGGCAAATTTATCGGTAATGCTCTTGTTGATGCTAAAACAGGCGAGATTATTGCTGATGCAGGTGCTGAATTAAATGAAGAATTGCTTGAAAAAATTGCAGCTGCAAAAATTAAAGAGCTTAAAGTGTTGTACATTGATGGTGTTAACGTTGGCCCATACATTCGTAACACTTTGGAAGCTGATAAAAACCATTGTCGTGAAGAAGCATTGCTTGATATCTATCGTGTAATGCGCCCTGGCGAACCAGCAACATTAGATGCTTCATATCAATTATTTAAATCTTTATTCTTTGATGAAGAAAGATATGACTTGTCATCTGTTGGTCGTGTTAAGATGAATTTGGCTATGGATATTCCGTTTGAGGAAGCTCCTGATACATGCCGAGCATTGCGCAAAGATGATATCTTACGTGTTGTAAAACACATGATTGAACTTCGTGATGGAAAAGGCGAAGTTGATGATATTGACCACCTCGGTAATCGTCGTGTTCGTTCAGTTGGTGAATTAATGGAAAACCAATATCGTATGGGCTTGTTAAGAATGGAACGTGCTATCAGAGAAAAAATGAGTGCTGAAGTTCTTAATAATGTTAAACCTCAAGATTTGGTTAATGCTAAACCTATTGCAGCAGTTATCAGAGAATTCTTTGGTTCATCACAACTTTCACAATTTATGGACCAAAACAACCCGTTATCAGAAATTACACACAAACGTCGTTTATCTGCATTGGGCCCTGGTGGTTTATCTCGTGATAGAGCAGGCTTTGAAGTTCGTGACGTGCATCCTACGCACTATGGTCGTATTTGTCCGATCGAAACTCCTGAAGGTCCAAACATCGGTTTGATTAACTCTCTTTCTACATACGCTCGTATCAATAAATATGGCTTTATTGAATGCCCATATCGTAAAGTTGTTGATGGTGTAGTTACATCTGAAGTTGTTTACTTGTCTGCAGATGAGGAAAGCAAAGTTATAATCGCTGAAGCAAACGCAAAAGTAAAAGATGATGGTCATTTTGAAAACGATGTAATCGCTTGTCGTAAAGCTGGTGATGTTGTTTTTGCAGATCCTTCAGAAATTAACTTTATTGACGTGTCTCCAAAACAACTTGTTTCTGTTGCTACAGCTCTTATTCCATTCTTGGAAAACGACGACGCGAACCGTGCGTTGATGGGCTCAAACATGCAACGCCAAGGTGTGCCTTTGCTTCGTTCGGAAGCTCCACTTGTAGGTACGGGTATTGAAGCTACTGTTGCAAAAGATTCCGGTGCTACATTGGTTGCTAAATATGACGGTGTTGTTGACTCTGTTGACGCAAACCGTATCGTTATCAGATCAGATGATAAACATGCAAGCAACGTTGGTGTTGAAATCTATCGTTTACAAAAATTCCGTCGTTCAAACCAAAACACTTGTATCAACCAAGTTCCGTTAGTAAAAGTTGGTGATAAAATTAAAGCCGGCGACATTATTGCTGATGGTCCATGTACAGATATGGGTGAACTAGCTTTAGGTAAAAACGTTTTAGTTGCATTTATGCCATGGAACGGTTTGAACTACGAGGATGCTATCTTGTTATCAGAAAGAATTTCTCGTGATGACGTTTTAACATCACTTCATATTGAAGAATTTGAAGTAATGGCTCGTGATACAAAACTTGGCCAAGAAGAAATTACTCGTGATATTCCAAACGTTGGTGAAGAAGCTTTACGTAATTTGGACGAAGCTGGTATTGTATACATCGGTGCTGAAGTTAAAGCAGGTGATATTTTGGTTGGTAAAGTTACTCCAAAAGGTGAATCTCCTGTTACACCTGAAGAAAAATTGTTAAGAGCAATTTTCGGTGAAAAAGCAAGTGATGTCCGTGATACATCATTAAGAGTACAACCTGGTATTGAAGGTGTTGTTGTTGACGTTCATGTATTCTCACGTCGTGGCGTAGAAAAAGATGAACGCGCACTTTCAATTGAACAACAAGAAATTTCACAACTTGCTAAAGATAGAGACGATGAAATTGCAATTATTCGCCGTTCATTCGATGCAAGATTGAAAGCAATGCTTGTGGGTCAAACAGTTGTTGATGCTCCAAAAGGTGTTGATAAAAAAGCTACAATTACAGCTGAAATGTTAGATTTGATACCTTCATCACAATGGCGCAAGATTGTTGTTAAAGATGAAAAAGCTATGACTGAAATTGAAGAATTTACAGCAGCTTTTGATGAACGTATTGCAAAAGTTCACAAACACTTTGATAACAAGGTTGAAAAAGTTCAACGCGGTGATGATTTGTTGCCGGGCGTATTGAAGATGGTTAAAGTGTTTATCGCTACAAAACGTAAAATGCAAACAGGCGATAAGATGGCTGGACGTCATGGTAACAAGGGTACAGTTTCTCGCGTATTACCATTACAAGATATGCCATACATGGAAGACGGTACACCGGTTGATATCGTGTTAAACCCTCTTGGTGTGCCATCACGTATGAACGTGGGACAAATCTTGGAAACTCACCTTGGTTGGGCTGCAAAAGAACTTGGTAAACAATTAAACGAGTTATGTGAGCAATACAAAAAAGGTGAAAAAACCATTGATGAATTAAATGCTCGTTTGAAAGAAATTTATGGTGAAAAACAGTATAAGGCTGAAATTGAAACCTTAAATGAAGCAGATAAGATGGAACTTGTTTCTAACCTTAAAAATGGTATTCCGATGGCAACTCCTGTATTTGATGGTGCTAACGGTAATGATATTAATGAAATGTTAGAAATGGCAGGTTTACCAACATCTGGTCAGATAGATTTGTATGACGGACGTACCGGTGAAAAATTTGACCGTAAAGTTACCGTCGGTATCATTTATATGATTAAGCTTCACCACATTGTTGATGAAAAAATGCACGCACGTTCAGTTGGTCCATATTCACTTGTTACACAACAACCATTGGGTGGTAAAGCTCAATTCGGTGGACAACGTTTCGGTGAGATGGAGGTTTGGGCATTGCAAGCATATGGTGCAGCATACACATTACAAGAAATGCTTACAGTTAAATCCGATGACGTAAATGGTAGAACAAAAGTATACGAAGCTATTATTCGTGGTGAAGATACTTTTGACACAGGTGTACCTGAATCATTTAACGTTTTAGTTAAAGAAATTAAATCTTTATGTCTCAATATTGAAATGTTGAATGAAGAAGTTTAAGGATAAGGAGTAATATAAATATGAATGATATAATGAAATTTATGGGTCAGCAAGTAGCTGAGGAATCTTTTGATGAAATCAAGATCTCTATTGCTTCTCCTGAACAAATTCGTTCATGGTCATATGGTGAAGTTAAAAAACCTGAAACCATTAACTATCGTACATTCAAACCTGAACGTGATGGTTTGTTCTGCGCTCGCATTTTCGGTCCTGTAAAAGACTATGAATGTTTGTGCGGCAAATATAAGAGAATGAAATATCGCGGTATCGTTTGTGAAAAGTGCGGTGTTGAAGTTACTTTATCAAAAGTACGTCGTGAAAGAATGGGTCATATTGAATTGGCGGCTCCTGTTGCTCATATTTGGTTCTTGAAATCTTTACCAAGCCGTATTTCAATGTTAACAGACATTCCGATGAAACAGTTGGAAAGCGTTTTGTACTTTGAAAAATACATTGTTATTGAACCTGGATTAACAGATTTAAATGTAAACCAACTTTTAACTGAAGATGAATATTTGGATGCTTTAGATAAATTTGGTGAAGATACATTTAGAGCAGGTATCGGTGCTGAAGCTTTACGTGAGATTTTAGCAAATATCGATTTGGAAACAGAGCGTGCTGTTATGCGTGCTGAATTAAAAGAAACAAATTCAGAAGCAAAACGCAAAAAATTGGTTAAACGTTTGAAAATTGTTGAATCTTTTATTGAATCAAACACCAAACCTGAATGGATGGTATTAACAGTTCTTCCTGTTATCCCACCTGAATTGCGTCCTTTGGTACCATTAGATGGCGGACGTTTTGCTACATCTGACTTAAACGATTTATATCGTCGTGTAATCAACCGTAACAACCGTTTGAAACGTTTGTTAGAATTACACGCACCTGATATTATCGTTAGAAACGAAAAGAGAATGTTGCAAGAGTCTGTTGACGCATTGTTTGATAACGGCAGACGTGCTAGAGCTATTACAGGCACAAGCAAACGTCCTCTTAAATCGTTATCAGATATGCACAAAGGTAAACAAGGTCGTTTCCGTCAAAACTTACTTGGTAAACGTGTTGACTACTCAGGTCGTTCAGTTATTACCGTTGGTCCTGAACTCAAACTTCAACAATGCGGTTTACCTAAGAAGATGGCACTTGAATTATTCAAACCATTTGTATATTCAAAATTGGAATTATATGGTCACGCGACAACTATTAAACAAGCAAAAAGAATGGTTGAAAAAGAGCGTCCGGAAGTATGGGATATCTTAGAAGAAGTTATTAGGGAACATCCTGTATTGTTAAACCGTGCTCCTACATTGCACCGTTTAGGTATTCAAGCGTTTGAGCCTGTTTTAGTTGAAGGTAAAGCAATTCACTTACACCCATTGGTTTGTACAGCGTTCAACGCCGACTTCGACGGTGACCAAATGGCTGTACACGTTCCATTGTCAATTGAATCTCAGTTAGAAGCCAGAGTTTTAATGATGTCAACAAACAACATTTTATCTCCAGCTTCAGGAAAACCGATTATCGTTCCTTCACAAGACATGGTGTTAGGTATTTACTACCTTTCATATGAAGCTGAAGGTGTAATTGGTGAAGGTAGCGTTTTTGCAGACACTGATGAAGTAATGCTCGCATTAGATTCTAAAGTTGTTGATTTACATGCAAAAATCAAATGCCGTATGGAATATGTAGATGATAATGGTGAAACAAAATATGGTTTGGTAGATACAACACCTGGTCGTATCATTGTTTCTGATATTTTACCTAAGCATCCTGATGTTCCATTTTCAATTGTAAACAGATTGTTGAAGAAAAAAGAAATTTCTGAAATTATTGATGTGGTATATCGTCATTGTGGTCAAAAAGAAACTTGTATCATGGTGGATAAAATCATGGCTTTAGGTTTCCAAAACGCATGTAAAGCAGGTATTTCCTTCGGTAAGGATGACTTAATTGTTCCAGATGCTAAAAAAGACCTCATCGAAGAAACATCAAGACAAGTTAAAGAATTTGAACAACAATATCAAAACGGTTTAATCACTAAGGGTGAAAAATACAATAAGGTAGTCGATATTTGGGCTGCATGTACAGATAAAATTGCAGACGAAATGATGAAAAACATTTCAAAAACCGAAAAAGGCTATATCAACTCAGTTTACATGATGGCTCACTCTGGTGCCCGTGGTAGTGCAGCGCAAATGCGTCAGCTTGCCGGTATGCGTGGTTTGATGGCTAAACCTTCAGGTGAAATTATCGTACAACCGATTATTTCAAACTTTAAAGAAGGTTTGACAGTGTCTGAATACTTTAACTCAACTCACGGTGCACGTAAAGGTTTGGCCGATACTGCGTTGAAAACTGCAAGTTCTGGTTACTTAACACGTCGTTTGGTTGACGTAGCACAAGACGTTGTAATTACTGAAACAAACTGTGGTACAGATAAAGGTATAGTTGTTCGCCCTGTTGTTGATGGTGGTAACGTAATTGTTTCTATCGGCGACAGAATTTTAGGTCGTACAATTCAAGAAGATATCGTACATCCTGAAACAGGTGTTGTTTTAGTACAAAAAGGCAAGTTAATTGATGAAAACGATGCTGAGTTAGTTGAAAAAGCTGGCGTTGAACAAGTTAAGATACGTTCAGTTTTAACATGCGATTGCGAACATGGTGTATGTGCAGCATGTTATGGTCGTGACTTAGCAAGAGGAACACCAGTTAACGTTGGTGAAGCTGTTGGTGTAATCGCAGCTCAATCAATCGGTGAGCCTGGTACACAGTTAACGATGAGAACCTTCCACATCGGTGGTGCGGCATCTAAATCTGCTGAGCAATCAAGTGTTGAGGTACCATTTGCAGGTGTATTAAAACTTGAAAATAAACACACAGTAACAGACTCTGAAGGCAATTTGATTGTATTATCACGTAACTGTGATATCGTTGTTGAAGATGCTCAAGGTCGTGAGAAATCTCGTCACCATATTCCATATGGTACAAAGGTTTTAGTGGCTGAAGGCTCAAAAATTAAAAAAGGTCAAAAAGTTGCTGAATGGGATCCGTTTACAATTCCTGTAATTTCTGAAAAAGCAGGTTATGCACAACTTGTTGATTTAATTAATAATGTTTCAGTAAAAGAAAATATGGATGAAACAACAGGTATTGTATCTAAAGTTGTTATCGATTGGCACTCAGGCGCATCTTCAAATGCAAACTTGAAACCAAGTATTGTAATGAAAGATGCTAAAGGTAAACCGGTTAACTTTGATAATGGAAAAGAAGCTCGTTACTACCTTTCTGTAGATGCTGTGTTAACAGTTGATAACGGTACAGAGGTTAAAGTTGGTGACGTAATTGCTCGTATTCCAAGGGAAAGTTCAAAAACAAAAGATATTACCGGTGGTTTGCCACGAGTTGCTGAACTCTTTGAAGCTCGTCATCCTAAGGATCAGGCTATTATATCTGATATCGATGGTATGGTTGAGTTTGGAAAAGACTACAAAGCAAAACAACGTATCAGTGTTATACCAAACAAAGGTGAGCCTATTGAGTACTTAATTCCAAAGGGCCGTCACTTGGTTGTACAAGATGGTGACGTTGTTAAGAAAGGTGATTTGTTGGTTGAAGGTACACCAGCTCCACACGATATTTTACGCGTATTAGGTGTTGAAAAACTAGCTGAATACTTAGTAAAAGAAGTGCAAGATGTATATCGTCTCCAAGGTGTTAAAATTAATGATAAGCACATTGAAGTGATTGTATCTCAAATGCTTCGTAAAGTTGAAGTTACAGTTCCTGGCGATACAACATTCTTGGTTGGTGAACAAGTTGACCGTGATGTATTTGAACTTGAAAATGAAAAAGTAATAAAAGAAGATGGCGTACCTGCTCAAGCAGATCCGGTATTGCTTGGTATTACTAAAGCTTCATTACAAACCAAGTCATTTATTTCAGCGGCATCATTCCAAGAAACAACTCGTGTATTGACAGAAGCTGCTGTATCAGGAAAAGTTGATAAACTTTACGGCTTAAAAGAAAACGTAATTGTAGGACGTTTGATTCCGGCCGGCACAGGTACAGTATTACGCTCATTGAAACGTGTTGCAGCACAAAATGATAAAGAAATTTTGGCTCAGCGTGAAGATGTGGCAAATGAACAAATAGAACTTATGCCAACAGCCGATGAGCAAGAAGCATAAAAAATAAATAATAAAACCCCCTTACGAAAGTTTGGGGGTTTTAGTTATAAATATAAATTTTGTATTGACTCTTAAATAAAAAACTAGTATAAGCTAGGCAAACTTTAACAAAATTAACATTAAAAAGTTTGTTTTATATATACACTCCAAGGAGTGCCGCCAGTCAGCGAGGGTTCGCACACTGGCGTGCAATAGTTTGTATAGAGCTGCTTTTAACAAAGGGTATAAGATGTTTGAAACATTAACCGACAAATTAGGATCAGTCTTTTCAAAAATCACCTCAAGGGGTGTTTTAACTGAAAATGATATAGATCAAGCAATGAGAGAAATACGCATTGCGTTATTAGAGGCAGATGTTTCATTGCCTGTGGTTAAAGAATTTATTGCAAAAGTTAAAAGCGAAGCTATAGGCGAAAAGGTTGTTCGCTCAATTCAACCAGGACAAATGGTTGTTAAAATAGTTCATGATGAATTAGTTAAGCTTTTAGGTGATGATGCTTGTTCATTAAATTTAAATGCAGTGCCACCAGTTGTAATTTTGATGGTGGGTTTACAAGGTTCTGGTAAAACAACAACTTCTGCAAAAATTGCAGGTAAATTAAAGAAAAGCAAAAAAGTTTTAATGGCATCATTAGACGTATATAGACCTGCAGCACAAGAGCAACTTGAACAGTTAGGTAAACAAATTGGTGTTGCAACCTTACCAATTGTTAAGGGAGAAAAACCTCAAGAAATTACCAGACGAGCATTAAAAGATGCTAAAAATGGTGTTTATGATGTTTTGATTTTAGATACAGCAGGTAGATTGCATATAGATTCTGAGCTTATGACAGAGGTTAAAGAAATTAAACAAATTTCAAACCCATCAGAAGTTTTATTAGTTGCAGATGCACTTATTGGACAAGATGCATGCAATGTTGCAAAAGAGTTCAATGAACAAATTGGTATTACAGGTTTAGCTTTAACTCGAATTGATGGTTCATCTAGAGCAGGTGCTGCACTATCAATGAAAATGGTTTCCGGAGTTCCAATAAAGTTTTTGGGAATTGGTGAAAAGTTAGATGAAATTGAAGAATTTCATGCCGACAGAATTGCCGGACGTATATTAGGTCAGGGCGATGTGGTTTCTTTGGTCGAAAAAGCTATGGAAAGAGTTGATCGTGAAGAAACTGAGAAAATGGCGGCAAAAATGATGAAAGGTCATTTTGACCTAAACGATATGCTGAGTCAATTAAGACAAATGCAAAAGTTAGGAAGTATGGGTAGCATAATTTCCATGATTCCCGGACTTTCTAAATTCAAAAATCAGATTGAACAAGCCGGTATTGGTGATAATCTGATTAAAAAACAGGAGGCGATCATTCTTTCAATGACAAAAAAAGAAAGATCAAATCCGGATATCATCAAGGCGTCTCGCAAAAAAAGAATTGCGTCAGGCTCCGGTGTAGAAGTTCATGAGGTTAACAAGTTGCTTAAATCATATGAGCAAATGTCAACTATGATGAAACAAATGGGCAGATTTGGCGGAATGTCAGGTCTTGCACAAATGATGAAAAGAAATCCACTGGGCAGTATGTTCGGCGGAATAAATAAAAAGTTTTAAGTCTTTGCCATAAGGGTTAAAACTTAAAGTGTGTTAATTTAACAAGAAAGGAAAAAATAAAATGGCAGTTCGTATCAGACTTTCAAGAGGTGGTTCTAAAAAACGCCCTTTCTATCGTATTGTTGCTGCTGATCAACGCGCACCTCGCGATGGTAGATTCATTGAAAAATTAGGAACATATAACCCATTGTTACCTAGAGATCACGCTGAGCGTTTAGTTGTTGATCAAGAAAAAGTTGTAGCATGGATCAAAAAAGGTGCTCAACCTACTGAAAGATTACAAAAATTATTTGCAGGTCTCGGACTTTGCGAAGCTCCTGTTGTTCGTGAACAACCTAAAAAATCAGCTCCACGTGCTAAAACCGTTGAGAGAATGAAAGAAAAAGAAGCTAAAGCTGCTGCAAAAGCTGCAGAACAAGCTGAATAATCTAAAAAATATATTTTTGTTATTTTTATAAGAGACTTTACATAGGCAGAAAATAAATGGAACGAATTTGTTTAGGAAAAATTACCGGCGTACATGGTATTAAAGGCGAAGTAAAAATCAAAAGCTTTACTTCATCTGATGCCGATATCGGAACATATGGTAATTTGGAAAATAAAGATGGTTCAAAAGTTTTCGCCATAAAAGTTATAGGACATAGCAAGGAATTGCTACGTTGTAAAATAAAAGGCATAGATGACCGAAATGCTGCTGAAACTCTTGTAGGTACAGAGCTTTATGTTAATCGTGAAGTTTTACCCGATTTAGAAGAAGAGGAATACTATTTAGCTGATTTAATCGGCTTAAAAGTAATTGATAAAAACTCTGAATTGGAAGTTGGTACTGTTGCCGGAGTGTATAATTTTGGTGCAGGAGATATTTTGGAAATAAAGGTTAATTCTACTAATAAATTAGAGATGATTCCTTTTACTAAAGAATATGTTCCTGACGTTAAAATTAGTGACAATTACATAACAGTTTCATCAGTGATGATGAATTATGTTATTGAAGATAAAGAGGAAGAATAAGATGAAGGTTAAGCTTTTAACTCTTTATCCTGAAATTTTTCCCGGCTTTTTAGGTCATTCAATTACAGGAAAAGCCTTAAGCGAGGGCAAATGGTCGTTCGAAACCGTCAACATCAGAGATTATGCTTTTGATAAGTATGGCTCAGTTGATGATACTCCTTGTGGAGGAGGAGCTGGAATGGTTATGAGACCGGATGTTTTAGGAGCTGCATTGAAAGCAAATTATACATCTGGAAAGTTGATTTACATGAGTCCGAGAGGAGAGCCATTAAATCAGTCAAAAGTGCATAGTTTAGCAACTGAGACAGAATTAACCATAATATGCGGTCGCTTTGAAGGTGTTGATGAGAGGGTTTTAGAAGCTTATAATGTGGAAGAAATCAGTATTGGTGATTATGTCTTAACAGGTGGCGAACAAGCTGCAATGATAATGCTAGACAGCATTATAAGGTTGTTGCCCGATGTATTAGGAAATGCTCAGTCATTTGAAGATGAAAGCTTTGAAAATAACTTATTGGAATATCCTCAATATACTCGTCCGATAGAGTGGGAAGGTAGAAAAGTTCCGGAAGTGTTATTAAGCGGTCATCATAAAAATATTGAGAATTGGCGTAAAGAACAGTCTATAAAAATAACAAAAGCGAAAAGGCCGGACCTTTTGAAAAAATATCTTGATTTACAAAAGGTTTAGGTATATAAGATAACAAAATTTTTTAATAAGGGTAAAACTGATGAACATACTTGAAAATATTGAAAAAGAGCAAATTGCAAAGCTCACCGAAGGTAAAAACCTTCCGGATTTTAAAGCCGGCGATACCTTAAAAGTTCACACAAAAGTTAAAGAAGGTGATCGTGAACGTATTCAGGTTTATGAAGGTGTTTGTATTGCTCGTAAAAATGATGGTTTAAACTCATCTTTCACAGTTAGAAAAATTTCTTTCGGTGAAGGTGTAGAGCGTGTATTCCCGCTTTATTCTCCAAACGTAGCAAAAATTGAAGTTGCTCGTATTGGTAAAGTACGTCGTGCAAAACTTTATTTCTTGCGTGCATTACGCGGTCGTTCTGCTCGTATTGCTGACGATTTGTCTGCAACATCAAAAGCAGCCGCTGAAAAAGCAGAAAAATAGTTTTATAAATAATAAGACAATAAAAAGCTCATCGGTTAATCAATCGATGAGCTTTTTTTATTTAAGATTTAATATCAATACTGATCATAATCAAATGTGATTAAATCAGAAAATAAAAAAGCACACCTTTTATGGTGTGCTTTTTATTGATAAAATACAATTTAGAATGCCAAAGCCATTGTGTCTTTAGCAATCATAAGTTCTTCGTCTGTTGGAATAACGAAAACTTTTACTTTTGATTCTGGTGTTGAAATTTCAATAGTTTGACCACGTTTATTGTTATTTTCTTCATTTAATCCAATACCTAAATAAGATAAACGTTCAATAACCATTTTACGAACCAAAGCAGCATTCTCACCAACACCTGCAGTAAATACAATTGCATCTACACCACCTAAAACAGCAATGTAAGCACCGATATAACGTAATAAGTTATGAATATATACTTTCATAGCGTTAGTTGCTCTTTCTTCACCGCTTAAATAGTTGGCTTCAACATCTCTGTTATCAGAAAAACCGCATACACCGAGCATACCGCTTTGTTTGTTCATTAAAGCGTTAACTTCATCAAGTGATTTACCTAAATTTTTCATGATGTGGAGTGGAATATAAGGATCGATATCACCTGAACGAGTTCCCATAACAACACCAGCCAATGGTGTAAATCCCATAGATGTATCAACGCATTTGCCGTTATTAACAGCTGAAATAGAAGCCCCGTTACCTAAGTGGCAAGTAATAATTTTACCTTCTTTACCAATGAGTTTTGCAGCTTCATTTGCAACATAAGCATGAGATGTTCCATGGAAACCGTAACGGCGAATTTTGTGTTTTGTATAAAGTTCGTCAGGTAATGCATATAAAAATGCTTCTTTGCCCATTGTTTGGTGGAAAGCAGTATCAAAAACAGCCACTTGAGGAACGTTTGGTAATAAGCTTTCAACAGCTTTAATACCTAAAACGTTAGCAGGGTTGTGTAAAGGAGCTAATTCTGATAATTCTTCAATTTGTTGAAGAGCTTCTTTTGTGATAAGAGCAGAAGACTTAAATACTTCACCACCGTGAACAACACGATGACCTACTGCGCTTAATTCGTCCATAGAACCAAGAGGACCGCTTAAAAGCATATCCAAAACTTCTTTAATTGCTTCAGTATGAGTTGGCAAATCAACTTCTTTAGTTTGTTTATTGTCACCTGCTTTTAATACAACATTAGAGCCTTGAATTCCGATGCGGTCAGCTAAACCTTTAGCTAAAACTTCGTAGTTATCACCTTCAACATTAAAAAGTTGATATTTTAATGATGAAGAGCCAGAGTTTAAAACCAAAATTTTTTTCATATTTCAAATTCCTTTTTTTATTATTGATGATGAGCTTGTAAACAAGTAATTGCGATTGCACCTGCGATATCTTCAGCAAAAGCTCCGCGTGATAAATCGTTAACAGGAGCATTCAAACCTTGCAAAATTGGTCCGTAAGCTTCGCAACCGCCTAAACGTTGTAATAATTTATAGCAAATATTACCTACATCCAAATTAGGCATAATTAAAACTTTTGCATTTCCGGCAACATGGCTTGTAGGAGCTTTTTTAGCCGCTACAACATTATCAACAGCGGCATCTCCTTGAAGCTCACCATCAAGTTCAATACCCAAATTAGCATATTCGTCTGATTTTAACATTTCTTTTGCTAAATTAGTTGCGTTTTTAACTTTATCAACCATTTCACCTTTACCGGAACCATAAGTAGAAAATGATAACATAGCCACTTTAGGTTCAATGCCAAACTGTATAGCTGTTTCGGCAGAAGTAACAGCTATGTCAGCAAGTTCTTTTTCATTTGGGTTAATTACCACGCCGCAATCTGACATTATATAAGGAGTGTCATTAGCAACTAAAATTAAAAACGAAGACACGCTTCTATCTTTTTTTGCCGATTTTATAATTTGCAGCGCAGGTCTTACTGTATCGGCAGTTGAATGATTTGCACCTGATACCATGCCATCTGCATCACCGGCTTTAACCATTAAAGTACCGAAATAGTTATAGTTAAGAGCTGTTTTTGCAGCATCTTCTTGGGTCATGCCTTTATCTTTGCGTAATTCATATAAAAGGTTTGTATATTTATCTAAATTAGCAGAAGTTTCCGGTTTAACAACTGTGATATCATCCATGCCCCAATTATTTTGTTTATAAAAATCTTTAATTTGATCTTCGTCACCTAAAATAACTATTTTAGCTGCTTTAGCGTCTGTAATAATATGAGCAGCAGTTAAAACTCTTTGATCTTCACCTTCAGGTAAAACAATGGTCTTAACATTTTCGGCAGCCTTATCCATGATGCCTGATAAAAATTTGCTTAACATAGAATTTGTCCTTATTAAAGAAGTTAAATTTTTGATATACAAAATTAAGCACTATATTGCACAAATGTCCATAAAAAGTTTTGATTTTTGCAAGAAATTATAATAATATGCAGAGCATATGTAATGTCATAAGTATAAGGCTGATTGATTATGAAGTGGATTTATGTTTTTTTACTGAGTTTGTGTTTAGTTTTTAATGCAAAAGCTAATAATGGTTTTGATGTCGGAATCAGTGTTAATGAACAGGGTGAAAACTCTGCTCAAGCAAAACAATTAGCAATGAGCAAAGCATATAAAGAAGCATTTTTAAAAGTAAGCGCCAGACTTATTGATGCCCAAAATATTAAGCAATTGGAAGAGCTTACAGATGATCAGGTTTCGCACTTTATTCGTGAAGTTGAACTTGTGGCAGAAAAAAGTACATCAACTTCATATATGGCAGATTTAAATATCACAATAAATGAAAAGTTATTAAAACAATATTTAACTGAAAATAATTTGCTTAACAGCAATGCTATGCCTTCAAAAGTTTTAGTGATACCTGTTTTCAGCGATACAGAATATAAAGACAAGGTTTTGTTTGAAGACGGAAATATATGGAGAAATTCATGGCTTGAAAAAGGTCAAATAAAATCAGGCAATTTTGACTTTGATATCATTGTTGATAATCCAGAAAACCGTAATGCAATAAGTAGTGAACAATTCGATTCGATAGATAAAAGTTTATATGAAAATTTGCGCATCATTAATGGTGTGGAAAACATATTTATTGCAAATGCAATCAGGGCAGGCGAAACAACCTTGGTTCTTAATATAAAATCTTATCCGAAGAAATCACAAAAAAGCTTTGTTGTAAACGATAATCATCCATTTGAAAAAGCAATTGAGCAAACAGTTTCTTATGTAACAGATTTTATGCAAAATAAAGTTATTGACCAACCTGTTTTGCAAGGTAATGTAGATATAGTTTCTAAAATTAAATTAAAAGATTGGCTTGAAATTGAAAAACAGTTAAATACGATATCTCAAATTAAAAAGGTTGAACTTAAAACCTTTGGCATTGAATATGTCGTTTTTTCAATAGATTTTTCAGGAAGTTTTGATTCTGTTATTACCTTGTTGGCGCAAAAAGGTCTGTATCTTCAATTAATTGATGGTTATTATGTGCTAACAAAATAAGAGGAATTGATGAAAAAAATAGTTTTAAGTAAAGATGCAAAAAACAAAATCAAACCGCAAAATAAGCAAAAATTTTTTAAGTTTAGAAAACATAATAATGTATATGTATGGTTGCTTATTTTAACAATATTTTGTTTTGCCGTATATGCATTGCGCTCTGTTTTATTACCGTTTGTTGCCGGCATTGTTTTAGGATATTTATTTGATCCGATGGCAAGCAAATTTGAAAAGTGGGGAATGTCTCGAACCCTTGCTACAATTTTAGTGTTTTTGGTCGTTATAATAGTTGCAGTACCTTCAATTTTATTAATTTTTAGTGTGATTGATAGTCAGTTGACCATATTTGTTGAGGCAGCACCTGTTTACATATCTTCTTTTATAAAGAAAGCAGAACCTATTATGTTAGATTTACATAATAAATTTCCGACACTGGAGCTAAATTCTTTGCCGGAGATAATAAAAAATAATCTTACTAATGGTTTGCAGTTTGGTGGTAAATTGTTAAAAGGGATTATAAGCAATGGTTTTGCTTTGATAAACTTACTTTCCTTAATACTAATTACTCCGGTTGTGGCATTTTACATGTTAAGAGATTGGGATACATTTGTTAAAAAAGTAGATAATCTGTTACCTCGCAAATCAAAAAATACAATACGTGAACAGTTCAAATTAATCGATAAAGCACTTTCAGGTTTTATTAGAGGACAACTTAGTGTATGTCTGATTTTGGGTGCATATTATTCTTTAGGTTTGCATATGGTTGGTTTAGAATTAGGTTTATTGGTAGGCTTTTTAGCCGGGATCATATCTTTTATTCCGTATGTTGGCAGTATATCCGGATTCTTAATTAGCATAATATTGGCGTCTGCTCAATTTGGTGATATGACTAAAATTATTGAAGTGGTTGCAGTTTTTGCCATTGGGCAATTTGTTGAAGGTAATTTCTTAACACCTAAATTAGTTGGCGATAATATAGGTTTGCATCCTGTTTGGGTAATGTTTGCATTGCTTGCAGGAGGTGTTTTGCTTGGCTTTTTAGGCTTAATGATAGCTGTTCCTGTGGCCGCTATAATTGGCGTATTATGCAGATATGCAATTAACAATTATAAAAACAGCAGTTTATATTTAGAAGATTGATAATATAAAAAAACCGCCTTTAGACAGGCGGTTAAGGTTTGATATAAAATTACATATCCAATGCTTTACGATAAGTTTCAAGTAAGAAGTCTTCTTCTTCACGTGCAGAATCTTCCATTTTGCGGAGTTTGATAATAGCTTTCATTGTTTTAACATCAAAGCCAGCACTTTTAGCTTCAGCATAAACTTCTCTTATATCAGTCATTACTTCTTTTTTATCTTCTTCAAGTTTTTCAATTCGTTCAATAAGTGAACGTAGTCTATCTGTAGCAATTCCACCAACTTCTGTCATAATTTTATCTCCTTATAAATTATATTTTAAGTTTTTAAGTGTTTAAGAAGTTAACAAACTTGATTATATTTTACAAGTAATAATTTTTGTTATATAAGAAAATAAGTTTAAAAAATGACAAGGAGTAATTATGCCTATAAATACACATACAAAAATTTTAGCCACTGTCGGACCTGCTAGCTCAAGCCGAGAAATGCTTGAAAAACTTATAGATGCAGGTGCTGATGCTTTTCGTTTCAATTTTTCACATGGTACCCATCAAGAGCACGCTCAAAGGTATAAAGTTATTAGAGAGTTGTCCGAATCGAAAGGACGTCATATTACCATCGTGGGAGATTTGCAAGGTCCAAAATTAAGAGTCGGACATTTTAAAAATGGTTCAGCATCTTTAACAGCAGGTCAAGAGTTTGCGCTTGATTTAGATGAAACATTAGGCGATGAAACCAGAGTCAATTTACCTCATAAAGAAATTTTTGCAGCTATAAAGCCTAAGGATATCTTATTGCTTAATGATGGTAACATATCTTTAGAAGTTGTTTCAGTTGAGCCGACAAGAGCAGTAACAAAAGTTTTGGTTGGTGGTGTGCTATCAGATCATAAAGGTGTTAATTTACCAAATATTACACTTCCGATATCTGCGTTAACTGAAAAAGATAGAAAAGATTTAGCCTTTGCATTAGATTTAGGTATAGATTGGATAAGTTTATCTTTTGTTCAAAAAGTTGAAGACGTAATAGAAGTCAAAAACTTAGTAGGCGATAGGGCATTGGTGATGTCTAAACTTGAAAAACCTAGCGCAATTGACGATTTAGAAGAAATTATTAAAATGTCAGATGGTGTAATGGTTGCACGTGGTGATTTGGGCGTTGAATGCCCGTTATATACAGTTCCAGTATTACAAAAACGCATATTATCAGTATGTCGTAAGCATGCAAAACCTGTTGTAGTTGCAACTCAAATGTTGGAATCAATGATAGAAATGCCTACACCAACCAGAGCTGAAGTTTCAGATGTGGCTACAGCTGTTTATGAAGGTGCCGATACTGTTATGTTATCAGCAGAAACAGCTGTCGGCAAATATCCTGAAAAAACTGTTCAGATGATGCATAATATTATTGAAGAAGTTGAAGAAGATGAAAGTTTTTCAATTTGTTTAGGTGAAGATGCTAAAGACTTTTATAAATCAGAAACAATGGGTATAACATATGCTGCAAATGAATTAGCTCAGATTTTGCCCAATGTGGGAGCTATTGTTACATATACAGCCTCTGGTTATACAACATATTCAATGGCAAAAGAAAGGCCAGATGTACATCTCGTTGCAATCACTCCAAGCGTTAAAGTTGCACGTCGGTTAGGAATTGTATGGGGTGTTCACAGTTATGTTAATGAAGATGTGTTCTTAAGTTTTGAACGTATAGAAGAAAATGCAACAAAGTATGTAAAAGATAATGGTTATGGTAAAGAAGGAGAATTAATTATCGTAACAGCAGGTTATCCGTTTGGAAAAGCAGGTATGACTAATTTGTTACATACAATTAAAATTTCATAAAAAATATCTCATAAGTTGAGTAAATAAAAAAGTCTCGAAAGTGTATAAACACAGTTCGAGACTTCTTTATTATAAAGCTGAATTATTTTTCATTTGGATTTTTATGCATTCCGCGCATCATTTTATGTTTTGCATCAAAGGGTTTCTTGTGATGTTTTTTGAAATCCATTTCATCTTTTTTGCCAAAAGGGCCTTTTTCTTTCATTTCATCAAATTTCTTTTTTTGCTCAGGAGTTAAAATTTTTTCAAACTCTTCCATATTAGCACGGCGCTCAGTGTCAATTTTCTCACGTAAATCTTTCATTTGATCCATTAAAGGTTTTATTTTTATACGACCATCTTCTCTGATTTTTTTAGCTTGAGCTTGTTGTTCTTCGGTCATATTTAAATCAGTAGCCATTTTTTTAGCCATTTTTTCATGAAAATCTTTATCAAAACCTTTAAATGCTTTGCCCATTTCAACGTGTTCATGTGCCGGAGGTGGAACAGTTATATCGTTTTCAGCAGCTTTAAGTGTACCTGAAAACATAATTGTTGAAGTTAAAAGTGCAGATAATATAAACTTATTCATTTTGTTTCTCCTTGTAAAAAACTTAATTTTTCTTTTAAAATTTTGCGAGCATTAAACAGTCTTGATTTAATTGTTCCTACAGGAACTTTTAATTTTTGAGCAGCTTCCTCCATGGTATATCCTTCAAACTCAATTAAGATAATAACCATTCTATGTTCTTTAGAAAGTGAGTCAACCGCTTTTAATATAATCTTTTGACGTTGCTTTTCATCAGTAATCATTTCAGGAGTGGCTTCTGAGCTTAGATTTTCAAAGCAACTTTCATCAGAGCTTTCTTTTGCCGCATATTTAAAGTCTTTAGAGCGAAAAAAATCTCTGCATATATTGGCGGTTATCATACAAATCCATTGTTTGAATTTGCCCTCTTCTTTATATTTTGGCAGGTTTTGCCATGCCTTAATGTAAACTTCTTGTTCTAAATCTTCGTTTGAACTTCCGGTTAATTTACGGATTACAGATTTTACATATTTTTTATTTTGTTCAATAAGTTGTTTCATTAGCCAATCCATAATAAACCGTATTCATCAACAGGTAATCCCATATCTTCAATTATAGAACCGTTTGAAGCATTGTGCACCTCAAGGGCCCAAGTGTCATATATTGGTAAAGGTTGCCTAAATGCTGCCATAAAAACGATACAGCAACAACACATAAAGCTACCGACTGAAACCAATATTTTTCTTCTTTTTTTTCTGGCAAAATATAAAGGTTTAGCTTGTTGTATGAGTTTAGATATTTCTTCCATAAATTTTCTCCTTACATCATGCTATAACGAAAACTTTTAATATAAGGTTCATATTTAAAATATTTTTTTTAAAAATATATATTTGCCTATGAAAAAAAGTATGAAAATAAAAATATTAGGATATGTAGCGGCTCTGTTTACAGTAATGATATGGAGCCTTAATTTGATATATTCCAGATATTTAGCAGGAATTTTCAGCCCGTCGGAGATTTCATTTTTCAGATGGGCAATAGCAACAGTGATAATGTTTCCTTTTTTTATTATAGATATAAAGCGGCTCATTTTCTTGTTTGAAAAGTATTGCAAAATAATTTTTTTGATGGCGTTTACAGGTATAGGCTTGCAAAACTGGTGTATTTATATGCTTTAGTGCAGAAGCAAGTGCCCAAAAAACACATGTTTGCAATACTTTTTATGTCTGTATTTATTGCTGCAATATTCTTTTATATTACCATGTATCCTGAAAACTTTATTTTAAATATGGATGATATACCGACAAGTGCATGGGTTATCATTATGGTTTTAGGGATTGTAAATTCTGCACTTGCTTATTTAACATGGGATTATGCAATACAAGCAATTGGTGCTGTAAATGCTGGAATAATTTATTATACATTACCAATATTTACCATACCGATAGCGTATTTGTTTTTGAATGAACAGGTTTTTGAAAGCCAAATTTTTGGCGCTATTTTAATTGTGCTTGGAATTATGAGTGTTATTTTAGATGAAAAACAAAATAAAGTAGATAAGGCTTTTTCTTGAGTTGCAATTTAAGTTACCTGATATATAGTAAAATATATTTGTAAACTAATAAAGTGAGGTAACTTATGAAAATAGGAGTGGTAGGAACAGGATACGTCGGATTACCAACAGGCGTTGGTTTGGCAGAACTGGGAAATGACGTTATATGTATAGATAAAGACGAAAATAAAATTGCTGATTTGAAAAATGGCAAATTAACTATTTTTGAAGATGGTTTACCCGAACTTTTTGAAAAAAATACTTTATCAGGTAAAATTAAATTTACAACTTCTATGCAAGAAGGTGTACAAGATGCCGATATTGTAATTTTGGCTGTTGGAACACCTCCAAATCCTATTACTAAAGAAGCTGATATGAAATATATTCATGCGGCAGCAGAAGAGTTAGCTCAATATATAACAGGTTATACGGTTGTTGCCGTTAAATCAACAGTTCCGGTTAATACAGGTGATGAAGTTGAAAAAATTATTGCCTCTCAAAATCCTAAAGGCGAATTTGATGTGGTTTCTTTGCCGGAGTTTTTAAGAGAGGGTTTTGCTGTACATGACTTTTTTAATCCTGACCGAATTGTTGTCGGTGCAAATTCTGAGCGAGCAAAAGAAAAAATTAAAGAACTTTATAAACCGTTTGAAGGAAAAACAAATATTTTATACGTTAAAAGACGTTCTTCTGAAACTATAAAATATGCATCAAATGCATTTCTTGCAATGAAAATTCAGTATATTAATGAAATGGCAGACTTTTGTGAAAAGTCCGGAGCGGATGTATATGAAGTAGCTAAAGGTATGGGACTTGATTCTCGTATTGGTAATAAGTTTTTGAATCCAGGGCCCGGATATGGTGGTTTTTGTTTTCCTAAAGATACTAATGCTATGGCCTATATGGGCAGGGTAAAAGGTGTAAATTTATCTTTGATAGAGGCAACTATCCGAGGTAATGATAAACGCAAAATTCAGATGGCTAGACGTATTTTGGAAGAAATTGCTGATATCAGAAAACCTGTTATTGGTGTTTTAGGAGCTGCATTTAAAGGTGGAACAGACGATTGCAGAGAATCTCCTGCTATGCAAATTATTCAAATTTTGCTTGAAAAAGGTGCAAACATCCGACTTTATGATCCGGAAGCGCTTGAAAATGCTAAGAAAATTTTGGGCGATAAAGTTTATTACGCAACAGATATGTATGACGCTCTTAATGGTTCTGATATTATGGCTGTGCTTACTGAATGGGAAGATTTTAAATTAATTGATTTAGAAAAAGCAAAAGCTGTACTTAAAAATGCTAAGATTGTTGACCTCCGTAACTTGATAAACAGAGGCAAAGCTAAAGAATTAGGTTTTGAAATTAAAAGTATCGGTATACAATAAAAAAACGCTTTTCAAAAGGTAAATAATATGACTAAAGAAATTAAATTTTCGGAACAATCAAAAGATTTGATGCTCGCTTTTCAGAAAGATGAAATTACAAGTTCATTAATATATGATTATTTTGCTTCAAAAGTAAAAAATCAAAAAGATGCAACTACGTTAAAAAAAATCTCACAAGATGAAGCAGCGCATGCACAAGTGTGGCAAAGATATACTCAAACAGAAGTTAAGCCGAATATGTTTAAAATTTGGCTTTATCGCATTTTGATATATTTGTTGGGCTATACTTTTGTAATTAAACTTTTGGAAGCTCATGAATATGAAGGTGAAGTAGCATTAAAGCAACTTGAAAAAGAAATTCCTGAAGTTAAAAAAATTATCAAAGATGAAAAAGCTCATGAAGAAAAACTTATAAATATGCTTGATGAAGAACGCCTAAATTATGTCGGAGCAATGGTTTTAGGGTTAAATGATGCGTTGGTGGAATTAACCGGAACAATTGCAGGTATGACTTTTGTGTTAGCAAATACAACCTTAATTGCAATGGCAGGTATTATTACAGGCGTTTCAGCCACATTATCTATGGCCGCTTCAAATTATTTGGCAGAACGGGCAGATGGTAACCCAAATGCTTTAAAAGCAAGTTTTTACACCGGAATTGCATATTTAATTACGGTTGTATGCTTAGTGTTACCTTATTTATTGTTTCCTACAAATATGTATGTTGCTGCACTCATTTGTATGATTGCAATAGTTGTGCTGTTGGTATTTGTTTTTAACTATTATATCGGTATAGTTAAATCTGAGCCCTTCTTACCTAAGTTTATTGAAATGTCCGCAATCAGTTTATCAGTTGCATTAATTGCATTTTTGATAGGGTGGGGTGCTAAAGTCTTATTTAATTTGGATGTTGGCTAAATATTCATTATTTTATTGACAAATATATGCTTTTTTTGATAACTTAATACCATAAAGGTATTATTCTAAAATATTAGAAGTTATGAAAAAGGTATTATTAGTTTTAGCAGTTTTGTTTGCAGTGCAAACAGCTAGCGCGCAGTTAAATGACATTTATTTGAGAGATGATGTCGTTTTGTCAGGTAATCAATGGCACTTTGACGATTATTCGGTTATAGAGGCGAATAATGATGTTTATTTGGTTATTACTCCAAATGCTCATTATTATAAGCATTTACCACCGTTTAATAAGGTTGCTTTTGAGCAGTATTACGGAATTAGTGTTTTAGGGGTTAGACCTTATGTTTTTAATAGTTACTTAGGATGGTATGTCCAAGGTTATTATTCAAACTATTTCTATGACCCTATTCACAGCACTTGCATTACATTGTCTTATGTACCGGTATTTTACAATTTTTATTACTCGGTTCAAAGACTAAGGCATTTGAATTTAAGGTATTGGCATTGGAAAACATCTGGTAGATATTATCAGATATGGCATTCGTCGCGAAGACACCATGACCATTATCGTAATCCTCATTTCCAACCAAATGGACCTGCGGTAAGACCGGGAAATAATCCTCATCGAAACGGAAACGGACCGGCAGTAGGACCAGGAAATAACCCTCCTCGAAATGGAAACGGACCGGCAGTAAGACCTGGAAACAACCCTCCTCGAAATGGAAACGGACCAGCAGTAAGACCTGGGAATGCACCTTCCAGAAACGGAAGCGGGCAGAGTGTAAGACCAGGAAATAATCCTCCTAGAAGTGGAAGTACCAGAAGCGGTTCGCAGGGTGGTCAGAGCAGAAGTGGCTCGGGTCATTCAGAAAGACGTCGTTAAAAATTTCCCCTCATAGTCAAATATGAGGGGATTTTTTATACCAGTTTTTTTAATTCGTAAAGTTTATCCAGAGCTTCTCGTGGAGATAAATTATCCGGAATTAATTCTTTTAGCATTTCAATTGCCGGATTAGATGCTTGAATTTCTTCTTTAATTTGCTCTTGTTGTTTCTTTAATACAGAAAATAAAGGCAGATTATTTTCAATGTCAGTAACAGATGTGTTATTAGGATTTTGTTCTAAAGAATGCAAAATTTGCGTAGCTCTTTTTATAACAATTTTCGGTAATCCGGCTAATTTTGCTACATGTATACCATATGATCTGTCCGCGGCCCCATTTATAACCTGATGTAAAAATACAACATTTCCTTTAAATTCTTTTATTTTCATGCAGTGTAAACTTAGCGCTTTTAACTTGTTTGATAACACGGTAAGTTCATGATAGTGAGTTGCAAATAAGGATCTGCATTTATTTATTTCATGCAAGTGTTCTACAACAGACCAAGCAATTGATAACCCGTCGTAGGTTGCTGTTCCTCTACCGATTTCATCGAGTATAACAAAAGATCTGTCAGTTGCCTGATTCAATATGGCAGCGGTTTCAACCATCTCAACCATAAATGTAGAGCGACCTCTTGATAAATCATCTGAAGCGCCGACTCGAGAAAAGATTTTATCTATAATTCCAATTTTTGCATAAGAACAAGGAACATATGAGCCTATTTGAGCCATAATTGCAATTATGGCATTTTGCCTTAAAAATGTCGATTTACCAGCCATGTTTGGTCCGGTTAAAAGCCATATACGGTTGTCAATATTGTTTAATATACAATCGTTGCTTATAAATTCACCATCTAAAGCTTTTTCTAAAGATTTTTCAACAACAGGGTGCCTTCCATCTTTAATTATAAAATCTAAACTGTTATCTACAACAGGACGTACATATTTTTTCTCGACTGCCAAATCAGCAAAAGCACTGGCCACATCTAATTCTGCAAAAATTTGAGCAACCTTATAAATATCATTTGCGGCACAAAGAGCTTGTGTGATTAAGTCGTTGTATAAGCTTATTTCCAATGCAAAAGATTTTTCTTCAGCACCAAGTAACTCTTGTTCCATTTCATTTAATTCAACAGTAGTAAATCTGGCTCCGTTTATAACCGATTGACGATGTATAAATTGAGACATTCCAATCATGTCTTTAGCCAGTTTTGTAGGCACTTCAATAAAGTATCCTAACACACTTGTATGCTTAATTTTTAGGTTGGAAATGCCGGTATCTTGAATATATTTCTTTTCCAACTCATCAATAGAATGTTTTTGAATTAATTGAATGTTGCGAAGTTGGTCAAGCTTAGCATTATATCCGTCTTTGATAAAACCACCAATGTTTATTTTGTTCGGTAAGTCTGCATCTTCTTTTAATGCTTCGCTTATTTCGGTCACAAGAGCACTAAAATCAGGTAATTGATTAATTTTATTATTAATTTCTTGAGGCAATACTTCTAAAGACAAGTTATACTTGTCCAAATTGTGTATTAAGTTTTTAACTTTAGGAATAAATGAAAGTGTAGTCCCCAAAGTGGCAAATTCTTTAGGAGAACATCTGTTTAAGCTCATACGAGAAATTATTCTCTCTAAGTCAGCAACTTCTTTGAAATAGCCTCTTAAAATGTGTCTGATGTCAGAAGCTTTAATAAAAAAGTCAATCATATTTAAGCGTTGATTGATAGTGTTTATGCAAACGGAAGGATTAACCAAGCGGTTCACAAGCAATCTGGAACCGGCTCCGGTAATGGTTCTATTAATGCAACCTAAAAGAGAAGATTTTTTATCTCCGTTTACGGATTTGAGTATTTCTAAATTATATCTTGTAGCACTGTCAATTTCTAAAAATTGGCTATCAACGCATCTGGTTGGGTTCTTTAGATGTGGTAATTTACCTTTTTGAGTTGTCTCAATATATGAAAGAACAACGCCTGCTGCAATAATTTCTTGTTTTGTAAATGATCCGAAAGCATCTAATGTCTGAACATTAAAAAACTTCTCAAGCATGTTTTGTGCATTTAGAGCACTAAAGCGTGCCTGAGGTAAAACAGTTAATTTTTCTTGATAACGCTTTAATATGCTTAAAAGGCCTTGATTGTTTAATAATGAATCAGAAACCACAATTTCACTTGCATCAATATATGATACAAACGCTTGAAATACGTCTTCTGTATCGTTTATATCAACTTTAATGTTGCGTGTATAAAAATCGCCCGTAGATAAATCTATCCAAGAGAAACCAAAATTTTTTTCTTCTAAAGTGCAACATAATAAATAGTTATTATTTCTTGCGTCTAACAGATTATCTTCGGTTAATGTGCCTGATGTAACAAGTCGGACAACTTCACGTTTTACAACAGCTTTTGAGCCGCCTCGTTTTTTTGCATCTTCAGGAGATTCTGTTTGTTCACAAATGGCAACTTTAAAACCTTGGTGGATTAGTTTAGCTAAATAACTTTCATAGGCATGAAAAGGCACGCCGCACATAGGTATCGGTTCGCCTTGATAAACTCCTCTTTTAGTTAAAATAATATCAAGTGCTTTAGATGCTTTTACGGCATCTTCAAAAAAGAGTTCATAAAAATCTCCCATACGATAAAAAAGCAGAAAATCTTCATATTCTTGCTTAATGTCTAAATATTGTCTTACGGAAGGGGTTGCGTCATCTTTAATTTTGTTCATTTCTAAATTGCCAATTTTAAGTTATTTTAAACTTATTATATATTAAGATATTTTCTATATAAGTCCATTTTTTTTTGCATTTTATGCGGGGGTATTTGATGAAAATTAATAAATTTGGCTTTACTGCCATAGAAAAAAACTCTGATTTTGCTGCTAGAGTTCTTATTTTATCAATTCCTTCGGCATTGGTGTTTATAATGCTTACAATGTTTGATTTGTTAACACCTTATTGGGCTGTTGTATCTTATGCAATGATTATTGTTTTTAATATAGCATTTTTGTTGCCTATAAGCTTTGAATTACAGCAGGTTAAAAAATATATATATAATCTTGCAAAAGGTGAAATTGATGAACAGTTTGATATAAAACTTACAGAAACAGAAGCAAAAGAAATTGCTCAAGCAATTAACTCAATGCATAAGTTTTGGGTTTATAAAACAGATGCATTAGAAGCGCAGAGTATGTCAGATACTGCTGTGTTAGATACTTTACCGGATCCTATTTTAATGATTGATAGATCAGGCAATATATTGGGTGCTAATTTATCTACAAGAAAACTTTTAGGTGACAATATAACAGAAAAAAATATTGAAAATGTATTTAGTTCTAATAATTTTATTGAGGCCGTTACAAAAGTCTTAAAAAAAGAAAGTGAAGCAGAAAATTTGGTCTTTTATGCAAAAGAACCTTTTAATAAAAAAATATATGCTCACATAAAAAAATTGCCATGGTTTTCTAAGGGGAGAGCCGTAGCAGTTATTTCTTTATATGACTTAACAAAAGCAATGAAAATTGAAAAAATGCAGTCAGACTTTGTTGCAAATGCAAGTCATGAATTAAGTACGCCTCTTTCAGTTATATCCGGATTTATTGAAACATTGCAAACATCTGCAAAAGATGATAAAGAAGCCAGAGAAACATTTTTAAAAATCATGGCCGATCAAGCAGAATATATGTCTGCCTTAATTGAAAACTTGCTTTCTCTATCCAGAATAGAATTATCTCAAGATCAAAGTCCGGAAGAAAAGGTTAAAGTAGATATAATTATAGAAGAAGTTGCTGAAGCTTTATCGCTTAAAGCAAAAGACCGTAATATGAACATTGTACTTGATTTACCTGAAAAAATACCGTTTATAATGGCAGATAGACATCAGGTTAGGCAGTTGATACAGAATTTGACCGATAATGCTTTAAAATATGGTGTTAGTCCATCTGATGTAACTATTAGTGTTCATATTGCAGATAGTATTCCTGCCTCAAAAGCTTTTAATGTGGCAGAAGGCAAGGCTCTTGCAATCTCTGTAAACAATAAAGGACCAAAAATAAGTGCTGAAGATTTATCTCGTGTAACTGAACGTTTTTATCGTTTACAAGAACACAAAAACTTAAACATTAAAGGTACAGGATTAGGTTTATCTATTGCAAAACAAATTATTATTAGACATCGTGGAAATTTAACTGTTACATCAACTAATTATGGTGGAACAACATTTACTGTGTATATGCCGATTAAGTAGGGTTTATTCATATAAAATGAATTATAGAAAATAGGTTTTTTTATGAGATTTGATTATAAAAATATTTGGACAATGAGTTATCCGATATTGATTAGTACGTTAATGCAGCAACTAATTGGTATCACTGATATAGTTTTTTTAGGTCGTTTAGGTGAAATAGAGTTAGGAGCTTCAGCTCTGGGATCAACATATTTTTTCACTATTTTTATGGTGGCTTTCGGTTTTAGTGTGGGTGCACAAATAATCATGGCTCGTCGTAATGGAGAAAAAGAATATGAAAAAATAGGGCATGTGTTTTATCAAGGATGTTCATTTTTAACATTGGTAAGTTTTATGGTTATAGCTCTATCCTATATTGCAACTCCTAAAATTTTACAATATTTAATTGGTAGTCCGGAAATATATGATGCAACGCTTGAGTATGTAAATTGGCGTATGTGGGGTCTTATAAGTGCTTCAATTATTCTTATGTCAAGGTCATTTTTTGTAAGCATAACCCAAACAAAGGTTCTAACACTAATTTCGATAGTTATGGTTTGTAGCAATATTATGCTAAATTATGCGCTCGTATTTGGTAAATGGGGTGCTCCACAATTAGGAATTTCAGGTGCCGCTATAGCCTCTAATTTATCAGAAGTTATTGCAATTTTTACCTATCTTATTTATTTCATATTAAAAATAGATTTGAAAAAATATGGATTTACCAAGTTTATATATAGAAACTTTACGCTGCTAAAATCTATTTTGAATGTTTCTGTCTGGACAATGCTTCAACAGTTTATTTCAGTTTCAACTTGGTTTTTATTTTTCGTTGCTATTGAGCACTTAGGTGAGCGAGAATTGGCAATCTCTAATCTTATTAAAAGTTTATTCTCATTTATCTTTGTAGTGATTAATTCTTTTGCTTCAACAGTAAGTTCTGTTATCTCTAACTTGATAGGTGAAGAAAAAATAAATGAAGTTATGCCTACAACCAACAGGATATTAAAATTATGTTATTTAGTAACACTTCCGTTTATGGCTTTAATGATAATATTTGCTTATCCTGTGTTGCGTATTTATACAGATAATGTCGAACTCATCACTCAATCGATTCCATCATTGTTGGTAATGGTAATAGGAAATATATTGCTGATTCCGGGATGGATTTACCTTTGTGCAGTTTTGGGAACCGGAAACTCTAAATATACAATGATAATTGAGTTTTTTGCCATGATAGTGTATGTGCTTTATACTTTCATAATTATTGAATATCTAAAATTAGCATTACCGATTTGTTGGGGTGCTGATATTGTATATAATTTGGCAATATTAATCTTTTCATACCAGTATATGTATAAATACAAAGGGTGTATTAAAAAGATTTAATATAAAGAATTAATCATATTTAATAAAACTTTATACTTTTTTAAGTTTAAGGTAAACAGAAGTGCTTTTCTGGTTGATTTAAAAAGCTTTTTGGATCTGATTCTTTTTTGTATTAAATTTAAGAAATAAAGATTAATGCCATATATCCACTCTTGTTTAGAAAAATTAAACAAGGTGTTGGTATGCAATATTAAGTTTTTTAAACGTTTTTGAGGTATGAATAATATAGCGTGTTGAGATAGGGAAGATATAAAAAATTCGGCCCAATCTTCAACTTTATAACCATAACGCATTAATTCAAAATCCAGTAATGCAATATTTTGCTGATGATCAATTAAGCAGTTATTTAAGCTTGCATCACCATGAATTATTGTAACGGCTTGATTTAAAACCACATTTGTTTCTATCGCCTCGTTTAACATATTAATCAGTTTTAAAACTTTGTTGCGAATGAAAGATTTTTCTTTTTTCATTAACTCTTGCAGTATTTGCTTATTTTCAGATGATATTTGCTCTAAATTTTTTTGAGGTGCTACCGGTATATCCAATTTTGAAATATGTTGATAAGATACGTAAATTTTATCGATAAGCTTAGTATCAAGATTAGATAGTAAAACTCTTTTTCCATCTATATATGATAAAATAATAATAAGCCAATTTTCATATTCAAAAAAATCTTGATTATTAAATATTTCAAGGTGTGCGGTATAAAGATGAGGTTCTTTTTTAAGAGCTTTTAAGATTTGGCAAAGCCTTATCGCCCTATCTTGTTTTTCTTTTTTTATGGCTTTTACTATATAACTTTTATGTTCAGTTTTACACAAAAAGTTCAATGATGAACCACCACGATTTATATTTTTTAATAAAACAATATCTTGTTGAAAAACGTTATTTACTAAGTAAGCTTTTAATTTACCTGAATTAATTTGCATCTAAATTTCCTCATTTTTATATCGCTTAAGTTGTAATTAAAACATTAAAAAACTTGAATGTAAACTTTTTTATATGTTAGACTGTTAAAAAGGAGATTATATATGCAAAATTTATGGTGGTTAGTAGCAATTTTTGCAAGTTTTATATTTGCAATGTATATTTATGCAAATCAAATTTTTAAATTAAAAGGTTCCCATATAATGATTTATAGGGGTGTTGGGGCTGCATTATTGTTGTTGCCGTTTACATTGTTTATTGATGGAGTTAATAATCATTTGTTTTATTGGTTATGTGTAGCACAAGGTTTTTTAATTGCATATTTAGATAACCGAATGTTTAACGCTGCAAACAAATTCGGTGCAGAAATAACAGGTATAATTCAACCATTGAGTGTTTTATTAAGCTTGATAAGTTGGTTTATAATTGTTCCTTCGCAATTTTTTGAGTTGGTAAGATCTCCTGTTCGACTTATTTTAACTGCAAGTGCGATTATGGGTATAGTAATATCTGTTATTATGTTTAGAAAAAGTCGCGTAAGCCGCTTGGCTCTATTATATCTATTGCCAGGGCTTTTGACAGTTACAATACTTGATTTAATGGGTAAAACTTTGATGGATATTGGTTCTGATAACATTTTTGGAGCTATATTTTATTATTCATTGATAACATCTGCCGTGGCAGGAACAATTAATGCTATTGCATTTTTTTCACAGGGAAATACTCTTTCAGAAGTTATTTCGCCACGCAATTTAATATATGCCGGAATACCTATAATGATGTTAATTATGGGTATGTATGTGTTCAAAAATTATAGTTTGCATTTATCAAAAAATCCGGCTTATGCAATGGCTATTATATATTCTTACCCGGTATGGATCTTTTTAGCAAACAATATGTTTTTGAAACATTTTAAAAATAAAACATATGCCAAACCAAATAAATGGGTAATGATTACGATGGTAATATCAATTTTGGTTCTTATACTTACTGTCAAAAACTGATTTTACTATATCTAAAGTCAATAACTGAGGCAATATAACGTAGTTTTGTTGTTCCGGCGAATAATAAACATATAAAGGAACACTGTTTCGACCATAAGTTTTAATTGCTTGCCCTATTTTTTCATCAGAGTGTGTCCAATCTGCTCTAAATAAGGATATGTTTTTTTGTTTTGCTAACAAAATAAAACTTTTATTGTTTAAAACATTTTTTTCATTTAGCAGACAAGTTAAGCACCATTTTGCCGTAAATTCAATGAAAACAGGTTTTTTCATATTTATTAGTTCACGAATTTGAACTTCATCATAATTTTTAAAATGCGTTTCGTTTATATCGCAATTATTATTCTTAAATTGATAAAATAAAATCCACATTAACCAAATACATGTAAATAAAATTGGTATAGATAATATATATTTTACTTTACGTGTCCACTTACCGGATTTGGGAAATATTTTACTTAATACTTTAGGATATAGTTCTAGTAAAGTAAAAGGTAGGGCATAGCCTGTACCTAAACTCAAAAATATCATAAAATAAACATAAGGAGATTGCATTAATGTAAAACCAAGGGCAGCACCCAAGAATGGACCTGTGCATGGAGAAGCTATTAATACGGCAAAAAATCCTGACATAAAAGAATTTATACCTCCCATTTTATTAAACCAATTTAATAAAATAGGACTTATGGTAATTATATCTAAAATCATTAAAAACAAAACAACAAAGATTAAAATCATTATAATTACAAAAGCGGGAGATTGTAGTTGAAAGCCCCAACCAATGGCATTTCCACCTTTTCTAAGTAAAAACAATATGCTTGCCAATGTTAAAAAACTTGTCATTACTCCAGTAAAATATAACAATGCTTTTTTTATATCTTTTTTATCGTTTGAAGCGGCCATTGCTTTTAAGCTTAAAACCGGAAATACACAAGGCATAAAGTTAAGAAGAATGCCTCCGATAAATGATAAAATCAAAATGTATAGCATATTAGATAAATCAGGATTATCATTTAAGGGCGTAAAACTTATTTTATAAGACTTGTCTTTATTTACAAGCAGTCCTCCTTGAAATGGGATAACAGGCTTATTAAGAGGCACCTGTAATATGACTTTATTTTTTGATTTATAAATGTTTTGTTTTTCAGCCACATTAATAATGGATTTTTGATAAGGTATAAAATATAATTCTGAAAAATCAGATAAATCAGAAAAGTTATCTATATGTATGTTTAAGATTGCTGTTTGTTTGTCATAATTTATATCTGTTTTTGCATTGATTATTGTTTTTGAGGGAAATGTGCTTATTGCTTCAGCATATTTAGTATCATATAATGCAACTTGAGCTTCAGATAATGTAAAATTTATGTCAGCACTCTCTTTTTCACATTCATTTTTACATGCTTCCCAATTTATTTTAACATTTAAAGGGCTATCAGTTTTATGCCCCTCAAACAGATAAAATGCTTTATCAGAATATCCATATTGACCAAGAATATTTTCATATAATACAATTTGAGGGGTACTTTGGTTTACTCTTTTTATAAGTTTATTCCATGTAAATGTGGTTGGGATACCTGCATCTCCCGGATTGTCCCATGATATAAACCATCCATCTTTTAGCTCTAATTCAATTAAAATATTACTTTTATTTTCATCAATGTTTTTTGTATATATGAAAATGTTTAGTTTTTCATTTTGCCATATTGGACTATTTGCAAAGCAAGATGAAGTAAAGCAGATTGCAAATAAGAAAAAAAAGAACAATTTAATTAGTTTCATCTCTAGCTCAATTTTTATTTTTAATTTCCAAAACATAATATGCGTTGCTTACTATTATTAACGATTTTAACAATAAGAGTAAACCAAAAAATATAGATATAACAGTAAAAAACATGTTAAATAAGCACATTAAGCATAGAGCAATAAAAGTATCAAAATTTTGTAAATGTCCCCAAATGCAAATTTTTATATTTGATTGATTAATTTGGTTATAATCTTGTTTAGTTGTTAAAGTATATGTTAGTAGAGAGATTGCAGAAATCAGCAAGCTCATCATCATGAAAGCTCCGCTAACAGAATTTTGCGGTGGATTTGCTAATATAAATCCCCACAAAAATAGGGCAAATGATGTATAATCGGCAACTATATCAAAAAAAATACCAAAATCTGTAATGCCGTTTAATCTTGCGCACATGCCATCAAGAATATCACAAACTCTGTTTAAAATCAGACATAGAAAGGCCCAAGAATAGGATTCTATTGCTAAAAAATTAAGCCCTAAAACAGCAAAACCGATGCCTGAAAAGGTTACAATATTTGCTGATACGTTATATTTAACGAGCAGTTTAGCTAAGTTAAAAGTTTTTTTGTAAGCAAAATCAGCAAAACTACAGATATGAGGTTTTAGTTTTTTGGTGAACATCTAAAAATCTCCTTTATGCAAAGAAATATTAGCATATTCTTTTATTTCAATGTTTCAGTGATTTTAAATTTTATAGAAGTTGATTTATGTTATTTATTATGTTTTCAAACATTTCATAAGTTAAAACGCCTGTGTTAATATTGTATCTGGAAGTATGGTATGAATTAATCAAGGTTATATTATGCATATATAGGTTATGTTCTGAACCATGAGCAAATTTAAATTCGCTTAGTTTATATCCTAATGCTCTTAAAACAGCTGAATGCGAAACAGAGCCAAGTGATAATATAATTTTTAAGTTTGGCATATTTTTAATTTCATTAATTAAAAAGGTTGAACAATTTTTTGTTTCATCAGTTGTAACTTTGTTTTGTGGAGGAGCACAACGTACGGCATTTGAAATGCGAACATTATTAAGTTCAAAACCATCATTTTTAACTTTTTTATATTCACCTGTTGCAAAACCAAATTGTTTTAAGCACGGATAAAGTACATCACCGGCATAATCATTGGTAAACGGTCTGTTTGTCTGATTTGCTCCATTTAATCCGGGGGCGAGACCTACAATTAAAACTTGGGCATCTAAACTGCCAAAGGATTCTACCGGAGCATTATGATAATGAGGAAATTTAATTCTGTTATCATGACGATATTTCACTAAACGTGGGCATTTAGAACAATTAAAATCAGGTGAGCAAAAAGACATGTTTTTTCCTTTTATAAATAAATTGTAAGAACTATAACATAAAAAAAAATTATCGCAATCCATTTAAAAACAAGTTTTGCATAATATATACATTCAAGAAGTGTTATACGAAAGTTCTATAATGCTTTTGACGGACTATAAAAAACAATTAAGTATTAACTTAAAACTATTTATAAATAGGAGTCAAAAAAATGAAAAAGACATTATTGTTAGCAGGTGTCGCAAGTATTATTGCATATGGAGCAAACGCTGCTGATTACGGTTATAAAACTTGGGAAAATGAAATTAAGCCATATGTTGGTGCTGATTATGTATATTCATATGCAAAATTTGGCGAACAGGCAAAATCAATGAAAGATAGTTATCATTCCGGGTCAGTTAATATGGGTGCCAGAATGTATGATTACCTTGGCTTAGAAGCGTTTTTCCAAATGTCAGGTAAAAGAGAAAATTCTAAACATGATGGAAAACATGAAGCTGAGTTTTTAGCATATGGTGCCGATATATATGGTTATATGCCTCTATGGTGCAGCGATTTTAATTTATTGGGTTCTGTAGGTGCTGCAAACTATCGCTGGAGATTTAAATATCCTGAAGTAAAATCTAAACACCAAAATCGTATTGGTTATCGTGCTGGTATCGGTGCTCAATATAATTTTAATGAAAATTGGGCTATCCGTGTAATGGGACGCTATACATATCTTGGTATGTCCAGAGTTGATAACTTAAAAGAAGTTACAGCAGGTTTAAGATATACATTTTAATCAATAAGACAAATAAACCATACGCCAATGTCCTGAAAAATTCAGGACATTTAGGCGTATAATTATGAAAGCTTTTCTATGATTAATCAAATTAAATCGTTTACGATAGTTAAAAATTATGCAAAAATTTTTCCATATATACAGCCATATTGGATAAGGGCATTATTAGCTGTTTTGTTAACAATACCGATCGGCTCGGCAGATGCAATAATAGCGTGGTCATTAAAGCCATATATGGATGTTGTTATGGTGGAAAAAAGTGTCTCTCAAACCTGGTATATTCCTTTTTTAATAATACTATTTAGCTTAATACAAAGCATATTAAGTTATCTTGCAACATACTTAAATACATGGGTTGGACGCAAAATTTCAAATGATGTAAAAGCCGATTTATTTGATAAGCTTATGCATTATGAAAGCTCTTATTTTGATAATAACACATCGGGAAATATTTTGTTTAGATTTAACAATGATGTAGATACGGCATGTAATGGACTTTTAAGCAATTTAAAGCTTTTTACTACCAGATTATTTTCTTCAATATCTCTGATTGTGGTACTTTTTTACAATTCATGGAAATTGGCTCTTATAGCGGTTATGGTTTTGTTTGGAGCCTTATATCCTTTAACAACAGTAAGAAGAAAAATAAAATCTGTAATGGATAGAAGCGTGTTTTCCGGTGCTGAAATTGTAACACACTACAATGAAACATACAGTGGCAATAAAATTATAAGCTCATATAACTTATATGATTATCAAAATAATCGTTTTCGTAATACATTAAATTCGGTGTTTAAATTAGGCATAAAAATGGTTCAAAGAACAGGAATGTTATCGCCGATGATGCATTTTATTGCATCTTTAGGTATAGCTAGTGTGATTTGGGTTGGTAGTTATTTAATTGTAAATCACCAAATAAGTTCTGGTAATTTTGTTTCATTTATGGCTGCACTGATTATGCTTTATAACCCTATAAAAAGTATAGGTAATAATTATAATAGTGTCCAAACATCGTTAATGGCTATGGATAGAATTTTTGAAATAAAAGAAAAAAAAACAAAGAGCAATGAAGAATTAATTGCATTTCATAGCTTAAAACAACATATAGTTTACGATAATGTAAATTTTGAATATGAGCCAAATAAAACAATATTACACAATATTAATCTTATAATAAAAGCCGGGCAAAAGGTTGCTTTTGTGGGTGCCTCAGGCGGTGGAAAAAGCACAATAGCTCACTTGTTATCTAGATTTTATGATGTAAAAGACGGTAAGATATGTATTGATGGAATAAATATTAAAGATTTTGACTTACAGTCGTTAAGAAATAATATTGCTGTAGTTTTTCAAGACAATTTTTTATTTTCAGGAACAATTAAAGACAATATTTTACTCGGAAACTTAAATGCAAAACAGCAAGATATTGAATACGCTATAAAAAATGCTTGCTTAGAAGATTTTATAGCCGGATTACAAAACGGATTAGATACTTATATCGGAGAACGAGGCGTTTTACTTTCCGGAGGTCAAAAGCAACGCATAGCAATAGCTCGAGCATTTATTAAAAATGCCCCAATAGTGATTTTAGATGAAGCTACATCAGCTCTTGATAATAAGTCAGAAGCAATTGTTCAGAAAGCATTATATAATTTAATGGAGAATCGCACAGTGCTAATTGTGGCTCATCGCTTATCTACAATTAGGCATGTGGATAAAATAGTGGTGGTAAATGATGGAAAAATTGCTGAAATGGGCACGCATGAAGAATTAATGCTAAAAGAAAATGGCATATATTCAGAGCTTTATAAAGTAGGCTAAAATTTTTTCATGAACTAAACTAAATATTAACCACAATGCTGTTAAATGACTCGCGTTGACAGTTTTTTCAGAGGTATTAATGAGTAAAATATATGACATATTCTCTAAAATAATGAGCTCATCAGGATTATGGCTTATGATGATGTTGTTTGTTGTATATTTTGGTGTATCTGCGGTAAAAGGTGAAAGGGGCTTTATTAGATATCAACACCTTTATGCTGAAGTATCTGAAGCAAGAGTTTTATCCGAAAAATATGCAAAAGAAAGACATTATTGGGATGAAAAAGTTAATCAACTATCTACCAATTTAGACTTAGATTTATTAGATGAACGTGTAAGAACCGTACTTAATATGGTTGGCCCTAATGAATTTGTTATTTTAGATGAAAAATTGGAAGATTAAATAAAATCCTTTATTTTAAGATTTTTTTTTGCTATAATGCAAAAAGTTATGCTCTTAAATGCGCTAATTTGTTGTAATCGCGAGATTTTGGATGTTAAAGAAAAGACGCCGTATTCAAATACAGAAACCTGTAAAGGTTCAATATAGCGAGCCGAAACCGATATTTTCTAACAAGGAAATTATCTTTCGGAGCGGTGGTCGTGCAAAGGTATTTAACATATCTTCAAAATTGCAAGTTTTTGTTATGTTGGTGCTGATAAGTATAGGTCTATGGAGTGCTTATTCATATTATATGTACAACAGATCTGATGAAATTATATCACACAAAGATAAAGAACTTGATGAAGCTCGTGATGCTTTAGCCGACTTAATGACAGATTTTGTGGCTGTGTACAGAAATGTAAGTTCAATGTTTTCTCAAGTTGATGAAAATCAAATTCAAGATGAAACAGATTTAAACAGATATAAACAGCAGGTTTCGGTAGTTGAAGAAAAGATTCGCCAAATTACCGATAATGAAGATTGGATTGAAAGTGAAGATTTAGAAAAACAAGTAACAGTTCGAGAAGCTCTTTTACAAAGAGATAGAGCGTTATCCGAAAGAAGTGAGCTTATAAATAAAATTGTTGAATTAGAAAAAATTGTTGCGCAACTTGAAAACTCTGAAATTGAAATTTTAAATCAGATGGAAAAAATATCTGTAAAAGAAATGGAAAAAGTTAAAGAGGCTTTATCCACAATTAACAAATCAATGAAGAAGCAAAATAAATATTTTAACCCGTTAGCCAATAATAAAAGAGATTCTGCCGGCGGTAAATTTGAAGCTGATATACCAGCTGTCAAAAATGAAGAGTTAGGCCAAAAAATGCAAGATGTTTTTTCTTTGATAAATGATGTTACATATTACAAAGAAGTAATGAAATCGGTTCCTGTGGGGCAGCCTGTTTGGAGCTATTGGCTAAGCTCAGCATTTGGAAAGCGAGCAGATCCATTTAATAAAAAATCAGCGGCGCATAAGGGGGTTGACTTAGCGAGTAATAAAGGTAATAAAATTAAGACCATGGCAAAAGGAAAAGTGGTACGTTCTGATTGGAACGGAGGCTATGGTAAATATATTGAAATTGACCATGGAAATGGTTTTAAAACTAAATATGCACATTTGAATAAATCATATGTGGAAAAGGGCCAATATGTAGAGCAGGGCGAAGCTATTGGCGAAGTCGGTTCAACAGGCAGATCTACCGGTCCGCATCTTCATTACGAAGTGTTGTTTAATGGTACACCAGTTGATCCGATGACATTTATTAAGGTTCAATTATAAGGAATATTAAAATGAAAAAATTTCGTAGAATGTTATATCTTAAAATTGCACGTATGGGAAGAGGTTCAACCACTCCTGTGCCAAGTATTATCAGTTACGGAACTAAAATCAAGGGAAATATTTTAGGTGGCGATGTAATACATATTGATGGTCGTTTGGAAGGTAACATTATCTGCGAAGAGCTTATAATTGGTGTTAAAGGTCAGGTTATAGGACAAGTTAAGACCAAAAACTTAAGCATATACGGTACATTACAAGGCTCTGCTGAATCTGATAATATCTTTATTGCAGGCGGAGCTCATTTAAATGGTGATGCAATGCACAAAACTATTGCTATTGAGCCAGGTGCATATATCGAAGGTAGATGCATAAGAGTTCAAAATGCTGAACCAAAACAAGAACTTAAAGAGGTTACTAAAAAGGCTGAAGCAGTTTTAAAACCTGCAGCTAGTGATAAATAGTCGGTTTGTGATGGCAAAAAAAACAAAAAGATCTGATTTTATTAGCGTCGGACAAGTGGCGCATAATCGGCGTGCTAATTTTGACTATTTTATAGAAGATGTTTTTATCGCCGGCTTAGAATTAACCGGAACCGAGGTTAAATCTTTACGTTTGGGTCATGCCAATATAAATGATGCATTTGGTATAGAAAAAGATGGCGAAATTTATATCTCAAATATGTTTATTGCGGAATACGTTAATAAAGGATATGAAAGTCATGCTGAAAAACGTATCAGAAAACTTTTGCTGAAAAAACGTGAAATTATTAAAATAATTAATGAATTAAGCAGAAAAGGTGCTACGCTTGTTGCGATGAAATTGTTTTTTAACGAAAAAGGAAGAGCTAAGCTTGAAGTTGGTTTAGGCCGCGGTAAAAAGATATATGATAAACGTGAAACCATTAAAGAGCGAGATTGGAAACGTGAAAAAGCTCGCCTTTTAGGTTAATTTGCTATTTATATATGCTTATAATATAAAATACCAGAATATTGTTATTAATGTTGCATCAGTTGTAGGTGTGCAAGCTGTATTTGCTCTTGTTACTGTATAAGGCAATGGATAAGACGAGTCGCCACTTTTCGCATAATATTCAGATGCGTTGTCATAAGGTGATATTGTTGGTATAGGAGAGTTTCCGGTATATTGAACGCCTAAACCTATTATTCCGGTAGTATTTTCATTTCCCCAATTACTCATAAGTAAAGATTTGCAAGCTTCTTGGCTAATGCTATTTACGGATACATAAAACATATTATTATGAGATGTTGTTACAGGTCTGCCGAGAGATGGGTCCATGGTTTCGGTAAAGGCTGTACCAATATACATTTCTCCACCAAAAACATGAGTTAAAGAACTGGAGTTTTCTGTTTTATACATATCATCAGGAGCAATATTAAGCTGTCGTATGATGTCTGAGTTTATATCTGTAAAATCGCTTTGAGAAGCGTAAACCGTACGAATATTTGTAATAATTTCAGAAATTTGCTCATTAAATTTATTTATTTTAAACTTAAACATTGCTTTAGCATAGCCAGCGATGCCTCCAACACTTAATACTCCAATAATTGCAAGCACACCGAGCATTTCCACCATACTTCTGCCAAGTTGTGTTTTTTTGAAATATTTAGCTGTATTATATTTATTAGTCATATCGTCTCTCTAGTTGTTACCAAAATAAGAATTTTTTCTTTTGAGGATTGCCCTTTTCCTCTGGTTCAGCATTGGCTTGTGACGGTAAATCAAGTGTTGTTAACATTATTTTTTTCCAAATTTGAGCCGGTAAAGTTCCGCCTGATATTTTATCCATAGGTGAGTTATCATCATTTCCTACCCATACTGCACAAACATAAGATTTAGTCCAACCAACAAACCAAGCATCTCTATAGTCTTGAGTTGTACCGGTTTTTCCTGCAACAAATGTTGGTATCATAGCATTTTTTCCGGTGCCGTTTTTAATGACATTTTCAAGCATTTCAGTTATTTTTGCAACAACAGTTTCATCTAATATAGGTAAAGGTTCGCTAGCGGTGTGTTGATAAAGCTGAATACCGTTTTTAGAATAAATTTCTGAAATGGCATACGGCCAAGTTGCATAACCTCCGTTTGCTATTGTTAAATAAGCTGTTGCAATATCTAAAACTTTTACTTCATCTACACCTAACCCTAAAGACGGGTTATTTTTTAAAGTGGTAGATATTCCCATTTTGTGGGCAGTTTTAATTATATTTTTGAGGTTTAACTTCTCAGATAAGTTAATGGTGGCCAAATTCAAAGATTTTGTTAAAGCTTCAGTTAAAGTAACTTCACCATAAACTTGTTTGTCATAATTTTGCGGATTCCAATTTTTAGTTTTTACAGGTTTATCCTCAATTGTGTCGGATGGCTTAAATCCTTGTTCAAGCGCATTAATATAAACAAATGGTTTGAAAACTGATCCTGCTTGTCTTAATGCCTGTGTAGCCCTGTTAAATTGACTTTTTTTATAATCGACACCGCCGACAAGAGCTTTTATTGCACCGTCGTAGTCTAAAATTACTACAGCTCCGTTTGTAACGTTTTTATGTTTGTTAGAGTTTATTGCATCTTTTAATATCCATTCGGCTTTTTGCTGTAAGTCTTGATCTAAGGTTGTGCTTACGTATAAATCTTGATCAACATTTGACAGATATGTGTTTACTTCATTGTAAACCATATCAGAAAAGTGTCTGGCTCCTTCAACCATATATTGTGTAGAATCATGATATGGTTCGTTTATGGCTTTGTTTAATTGATCTTGAGTTATGGTTCCGTGTTTAAACATTAAGTTTAATACAACTTTAGATCTGTCATGAGCTTTTTGTGCATTTGATATAGGGTTATATCGAGAAGGTGCTTTTAGCATACCGGCGATTGTAGCTGCTTCTTTTAAGGTTAAATCGGAAGATGTTTTACCAAAATATCTGTTTGAAGCAGCTTCGATTCCATATGTTCCGGTACCTAAATAAACTCTATTTAGGTATAGTGTTAAAATTTGTTCTTTTGAAAATTTAGATTCGAGCCAAAACGAAATTAGCAGTTCTTGCACTTTTCTTTTAATACTTTTTTCTGATGTTAAAAATAAGTTCTTTGCAACTTGTTGTGTTATAGTGCTTGCACCTTGAACATATCTTCTTTTAATAATATTGGTAGCAGAAGCTCTGATAAATCCTATAATATCAAAACCGAAATGAGAATAAAATCTACGGTCTTCAACGTCAATTATGGCAGCAGGAACATAATAGGGCAAATCTTTTAAATAAATTACTTGAGCATAATTATTGCCGTAAGTATAAATTTCGTTTCCGTTTTCAGCAATGATTGTGGCAGATGGTAATCTTGTTTTTGAAACAGCTTTATCGATATCCGGTAAAGTCAGATAGCAATATGTTACATAAGTTGAAAGCAAGACGAAAGAAATTAAAACAAAGCTAAATAAAAACTTGAAAAAACTAAAAGATTTTTTTTGAGTTTTTTTGCGTTTAGTAGCTGTTTTCTTTTGAATATTTTTTTTTGAATTTGTTTTAGATTTTGTAGTTTTTTTCGCCATAATTACAACCTTCCGTATAAAAATATGAAAATATTATAGGTCAAATGTCTTAATATTTTTTTTATTTAGTATAATTTTTTTTAGTACTTGGCTCAAAAAAAATATGAGGTTATATTAAGAAAAAAAAGGAAGGTAAAAGAATGAAAAAAAAAGTGTGCCTTATTGATGGTTCCGGATATATATTTAGAGCTTTTTACGCTTTACCGATGTTAACCTCACCACAGGGTGTTCCGGTAAATGCCGTGTTAGGCTTTATGAACATGTTTATGCGCTTAACCGCAAAAATAGAATGTGACTATTGCTTGGTTTTGTTTGACGCTAAAAGACAGAACTATCGCAATGAAATATATGCAGACTATAAAGGTACACGAAAAGAAACTCCAACGGAACTTATTCCTCAATTTCCTATTATTCATAAAGCTGTTGAAATTTTAAATTTAAATCATCTAGAAATGGAAGGCTTTGAAGCAGATGATTTGATTGCAACTTATGCGAAAAAAGCAACAGATAACGGATATGAAGTTGTGGTTGTCTCAGCCGATAAAGATTTAATGCAACTTATAAGACCGGGGGTTGAGTTTTATGACAGTATGAAAGATAAGTTTTTCACTCCGGAAGATGTAAAAGAAAAATTTGGTGTATATCCTGATAAAGTAGTAGATGTGCAAGCTCTTGCCGGCGATTCGATTGATAATGTTCCAGGTGTTCCGGGCATCGGTTTAAAAACTGCGGCTGAGTTAATAAATCAGTTCGGCTCATTGGAAGATGTCTTAAACAGAGCAACTGAAATTAAGCAAAATAAACGTCGTGAAACGTTACTTTCAAATATTGAAAACGCTCGAATTTCTAAACAATTGGTCGAACTAAAGCAAGATGTTAATGTTGAAAAAGACATAGAAAGCTATGCATGCAAAGCCCCAAAACTGGAAGATGTGATGGAGTTTGTCGATGAATATGGCTTGAAAAGTCTTAAAAGCAGAGTCGAAAAGTGGGTGTCTGAGCAGAGAAGCCGTTGTGGAGAAGCTGTAGAAGAGATTAAAGAAGTTGTTAAAAGATACGAGCTTGTACAAGATGAGCAAACATTAAAAACATGGTATGAAAATATTATTAAAGCACAAAAAGTAGCTATTGACACCGAAACAACAGGATTAAGTTATTTAAATGATAAAATTGTAGGGTTTTCAATGGCAACTGATGAGGGGCAGGCTTGTTATGTGCCAATTTCACATAAATCTACGACTTCTTCAGCAGATTTATTTGGAAATACTGATATTCAAGTTATTAAACAGCTGCCAATAGATATCATCAAAAAATATTTAAAACCAATTTTAGAGAGTAAATCAGTATTAAAAATTGGTCATAACATAAAGTTTGATATGCATTTTTTATCACAGATAGTAGGCGAAGAAACATCAATTTTTCCGATAGAAGACACTGCTATTTTATCATATAATTTAGATAGTTCAGAGCATGGTCATGGTTTAGATGAGTTAGCAGATATTTTCTTAAATTATCAAACAATAAAATATGAAGATGTTTGTGGAAGTGGTAAAAATAAAATAAGTTTTGATTATGTTAGTTTAGATAAAGCATTAGAATATGCTGCAGAAGATGCTGATATAACTTTAAGATTGTATAATTTATTAAAACCAAGACTAATTTTGGAAAAAAAGGTTGCAGTTTATGAAAATTTTGACAGACCGTTAATCTCGATTCTAAAAGATATGGAAGAAAATGGTATCATGCTTGATACAAAAGCTTTAATATCGCTTAATTCAGATTTTGAACGCCAAATTAAAGTGCTTGAACAAGAAATATATCAGATTGCCGGTGAAGAATTTAATTTGAGCTCACCTAAACAAATTGGTGAGATATTATATGTTAAAATGGGCATAAAAGGTAAGAAAAATGCATCAGGAAGTTTTCAAACCGGAGCAGATATATTAGAAGACTTGGCAGAAGAACATTTAATTGCAGAAAAAATTTTGCAATGGAGAGGTTTGGCAAAGCTTAAGTCAACATATACAAGCGCATTGCTTTCTTTAATGGATAAAAACCATAGAGTTCATACAACATTTAATCAAACGGTTGTAAACACCGGACGTTTGGCATCTTCAAACCCTAATTTGCAAAACATTCCAATAAGAACTGAAGATGGTAAAAAAATAAGGCAGTGTTTTATAGCAAAAGAAGGTCATAAAATTATTGCTGCAGACTATTCTCAGGTAGAATTAAGGCTTTTGGCTGCGGTGGCAGATGTAAAAGCATTAAAACAAGCATTTTTGCAAGGGGTGGATATTCATACATCAACAGCCTCTCAGGTGTTTGGTGTTGATATTAAAGATGTCGATTCTTCTATGAGAAGACATGCAAAAGCAATAAATTTTGGCATTGTATATGGCATATCTCAATATGGGTTAGCAAAACAAATAGGAACAACTCCTGCACAAGCAGCAAAATATATAGAATCCTATTTTGCAAACATGCCCGAAATTAAAGAATATATGGCTCAAACTGTGGCTTTTGCTCATGCAAACGGCTATGTTTTAACCCCATTTGGCAGAAAATGTTCGGTTTTAGGCATAAATGATAAAAACAAAAGGATAGTTTCATTTGCTGAGCGAGCAGCTATAAATGCTCCAATTCAAGGTGGGGCTGCAGATATAATTAAATTAGCAATGAAACAAATTGCACATACGTTAAAAGAAAAGGGTTTAAAAACAAAAATGTTATTACAAGTGCATGACGAACTTGTATTTGAAGCTCCGATTGAAGAAGTTGAAAATGTTAAATGTTTAATAAAAGAAATAATGGAAAAATCGGCAGATTTTGCCATTCCTTTTGAAGCAGCAGTTGAGGTTGGAGATAATTGGGCTGAAGCTCATTAAAAAAATATCAAAAATAATGTAAAAAAGACTTGACGAGTGGAAAATGATAGTGTAAATAGGTGCAGGTAAAGTGATTTATGAAGTTAAAAAGTTGCTTTTACATTGTATATATGGAGAGATGGCAGAGCGGTTTAATGCAGCGGTCTTGAAAACCGTCGTAGGTGCGAGCCTACCGTGAGTTCGAATCTCACTCTCTCCGCCACTTATTTTGAAGGGCTTTAAGCCCTTTTTTTTGTATCTTGTTTAAGGATAGAATTTATGAAAGTCTATATTTTAGCAATTGGTAAATGTAAAAAAAACAGTCCTGAGAGTTTGATTATTGCAGAATATGTAAAACGTTCGGGATGGGATATAATCATCAAAGAAAAAGACAATTCTACCCAAGAAGATGAGGCAAAATTTTTACAACAGTCGATTCCTTCGGGCGCAAAAGTGATAGTTCTTGATGAACGTGGTGAAAACCTTAAAAGTCAAGAACTTGCAAAAAAAATTGAAAATTGGCAATTAAACGGATGCTCTGAAATATGTTTTTTAATTGGTGGAGCTGATGGCCATTTAGAACAAACACGAAATAAGGCAAATTTGCTTCTTTCATTCGGAAAATTAACATTGCCACACATATTAATGAGAGCTGTTTTGACAGAGCAGATATATCGAATTCAAACCATTATTAATGGACATCCTTATCATAGAGAATAATATAAATAAAATTTCTAGACAAATTATTTTTTGTATGTTATATTGAAACTACAAATAAGTAATTCTGTATAAAATTTTGTTTACTATTATCTCAGCTTTAGATTCTTTAAAGTTTTGAGATTTCATATATAAGATATATTAACACATTAATTATATTCATTATGAGATTTATTGAAAATTTGAAAGAGCGCGCAGCTTATCCAGGCGCTAGAACCATGGCAAAAGTTTTCCCTCAGTTTGTAATTAAGCACAACATTCTGAAGGAGTTCTACAACGCAGATGAGTTTCTTCCAAATCTCAAGCAGCAGATCAAGGCAATCGACAATATGTCGACCGATGAGATTTCTGCAAGAGTCTGGGACTCGGAGGCTTACGAGTACATCTTTGGTGTCAAGGAGAAGTTCTGGTCTCCTCTCACTGACAGAGAGTTTTACAACCTCATCGGTCAAAAGAGCACTATCATAAAGGCTGTGAAAGCCGGTGTGAAGTTCAGCCTTTCTCAGATGCAGGTAATTGTGCAACGCCATGGCATTAAAAGCCTGGTTAAGCATGAAGAACTGATGCCACTGGTGCGTACGGTTGTAAGTGATTATCTCTCTCGTGAGCATGATGCAGAGAAGATTATCAACCAGATCGCTAACCTCGATGAGCTCAAGGAGCTGTATTCGCAGTATGTGCAAACTAGAACCTGTAGCATGACAATGCCTGTATCAGTAATCGCAGTGAGACTCGAGTACATATTCTCGACAGAGTTCTTGAAGACGAGCGCAACCGGTACACTTAAGCATGTGGTATACAACCCAAGTGCTTATAGCGAGGAGGCTCTGTGGCTTTCATTGTCGTTGTGGAACATCAACGACCACAAAGTGTTCTCAGCTGTCAATAGAAAGTTGAAGAACATCTTGAGCTACTGCTGTCGAGATTGGTCTCAGGAAGTACTTTTAGCTCTCTATGGCTCTAATCTGATGCATGACTTTTCTGCAAAGTATGCTATCTATCAGCAGCTGGAGCAGAAGAACTTCGGTTCTCTCTTGGGTGGAGCTAGGAATCTGTCGGAAACTTTCAGTGCGTACACGGAGTTTAGAAAACTTCCAAAGTGTGAGCAGGATAGTTATGCGGCAGACATGGCTAACAAGATCATCTCAAAGATGAGTACAAAGGAGCATGGCTTCCTCTACGTGGAAGAGTGGAGCTATGAGTGGTTCGTTCAGTTCCTGAACAAGGGAATCTTCTCTAAGGAGCAAAGAACAATTGTCCTTAAGGCAATTGCAGTCGGCAAGCTGATGACTGAAGAGATGTTTGAGCAACTCTCAGATGTCGAGAAATCAGATGTGATGCGTGAACTAGAGCTTTTGTCTCAGTTCGAGCTTGTGCATCATGATAGCAAGTCTGTGATTGAGAACAAGATCGTCCTCTTCCCAGAGGTTGAGGAGTTCCTTTTCTCGCAGTCATACGCTGTGTATCAGAAGTTCTTTGAGGAGTATGTAGTTATGACACGTCTCTCAATGAGAGCGTTCAAGACTATGTTCTCTAACAGCACAATGAGCGTTGAGTTCCTTCGCTCATATGTTGCAAGGTACGGCTTGGATGAGATGGATTATCGCATGGTTCTCCAGTCTAGGTTCAAGTATCTTGGCCCTGAGTTCAAGAAGTACGTAAAGGCATAAAGCGGCGTAATCTAAAGTTAAAGAGGTGGTTCATACCACCTCTTTATTTTTTGCAAAAAAAAAACACTGCAAAGCAGTGTTGATATGGTAGCGAGGGAGGGATTTGAACCCCCGACACAAGGATTATGATTCCTCTGCTCTAACCAACTGAGCTACCCCGCCATAATTTCGAATATCTTAATAACCTTATTAAAATAACTTGTCAATAAAAAAATTGCTTTTTTTTAAAAATAATGATAACATAAAATAAACATTATGTTATAAGGTTTAATTATGGCTGATATTGATGAATTAAGAGGTGCTCCTAAAGGGCACACTGCTAAAAGCGAAATTGTATCTGATAAATTGCGCAAAGCTGCAATTGTAACTGCTATGAGCTCTTCTACAATTTTGCCAGCCAATGCTCAAACACCAACACCTGAAAAAAATCATGTAGATGATGGGCATAAGGTTGAAGTTGTGGTTCAACCAGAAAATAGAGCTAATCAAGAAAATACGATAGATTTTGCAACTGCTAGATCAATTGCTAGATCAATACTTGAAGAGCAACAACAAAACGCTGAGAATAAAACTCCAGATTTAAATCCTGAAGATATAACAATTATATATTATGATGATAAAGATCCTTATTATATAATAGTAGGACAAGATGGAGAAGTTACTGTAAAAGAAAGCCAACTGGATGCTAATAAAATCAGTAAAGAAGCAGTAAAAGAATTTGAGAAAAGAACCAAAGGTGATGTATCAATAAAAAAACATAAAGCAAGCAAACAAGAAGAAGCTGCATTAAGATCTACAGGGCATGGATTCGCTGCATCATTTTCAATAAGAGATAATACTATTTATGAATATGATTATAAAAACATTGATGAATCACAAATTTTTAATAAAGATATTGTTATGGAGCATGAAAAAACTCATGCAAAAGATGCACAAAATCCTGAAGTAGGAATTTGGAATGATAAAACAGTTGATCAAAAAAAGATGATAAGCCATGATTTGGAAATAAGTGCCAATATAACAGAATTAGCTCAAGGTCTTGAAAAGTACAAAAAAAGTGGAAATTTAGATGATATAAAAGCTCTAAATGCAGGAGATTTATCAGAATTTAAAGAATGGTTAGCTGCTAATCCGGATAAGATTGGTACTCAGGAGTGTAATTTAAGAGGTGCATTGGCTGTTAAGCAAGGGTTTCTAGAAAATAATAATTTTTCAGATACTCCATATATGAAACAAGCATCACAAATTAAGGATATGACAGATTTTGTAACAGATTATGCTGCAACATCATCAACTAATAATGCAAATGTTAGTGAATATATGAAAGCAACAGATGCTATCTATTCTAACACAGCTTTAGGAGATGTTCGAGCTGTTATGGGACATTATATTGATATTGGAGCAGGAACAACAACAAAAGATATGTCTGTTGAACAACAAAATTTATCACAGGCAGAATTGTTTTTATTAAAAGCAAGTACAAATACAGAGGATATACAACAAGCTACCGTAAATATGGCAACAGTTCTTCATGCAGTTAGAGATGCTCAAATAAAAGGTGATGATGAAGGGGTTGAACGTACTATATCTGAAGTTTGCGCTAGAGATGTTCAATTACAAGAAATACATCATGATAGTAATTTGACACATGTTATTAATCAGGCAAATTTAGATGGACAAGTAACTCCTGAAGAACAGCAACAAATTGATAAAGCAATTAAAGAACATGTTAAAGATGTTGAACAAAACACAGATGCTAATAGTATAAATCAGAAATCTGTTAATTATAAAGCAGCGATGGCTGCAACTCTGGTGATGGCTGCAACTCCTATGGCTGTTCAAGCTCAAAATACAGATAGAGATCCTGTTGATGATGGCCATAAAATAGAAGTTTTCGAACAATCTCGCAACATTGAAGAGCATCAATCTGAAAACACACTTAATTTTTTAGATGTTGTCGCTGAAATGGAAAAAGAAAGTGCGGAAAAAACAGAGGCAGAGACAGCTAAAGCGCATACAGAAAAATCTGAAGAAAATGTAGACATAACGGAAAATATTCAAAAAATAGAATATAATGTAGAAGATAAATATTATAACATAGAGTGTAAAGATGGTTCACAAATAATTATATATGAAGAAGCTCTTAATCAAAGAAAAATTGAAAAAGAAGCAAAACAAGATCATAAAGAACAATACTCATCACCGGTAACTGTAGAAAGAGAAGTTTTAGATAATGATGGTGTTGTATCTCATATTACAGAAAGGGGTGATGTTTTATCTGGCGCATATAATCCTGACACTAATACAATAACTATGTATGACTATGCAGATGATGTGCCTGACAAAGCTCCGGAACAAACTAAAGAGTTGTTTGCAAAAATTGGAAAACTCCTTAATGATGAAAATGTAGACGCGTCTACATTAGAACATGAAAAGAGTCATGCTGAAGATTTTAACAACCCTAATTTTGCTATTGAGGTTAACCAAACAGTAGGGCAGATACACAGAAAAAATTATGATACCGAAATAAAAGCAACTATAAAAGAAGCCGCAATGGCTCTTGATAAATTTAAACAAACAAAAAACATTGATGATATAAAAACGCTAAATGCTGGAGATTTACAAGAATTTAAAGATTGGTTGAAAGAAAATCCGGATAAGGCTGATTCAAAAGAATGTAAATTAAAATTAGCAAAAGCTGTTTATGATGGTTGGTTGGAACAAAATAATAAAAAAGAATCATCATACTATTTGCAGGCTACATGCTATGCCTTAAATAAAGAGATGGAAATTACTAATGATGGAGATTTTACGGCCCTCACATCAGGTAAAATAAGCCCTGGGGCAATAGTTGAAAATTCGGGAAATATAAGAGATTATTTAAAAATGCAAAAAGATCTGTATAGTGATACAGCTCTTGGTGATGTTAGTTCTGTATGCGGTGGCTATGTGGAGATAGGAGCCGGTGCAAAAATGAGAGATATTACAGATATTGAACAACCGAAAACTCAGGCAGAACAATTATTGCAGTCAATTACAAATGGTTCAAAAAGTACTAAAGCTGCATCTCGTAAGCTTAATAATGTTTTGAAGATAGTAAAAAAAGCAGATAAAGACGGAGTTAGAACAGATAAAGAGCAAGCAAAAATTGATAATAAAATTCAAAAAGCTTGCAATAGCAGTGAGGCTCAGAAAAAGAAAGATGCCAGAACAATTGCTATGAAAACAGGTCGTGCTAGGCCACATAATAGTTCTGGTGTTAAAGATAATGGATTAACACATGTTCAAGAAAATGATAATTCAAATATTTCTATGGCAATGTTAAATATGAGCATAGCAAGAACATAATAATATGTATCTAAAATTACGTTGACTTGAAAATAAAATTTTGTAATATCAAACATAAATAATTTTATGTTTAGGTGTGTGATGTCAGTAATGAAGAAATATCCGTTTTATTGTTTTTTGATTTTCCATTTTTTGATATGGAGTTTAATACCTTTAATAAGAGGTTCGCTTCCGATGGATAGTATTGAAGCCATTATTTGGGGCGAATATTGCGATTGGGGAACAAATAAACATCCTTCGTTTTCAGGCCATTTAGCGTATTGGGCTTATGAAATATTTGGTCATTTACATTATAGTATATATGCTTTAAGCCAATTATGTGTTTTGGTTGCATTTATATATCTTTATAAGTTAGCTAATTTCTTTTTATCGAAAGACAAAGCATTGCTTTCTGTTATGTTGTTAGAAGGTATAATTTATTATGGTTACAGCACAATGGAATTTAATGTTAATGTTGTCTCATTGGCACTTTGGCCTATGACAGTATACTATTTTTATAAAGCACTAAAAACCGATAATATTATGAATTGGGCATTAGCAGGTTTTTTTGCCGGTCTTAATATGTTTAATAAATATGTTAGTGGAGTGTTGCTTTTATGTATGCTTGTCTTTATGTTTTACGATAAAAATGCAAGAGAAAAATTTAAGAAAGTTGGTCCGTATATTTGTGCAATTGTTTGTTTTTGTGTGTTTTTGCCTCATTTAATATGGCTTTATAAACATGACTTTTTTGTAATAGATTATTTCTTAGGCAGAAGCTCAAAAGCCGGTTTTGAAAGTTTTCCGTTATTAAAGCATATTATTTACCCGATACGATTCTTAGGTGCTCAAATTTTGTTTTCTCTGGCTGCCATTTTAATTTATTTTATTGCTGGAGCCAAAGCAAAAAAACAGAACATTGATATAACCAATTTTGATAAAAACTTTTTAGTTTGTTTAGGTATTTTACCTTTGGTTATTATGTTCTTCTTGAGTATGATTGCGGGTATTAAGCTTAAGAGTATGTGGGGTTTTCCGGTTCTTTATATGATGGGAATTTTATTGTTTAAGTTTTTCCCTAAGCAACTTGATGAAAATATAAAAAGCAAATTTATAAAAGGCGTTTATATTTCAATGGCTTTAATGTCAACTGCTCTTACTATGGTCATTTTGTTTAATAAGAGTGATAAGTTACACCTTCAGGCAGTTGAGTATGCGACTAAAATGGAAAGCATATTTAATGAAAAAACAAATGGTAAACCATTTAAATATGTAGCAGGAGATGTTTGGTGGACAGATAATATTGCATTATATGCACCATCTAAACCTAAACCGGTTATTTGGGGTGATATTAAGAAGAGCCCATGGTTTGATGAACAAGATTTTGTTCAATCAGGCGCATTAATAGTTACCGCCGGAAAAGGCGAATATGAAGCTATTAAAAAAATTTTGGATAATATATCTGAACCATATGTTTTAGAACTTGAAATTAAAAATCCGGTTGGTAAAATAAAACGCAAAACTATTTATTATGGTTTTTATAATGTATAGATGAGGTAACCAATGAAAACAGTTAGTATAGTGATTTCTGCTTATAATGAAGATGGTAACATCGCTGAGCTTTATAAACAATTAAACAAAGAATTGAAAAAAGTAAAAGATGCAGAATTTGAAATTTTGTTTGTAGATGACGGAAGCAAAGATAATACGTTATCAGAAGTCAAAAAATTGCAAACTAAAGATAAAAGAGTTAAAATTGTGCATCTTAAACGTAATTTTGGACATGAAATTGCTATGACAGCCGGTATGGACTATGCCAAAGGCGATGCTGTTATTTTCATGGATGCTGATTTACAACACCCACCTGTATATATTCCGGAAATGGTAAAACATTGGCAAGAGGGGTACGAGATTGTACTAACTAAAAGAGTGGATAATGTTGCAACATCAAAGCTATACAAATTGTGTGCAAAAACTTTTTATTGGATATTAAATATGCTTTCAGAAACCAAAATTGGTGAAAGTATGCCAGATTTCAGACTTATTGATAGGAAATATGTAGATTTTTTAAAAGGGTTTAATGAACAAGATCGTTTGTTTAGAGGTTTATTAAGCTGGATTATGCCTAATGATAAGGTAAAAGTGATAGATTTTGTTGCACCGGATCGCTTTAGTGGAACTACAAAATATAATTTTATTAAAAGTTTGCGTTTGGCTATAAATAGTATTACGCAGTTTTCTGTGCGTCCTTTGCATTTAGCAACATGGTTAGGTGTTTTAGGGGCTGCATGTTCTTTGCTTTTAGGTTTTTATGTTGTGGTTGAAAGATTTGTCTTGCATAATCCGACACCTGGATATGCAACAATTGTAGCTGCTGTAGGTTTTATTGGGGCTGTTCAATTAATTACTTTGGGTATAATAGGTGAGTATATCGGAAAAATTCATATGGAAGTAAAAAAACGTCCGTTATATTTGGCCGATTTTATGGATGAAGATAAAAAAGAAGAGAAAGTTAAAAAATAAATGAACCGTAATATAATTTTTAATGCTGATGATTTTGGTATCAGTAAAGGTGTGAATGCTGCAATTTTTAAGGGCTATAATGAAGGAATTTTAAATTCTGCCAGCTTGATGGTAAATCAAAAATATGCTCAAGAAGCTGTTGATATGCATAAAGAAATGCCTAATTTAATGTTAGGTTTGCATGTAAATTTAACTAATGAATATCCTGCATCAGATGTTAAAAATATTCCGCTTTTGGTGGATGAAAACGGAAAATTTAAGAACGGTTTCTTAAAACTGTTTTTGCTCTCTCTTTTCAAGCCAAAGAAATTTAAGCAACAAGTTAAAATCGAGGTCGAGGCACAAATTGTAAAAGCTATGAATATGGGTGTTAAATTAACACATATAGATTCGCATCGCCATGTTCATATGATTCCGGCTATTTTTGATGTTTTTAAAGAACTAATGGAAAAGTATAGCTTGAAAAAAACAAGAGTGATTAATGAAAATGCATTCATGACCATTAAAACCAATAAGGATAAAAGTTGGATTTTTGATGGCGGTTTAATAAAATACTTTCTGTTGTTATTCTTTTATATGATTAATTCATATAAATCTAAAACATATTTTTATACAATGCTATATACTTGTAAGCTCTCTAAAGATAAGTTTAATAGTGTGCATATTCCTGAAGGATACGATAGTGTTGAGGTAATGATACACCCCTCTGTTACACAGATAGATAATGAGCATAAAGAAGATATTTTTGATCAAAATGTTTTATCTTCATGGCGAGATGCAGAGCTTGAAACACTTCTTGATAAAAACGTGCTGGATAATTTTGTTTTTAATGCTGAATATCCTTTTTTATGGGGTATATATAAAAAAATTGAAAATATATGGTTTAAGTTAAATCAAAAAATTCGATTTTTATTAGTAGGCGGCTTTAATACGGTTTTAGCATACGCTATATTTGCTCTTCTTTTTGCTCTTATAGGTTTGCCATATTTGTTGGCTCTTATTGTACAATATTTTATTACGGTTAATGTTTCTATTTTAACAATGCGTTACTATGTATTCAGAAGCGAGGGCGATTTTTGGTCGGAATATTGCAAAGCATGGTCTGTTTATATTTTGATGTTCTTGTTTAATAGCGTAGCGTTAAGCTTTTTGGTTGAAATATGCCATATTAATGAGCTTTATGCTCAGGCTATATATTTGATAGTATCAACAATTTTAACATATTTATTGCATAAATATTTTTCATTTTTGCGTAAAAATTAAATAAAAATAAACTCTTATCAATATATAATGATATAAAATAGACCCTTAATGTTTTGAGGTAAGGTATGAAATTTATTAAGCCAATTGTTGGAATTTCAAAAATCATAGACAACTATGAAAACATTATTTGTGGATTTAATGGTGTGCTCACAAAAGATAATGATATGAATTTGGAAGCATTAAATGCTTTATCTAAATGCACGGATAACCTTAAAAATATTGTTATTTTAACTAATTCAATCAAAAGAGTGAAACAAATTGTGGAGCTAATGCAAGAAAGTGCTCCAAATGTAATTCGCAAATTAAAAGCAATTATATCAGCCGGTGAAATTGTTCATTATATGCTAAAAAATGCAAATTCTTTTGACTTAAAAGGCAATAAATATTATAATTTAGGTTCATCAGATTCAAAATCTGTTTTTGAAGGTTTAAATTATCAAGAAGTTAAAGATATATCCAAAGCTGACTTTTTATTTATGGGTGAAGTTAAAAATGAAACCGATATGATAGAAAACTATACTCAAGAGCTTGAATATGCAAGTTCTTTAGGACTGGATTTTTTGTGCGTCGGAAACGATACTGCAACCTATAAAAACGGAGAAATTTGTTTAGGTGCCGGAGCTGTCGCAGAACAATATGCTCTGTTAGGCGGAAATGTTGTAACATTCGGTAAGCCTGATATAAAGTTTTTTGAATATGCAAAAGAATGTTTTAATAATAATGGTAGTATACTGCTAATAGGCGATAGCTTTACAACAGATATAAAAGGCTCAAAATTTTTAAATGCAGATACACTCTTGATTTCTAAAGGAATCCATGTTAACTTTTTAGGTGAGGGATACATACCTGATGTGGAAAAAACACGCAATATGGCACAAGATTATGAAGTATATCCCGATTATGTGATATCAGGATTGAGGTGGTAGATTTGATAAATAGTGAAAAAAGAAGATATATAATACTAATTTTAGCACTGTTATTAATATTGAAAGTTTTTAGTTGCAGTATTGTGCCTGAAACTAAAAAAGAATATACGCCAAGATGTAAGTCGGTTTCTGAAGAACAAGAAATTTCTTCAGCTGAAATAGATGCATTTCTTAAATTATGGGTAGAATATATTCAAAAAGGTTATAATAAGGAAGTTTCTGATCAGATATCATTGTTGTCAGGCAAAATAGAAGATAAAATGCCATTAAAAATAAAGCTTTGGTTTAATAAAAATTGTTGGACAATTTCCAGATTCTATTACGTTGAAGAGCGTTTAAAATCAATTATCCAAGCAATATATTTAAAGCGGCATACAGCGTCAATATTAAATATCTTAAATTCATATATTACGGAAGAAAACAAAGATCAATACCAACATATGATAGATATGCAACATGAAATTGCAAATATTGAAAATGTTTCGGAAGGAGAACTTGCGATAGTTGAAATGCGAGAAGCCGAAATAGTTAATATATTAAATCTGAAATAGATTGAAATAACAAAAAAAGAACCCGTATATTCTCGGGTTCTTTTTTTTTTAACTTACAATCCCATTTTTAGTAGGAAAATACAAAAAGTATGAATAAACATCATCCTTTTGCTTTTGTTCATCATTAGGTTTAGCGGAAGAAGGTGGTGCTTGCGCATTTCCCAGCTCTTTATATTGTCTGTAACAATCTTCCAGAGCTTCTTTGATTTCATCAGCTAAAACTATGATTTGCTCAATTAGTTTTGTGATAATAGGCGGAACATTGTTTCCCATTTTATCTTGCCATTCTCTTAATATACAATACATCTCGAGAAACTGCAGCGGGGAAAGTTTTAAATAGCCATTTAAAAATCCGACAGCTAAATTAGCCGCACAGTAGACATCTGTCTTTGCTCTTTGTAATAATACGTTTGCTTCCATAATAAGTGAATTTATGGATACAATGTATCATTCATATTAAGTAAAATCAAGATGTAATATTATATCTCATCAATTTTGATATATTCGGAAATCTTACTTTCAATCTCCGTTTGATCTTTGGGATTCATTGCATATAATGGAATAGAAAATGCGCCGTATGTTGATTTTGCACAAAGTTTTTGCATAAAGCTAAGGTTATATGCTTTCTCATTATTTAATGTAAAAACAATAATTGTTCTTAGAGAAAATTTTGATGGTTTAAGTTTTTTTGCAAATTTAACATCAGACCATTTAAGAATCTCATGGTTGTCAATTATAATTCCTTTGTCAGATATGCAGGCAAGTTGTTGCGGAAATATGGTAACGTAAAGAGATGATGAAAGAGAAACAAAACATAGGACAGCAACAATACCATATAGCCAAGAATACGATGGAAAATAGTGTTCTGCCATAATAATGCCAAATAAAAGCACTGCGTTAAAGGTACACAACATTAACAATTGTTTTTTATCATAATAAAATATATTCATAATTTTTCTCCTTATGAATAAGATTATAGCAAAATTTTCAAAAACAACAATAAATTTTGTATACATGTAAAAAAAATAATTGGATAAAAAAATAATATAGTATTAAACTCTAAGCAAATTTATGCTCATTGATTATGAAAAGGAATTAAAAATGAAACATATGTACAAAGCAGGAATGTTGTCTTTGACGACAATTTTATTTTGGGCAATCTCGAATGTGTTTTTACGTTATTCAATGTTGGAATATGGCTGTAACCAGTTTGCAATTGCATGTTCTAATGTGTTGTTTAGTGGTTTGGCTATGATTGTTTTAGGTAATCATAAAACAAATGTAAAAAAGATTATTACAAATTATCAGACATGGGTTTTCGGCGCATTACAAATTTTTAGAAACCTATTTATGATTATGGCATTTTTCTACATTTCTTCTACTCAAGCAAACTTGCTTTCAAACATTGAAATCATCTTTTCAGTATTTTTTGCTTGGTTTTTGTTTAAGCGTCGCCCTGGAGGTGTAGATTTTATAGCCATGTTATTTATATTTATCGGATGCTTTATTTTGGTTTCAGGCTTAAATTTTGAGATTATGTTGAAAGTAACATTGTTTGTTGCAATTTCTTCACTTCTTAATGCATTAAGAACAGTAATTGCGGAAGTTCATAAAGATAATAAAAAGAAAATGGATTTTAAAGAACGTTTAAGCGTTACCGGTTGGATAATGTTTGTTAGCGGAATCACTTTTATTTTAATATTTGCTACACTTTCATTTGTTTTATCATATTTACCAAGTTCAGTTGTTAGTGTTTTACCATTTATTGAGTTTTTACCAAAACCATATGAATATATTGCTCTTAATAATGTACTTTGTGGTCTGATTAACGGTGTCGTATTTTATGCATTTTCTATGTATTGTTATTTATATGCCGTTAGCTTATCAAATAGCGAATATTTTATGATGTTCCGTTCAACTCAAGCAATCTTTACATATATGATTGAAGTGTTGGTAAGCGTATTTACAGTTTTACCATTCTTAGAGTTAAACGCTACAGACTGGATTGCTGCTGCTACAATTATTTTAAGTTCAGCAAGTATGGTGTTAATGAGAACACCGAGAGGTCGTCAGTTGCGACAAACAATTAGGAAGTTTATGGCAAGTTAAGTTTTGTTATAAAATCTAAAAATAAAAAACAGACCATTATTTAATAATGGTCTGTTTTTTTTATGGTTTTTTTAATATTTTAGTTTGTTGTAAAAGGTTCTTCTTTTTCTTTTCCATGATATACATCAGATGCTTTATCAAATTCGGAACCTAATCTGTTTTTTAATTTGGTAGCAGTATTTGCAGTATCAGAAACATGAGAAGAAATGGCTAAACTTGTTCCTGAAATATATTGTTTAACTTTATTTAACTGTTGTTCCGGAGTAAATCCGCAGAACATCCATAATGAACAACACACTAAGGCAATAAGGCCTGCTAAATATATTAACGCTTTCATTTTTACTCCTATATATAGTTTTTATCTATAAACAATATACTTTAATATAAATTAAAAACAGTTTAATGATTTAAGCAAAAATTGTATCATTGTCATAATCTAAATAGTTAAAGCTTTGAGCATTGATATATCTGAAGTTTTTATTAAGGGATTCTATTTTTTTCATATCTTCATTATCAAGAGCTATATTTACAGATGCTATATTCTCTTTTAATCTTGCTTCGTGTACAGATTTCGGAATTACGGCAACGCCTCTGTTTATTTGCCAACTTAAAACCACTTGAGCAGGGGTTATGTTTAGTTTTTCGGCAATTTCAATTATGGTGGTATCTTGTAGTAAGTTATGGTTATCAGGATGTTCACCTGAGCCTAAAGGAGAATAAGCTGTAACAACAATCATATTTTTATTACAAAAATCTATTAAATCAGCTTGTGTTAAATAAGGATGAGATTCAACCTGATTCACAGCCGGAATGATTTTACACTCTGTTATAATTTTCTCTAAGTTTTTTTGCCCGAAATTAGAAACGCCTATAGCTTTAACCAAGCCATTAAGTTGAGCTTTTTCCATTTCTTTATATGTAATATCTAATGGCAAAGTTTTTAAGGATACCATATCTTCATCTTTTGACGGTAACTGAGTTCCTTTTTTTTGCGCAATAGGCCAATGCATTAACCATAAATCTAAATATTCGAGCTGCAATTGGTTTAATGTTTGTTTTAATTCCGGTAATATATCCTCAGGATTATGAGAGTCGTTCCATAATTTTGATGTAATAAAGATATCTTCCCTTTTTAAGTTATCTTCCTTAAAAGCATCATTAAAAGCTTGTCCTATTTCTTGCTGATTACCATATATTGATGCGCAATCAAAATGTTTATATCCTAATTTCAGTGCCCATCGAATAGCTTGATAAACCATACCCGGAGCCGATTTCCATGTTCCAAGACCAATTATCGGCATATTAGTTCCATTGTTTAATTGTAAATATTTCATAGTTTTCTCCTAATATTATTTTGTTGTTAAAAGCAATGGAAAAATCCACCATATTAAAATATTAAACTTGTAATTATTTTAAAGCTGTAATACGTTAAAATAAAAATATTTATTAAGGAGGTTCTTATGCGTATCTATAACACTCTACCATTATTGGCTCTTTTCTTCGCAACAGATGTTTTTGCAGATAATAATGCTCAGAATATTGAAATAAGTATTTATAACAGTAATTTAGCATTGGTTAAAGATGTCAGGTCAATAAGTTTATCACAAGGAATTAATGATATTGCATTTGAAGGTGTAGCAACAGAAATTAAACCTGAAAGTGTTATGATTGTAGGTAAAGATATAAATGTTTTAGAACAAAATTATGATTATGATTTAATCACCGAACACAATATCATAAAAAAGTCTGTGGGGAAGGAGGTTAAAACTATAGTTCAAAATCCGACTACGGGAGAAAATATTTTTAATAAAGCTAAAATATTGAGTGCAAGCGGAAATAAGCCTATACTGGAGTTTGATTATGGTATTGAAACAGACTTTAATGGTCGTTTGGTTTTTGACGAGCTTCCAAAAAATTTACGTGAAAAACCTACCTTAATGGCAAAATTATACAGTCCTGATCTAAAAGAACAAGATTTGATGTTGGCATATTTAACCAACGGTATTTCTTGGAAAACAGATTATGTAGCGTACATAAAAAATGAAACTACTTTAGATTTAACAGCGTGGGTCACAATAAATAATAACTCAGGTGTAGATTATAATGGCGCTAAAATCCAACTTGTTGCCGGTGACGTTAATCAAGTAACAGAATCTTTTACAAGAGGTCCTATGCTTATGGCAGCTAAGGTATATGATTATAACAGTATGTCAGATTCTATGGCTACAAACAATGTAACTCCTGAGCAACTTAGCTCATATCAATTATATACTTTGCCAAATAGAACTGATATAAAAAACAGCCAAACAAAACAAATGAGTTTGTTTGAAAAGTTTGATGTAAAATATACACAAGAAGGTCGCCTAACATCTCCGTTGTATTTTAATGGCACTTATAAGGCAGATTTTGAAAAAAGACATCCGCAAATGTATTATATTATGAACAATACCTCAGAAGGCGGTTTGGATATATCTTTGCCTGGCGGAAAAATGCGCTTTTATGAAAATGATGCACAAAACAGTTTGCAATTTATCGGTGAAAATAACATAAACAATACAGCCAAAGGTGAAACCATTGAATTAATGGTAGGTAATATGTTTAATGTTTTTGTAAATGGAAAAGTTGTTGATGTGACAGAAGTATCTAAAACTAAAAAACAACTAACTTCAAATAGTTGTTATAATGCAGATATGGTAAAAGATTATGTTGCAAATGTCGAATTCAATAATGGCGACGACAAAAAGGTAACAGTATCTTTTGTGCAAAATATTAATTCAAATGAAGTTATAAAAGAAAGCATTAAGGGCAACAATAAAAATATCAATCAACATGAATGGAAAATAGAAATTCCAGGAAATGATAAAGTAAAATTAGACTATGTTGTCAGAGTTAAATCTAATGAAAGAATTTGCGATTAAATTATGCAAATAGTTGTAAAAAAACGCTCTTGTAAAAGGGCGTTTTTTTTAAGTCTTAGTTACGATTTTATCTTGTAATTTATTGAATAATTTGGTAAATTATATGCAATAAAAAAGTATTTATGTCCTTATTGTGGTTTATAATTGGAAAATTGAAAAGATTTTTCATACCTATTGTGGTGGCGTAAAATACTGTAGAACCGAATATTAATTTAAATTCAATAAACTATGGCAAAAAGAATTGACACTTTGGTGCTCATTGCTATTACAGCAATTATGAGCTTATTCGTTGTATCTTGCAACGAGGACAATGAATCAACGTATGTAGGCTTCGAGGAAGTTTATAACTATCCGAAAGAGCTAAAGTATGAGTATCTGGACTACCAGATGGAGTTGGATACTTTGGTTAACAAACTTTACACTGTAGAGCAGAAAGTTACGGGAAATGTGACTGAGTACGAAGGAAATGAAGTCATTAAAGGCAATGCCTTCGAGTATGATTTGAACCTTGAAGCTTTGTTTGATGCAGATCCTAAGCAGGTGTATGTACTGAATAAGGAAAATCTTGAAAAGGTTGGTATTACATCTACACAAGCAACGCAAGACACTGTAGAGAACTCAATGGATGCTAAGGGCTTTAAGCGTTCAACCGTAAAGAAGAACTATGAGTTTTTCTTCAACGAGGGTGAGCGAGTAAGTACAAGCACAATGTATCAGAGCATTAGCCACCGAGACACAACTTTTAAGTATGCAAAGATTAAGACTGTATCGTTTAATAAGAGCGAGAGCAGAATTAATGAGGCTATATCAAATGCAGATTCAACTGTA
>JAZKXV010000005.1:0-34315 GCA_045611785.1 Alphaproteobacteria bacterium
TATTATAAAGGAACAAAGCAGGTTGAGCATATTCATAAATATGATTTACAAGGTAAGAGTATAGAATCAGAATATAAGCACTTTGATAAAAAAGGCAAAGAGAATACAAAATATTATTTATCACTGAAGCGTATTATAGCTAAAAAACTTGAAGATGAGGATAAAAAGGCAGAAGCAAAAGGAATTGCGCCGGAAGATAGAAAAGCAAGTTCTAAAATGACTAAGGCTCAAAAGCTGAAAACACAATTAATTGCTAGGTATAATAGTATGTTTAAATAACATCAAAAGGGAGGTTATTCTCCCTTTTTACTTGATTTTTTATAGATAAATGCTATCGGAAAATAATTTTTATAAGATTGCCAAACAAATTTTAAGGGCAATATAAATCTATATTACTCTTAGAATTTTTAAAAAAAAATTGACAAAATATAATTAACGTATTAAACTAAAAAACATAATTGATGTTTTGGAGATTAAGTAATGGTTAATCCGGCAATACTAGCTACAATTGTAGCGACAAACAACATGATGATGATGGCTCAAAGACGTCGTCATGAGGAAGAAGAGAGGCAGCGTCGCCGTCGTGAGGAAGAAGCGCGTCGTCGCCGTCATGAGGAAGAAGCGCGTCGTCGTCGTGAGGAAGAAGCGCGTCGTCGCCGTCGCGAGGAAGAACGTCGTCGCCATGAGAAAGAAGAGCATAAAAGAAAACATTATATTTATCAGCAAGAAAATGCTATTTTAAACAATGTTTCTCAATCAGTTGTTTATGAGTTTACTAAAACATTGAAACTGCATTACGATGACTTAGCTATAGTTGCAACTAATGCGTATGAGTCTATATTGGCAGATGGTTCAGTTTTATCTGAGTTAGATAAAAAATATGTAAGAAGATATCCGGATGGGCGTATTCAAGAATATGAAGCTGATGGCTCATATTTGGAGTTAACCAGAGAAGAACTTCCAAATGGGGCAATGGTAGCTTATCAAAGTGGTAAAAAAGTTTATGAAAAAGATGAGCATGGTAACTATAAGTATCATAAGCTAAATTCAAAAGGAAAGTTACAAGAAGTTATAGAAGGGACATACGAAGCTCAAGAGTATAGTGGTTTTTCAGATAAATTAGAAATTAAATTTAGTGAATTAATTATAGCTCACAAAGGTGCTTATGAAAGCATATTGGCAGATGGTTCACGCTTATCAGAATTTGATGGTAAATATAGAATCATAAATCCTAATGGGAGAATTCAAGAGTATGAAAGCACAGGGCATGGCTCAAGTGCAGTTTTAAAATTAACAAAGGAAGAACTTCCTGACGGATCTATGGTGGCTTATCAAAACGGCAAAAAAGTTTATGAAAAAGATGAAGAAGGTAACTACACATACAATGTAACCGATAGAGATGGAAATATAAAAGAATCAATACAAGGAAAAATTGATACTCAAAAACCAACAGGATTTACAGATAAATTAGAGATTGAATGCCGCTTTCATGAGGTTCATGAAAGTGCTTTTGAAACATTATTGGCAGATGGAACTCGTATGGTATTTGGCAAAAACGATATAGTTGAAGCAGTGTTACCTAACGGAATTGTAAGAGAGTATAATCGTTATTGGGGTAGTCCACCGGTATTAAAGTTAATCAAGGAAGAGCTACCCAATGGAGCAATGGTTTCATATGAAAATGGAAAGAAAATTTATCAAAGAGACGAAGAAGGTAACTACACATACTATGTAACTGATAGAGATGGAAATATAAAAGAAACAATACAAGGAAAAGTTGATACTCAGGAACCAAAAGGTTTTACAGAGCAAATAGAGGTGACATATTCTGAATTACAAGTTGCACATAGAGGGTTACATGAAAGTATTTTAGCAGATGGCTCACGTTTATCTGAATATGATAATTACTACATAATAAGATGCCCTAATGGAGTAGTTCAAGAATATGTTGGTTCTTGGAATGGTAAACATATGTTATTATTAACTAGAGAAGAGCTACCTAATGGTGCTATGGTTGTATATGATCAAGGTCAAAAAATATACGAAAGAAACAAAGAAGGACAATATGTATTTCATAAATATAAAAAGAAAAATAAAATACAGTCAATAGTTGAAGGAGATGCTACAATGTGGAAAAAAACAGTGTATGATGATAATGGAGAAGCTTCATATTATGTAACAAGTGATGAGCCAAATAAAAAGTATTTTCCTTCAGGAAAGCTTTTTGAAGAAGTAAAAGATGACGGTTCTTGTTATATGTATGTAGAAAATGGCATATGTGTTTATGAAAAAGATAAAGATGGAAATTATGCCAGATATCAGTTAACACCTGATGGACAAGATAGACTTCTTGTTCAAAAAGGTAAGGGCAATAGTTGGAGCGAAAAGTATGAATATTATCCATCAGGTCAAATTAAATCAGAAGAAAGATGTTTGCAGAATAAATGGAATACAATATGTCGCAGATATGCTGAAAATGGTATATGTCTTTATGACAACGATGGACATGGTAATTGTACGGAATATCAGTTAACACCTGATGGTCAAGATAGACTCCTTGTTCGTAAAGAAAAAGATTATAGAACAATAGAGAGGCACAAGTACTATTTATCAGGAAAATTGCAAGAGTCAAAATATGAAGATGGCACCATTATTAAGTATAATGAAGATGGAACATATCAAAAATTTGATAAAAGCAACAGATTAAAAGAAGAAACAACTGCAGAAGGAAAAACAACTTATACTTATTATAAAGGAACAAAGCAGGTTGAGCATATTCATAAATATGATTTACAAGGTAAGAGTATAGAATCAGAATATAAGCACTTTGATAAAAAAGGCAAAGAGAATACAAAATATTATTTATCGCTGAAGCGTATTATAGCTAAAAAACTTGAAGATGAGGATAAAAAGGCAGAAGCAAAAGGAATTGCGCCAGAAGATAGAAAAGCAAGTTCTAAAATGACTAAGGCTCAAAAGTTGAAAACACAATTAATTGCTAGGTATAATAGTATGTTTAAATAACATCAAAAGGCTGGAAACTCGCTTTTCTATTAAAACAAAAACAACCTCCGATATTTTATGTCGGAGGTTGTGTGTTTTAGTCTTTTAATGAATCGAGATGGCTGTCAGCAGCAATTTTATCTATTATGGCTTTTACGCATTTTTCGATACGTTGTCCGGTTGAATAATCAGCGGGAACAACAAAATCAACTCGACCATCTGTTAAAAGATGTGAAGCCTTATCTTTTGCACCTTTTTTGTTAGGTGGATAAACTGCAAAACAATGACCGCCATGACTTTTTACCATAGACATACTCGGAACATCAGTATCACCGTCGCCAAAATATATCATATTTTCAAAAGGTATTGCTCTTTGTTCTTTAGGCATGGCTTTGTTAACACCTTTAACATCCATAGGGTCTAAACAACCTTTATTTATTCTGGCAAGGTATTGTGTCTTGTCAGTATAGTTGACAATTCTGGCAGGCCATACAGCACGACCATATTCGTCATACATAAAGCTTGATGCATAAATTTTAGAGAAATACTTAGCAATTTTGGTTCCTTCAATCATTTCTTGCAAGCCGGAAGAAATAATATAATGAGAAACCTTAATACCTTTCTTTGCAGCGTACTCATTAATGCGGTCAAACCAAGTTGTTACACCTTTAAAAAAGAACATATCCTTGCCGCAATCAACAAAGTCTTCTCTCTTAAAAGCCAGTTTTTTTGCTCGGGCTTCATCAATCATCAACTTCATGTAACTTAAGATTGAATCAGCAGATTGTTCAAGTGTTTGTTTGTCAGCTAAGGCCCAAAATTGAGCAGTCGTAAGACCTAATCTTTGGATAAAAGTAGGTTCTTGCATGTTTCCTTTAATAAGGGTTCCATCAAAATCGTAGCAAATTGCTATCTCACGAATAGTTTTCATACACAATCATATTTATTTAGCTGTATGATATCATTTATTTAATAAAAGGCAAGTTTTTTTTGAGAAATATACAAAAAACATTGACAATTTGGCAAAAATATCTGATGATTTTTGCAGGTTATTAATTCGCCAGAAAGGTTGTAACAATGATATTATCTCAAGCAAAAAAAATGTATCATGGCTTAGATGTTAAATTTAAGCCTGATTGGAGCGTCGAAGATGAACAAGAAGCCGCAAAAGGTGAAATAAATTACAAAGGATATAAGCAACTTGATAAGTATTTGAAAGATGGATTTTTAATTGAAGTAAGCAATAGAGAAAATCAAACGCTGACTGTAGAAATGAAGAGGCATGTTGAACCGATAGATTTTCAAATGACTAATGTGTATGATAGAATCTCAGTTAAAGATAAGGATAAAGTAGTCTCAACTTATGATCTATGTTCTGATGCGTTGTATGATACAAATATTAAATATAGCGATGTCTTAAAAGATTTTATGGAAAGAGTTAGAACAGATGAAAAACTTCCAAATCAAGAAAAAGATTTGTATCAAATTGTGTTAGGTACAGTTTGTAAAAGTGTACAAGAAAGAGAAAATTATTTAGAGGGTGTTAACAAACAAGCAAAAAAAGAAAAAACCACCGGATTATCTAAAATGTTTAGAGATATTTTTAAATCTAAAGCAGAATAAAACTTGTTATTATAATTATTTTTTAAGGATATAATATATGGAAAATTTAGAAAAATATATTGAGCATACATTGTTAAAACAAGATGCAACAAATGCTGAATTTGCAAAACTTTATGAGGAAGCTAAAGTACATAATTTTAGAGGTGTTTGCGTTAATCCTCTGTATGTTAAAGATGCAAAAGCATATTTAAAAAATACAGATGTTAAAGTGGTAACTGTAATAGGTTTTCCATTAGGTGCAAATTTAAGCAGTGTTAAAGCTTTTGAAACTAAACAAGCAATTAATGATGGCGCAGATGAAATTGATATGGTTATTAATGTTTCAGCTATAAAGGACAATAATTGGGAGTTTGTTTTAGAAGATATAAAGGCAGTTAGAGATGCATGTCCTAATAATGTATTAAAAGTTATCTTAGAAACAGATTTATTGACTACAGATGAAATTAAAAAAGCTTGTGAAGTTTGCATTCAGGCTAAAGCAGATTTTGTAAAAACTTCTACCGGTTTTGTTAAAAACGGAGTAGGGGCTACGGTTGAAAATGTTAAGCTTATGTCAGAAGCTGTTTCTCCGTTTGGTCTTAAAGTTAAGGCATCAGGCGGTATCAGAGATAAGCAAAAAGCATTAGATTTGATTGCTGTCGGAGCAACCAGCTTGGGAACAAGCTCCGGAGTTACAATTGTTAACGGTTAAAAAATAAAGCACCTATCAGGTGCTTTATTTTTTTATAAGGTGTTATAAAATTTTACTTTGTGTTATCCCTCATATTAGATATGTATTTTGACATATCTTTATTTTGATTTTGATTTTGAGTTTGAGTTTGAACATTAGGTTGCTGTTGTACAGTAGCAGGTTTTTTGCCTCTCAACTTGTTCAACACTCTTTCTCTAACAGCCTTAACCATTGCTCTTGCTTTTTCTGCAGCGGCTTTAGCTAAACGTAACGCAGTTTGTTCTCTTCTGTAAATACCACGTTTTTGTTCTAAAAGTTCTCTTTTAGAAAGGCGTTCTTTAGCTTCTTTATCAGGAGTTTTTTCTACCTGACGAATTTGAGAATCATATTCAAAATCTTTATTTTTAACCTTTCTTTTGATGTCTGCTTTAATAACATCTTGAGTTTCATTTGGTAAGTGTTCAATAAACTCTTTTATAGTTTTAACTTTAGACTGCGGATTAATAGTAGCCTTACGAGCATCATATAAGGTATCTTTTGCTTTCTTGGTTCTGGTACTTACTTCTATAGCTCTTTCTCTGGCAGCTCTGCTAGGACGAGAGTTAGCTTTTTTATTATCCTTCTTTGCAGATGTTTCTGTGCGAGAAGGTTTAGTTTTTCTATTTTCATTTTTAGAAACTTCTTGCTCAGGAGAGGCTTTATCTTTTCCTTTAACAGTGGTTTTGTTGCTAGCAAGCTGAATTTGTTGAGCAGCTTCTTCGTTGCCCATGCTAACAAGTTCAGCATTTCCTTTACCATCATTTTTGCTGCCGGTTTCAGAACCTGATGTCGTGTCTGCAAAAAAGAATGAAAATATCGATTTTGCCATATTTTTATCTACCTCCTATAGTGGATTGAACTTGTGCTATTGCAACCTCATTATTTGTTATGACATTAGGTGTTGGAGCTGCAACCGGTGTATTAGCTTGTTCAGGAGCATTTTTGGCTGCAAGGTTTTCTTTAACTTTGTTAAATTGTTTTGCAGCAACACCAATGTCATTATCATGCATCATTGAGTTAAATATAGCTCTGTTTTCATCGCTCCATTTTTCATATCTTGAAACAGGCTCTTTTAATAAAGCTTCAAGATTTTCTGCTCTACCGGTTTCTTTTACCTTAAGCATCAAAGTGTTCATTTGTTTTACAGCATCTTCTTTGCTGATTTTTCCTCTATCAAGCTCTTTAGCAACGTGAACGAGCATTTTTTCTGGTTGGTTTTCTATCCAATCTTGCATTATGGTATACTTATCGCTAGTACGAGATATTGTGACGGTTGGTGAATGAGATTCGCGAATACCATCAAACAAGATTTTAGTTTCATCTTTCCATGCTCTATATCTTGATTGAGGTTTTCGCAACTCTCTTCTGAGTTCTTTTTCACGTCCCAGCTCTTTTACTCTTTTCATAAGATCATACATCTTAGGAATTGCTTCCATTTGATCCATATGATTTCTATCTACCTCTTTAGCAATGTATATTAAGTATCTTTCAGGGTGATTTTTTATCCAATCTTCTGTTATTTGTTTTTTATCAGAAACACGTGTTTCACGGTGTGCTTTTTCCCATTCTTCTTTTGAGATTTTTCCATCTTTAAAGGCTTGTGCAAGAGCTTGACGTGTAGCACTAGACATAGCTAACGCATTGGCAGCATTTTCAGAATATCCTTTTTGCATAATTTCTTTAGCTTTTTTGTTGGCAGTTTCTAAAAGTGCTGCACCTACAATTATTTTGCCGGCTGTTTCGCCATCTATAATTTCTGATGGAGCAGGCAATTCTCTATTTTTTTCAATTTCTCGGCACTCATCTAATGTTAAGTTATTATCAACTTTTGCAGCATCTAATATATCGTTAGGCACACGTCCTAAATATTCATCTCTGATACGTTCAGGAACTTTTTTCCATGTGTCAAACTTAGTTTTATGCTTTGCAATTATAGCATTTATCAAAGCATCGTCAACTTTGTCGGCAGAAAGTTTTGCAACGTCCTCCGGATAATATGCTTTTAAAAATGTTATGAAATCATTTCCTATATCAGTCATGGCCATATTCCTTTGTTATTATAGGGGCTCTGCTCGGTTGATGAGTAGGCACTTGTGTTTGTTGTTTTTGTGTATCAGTTTGTACACGAGTATCTGTTTGTGCAGGTGTATCAGTTTGTACACCTAGATGTCTGTGTGCAGATAATCTTTGTTTGGTTCTTGCAAAATGGCTGTATAAAGCATCATTGATATCTATGCCACCATAAGAAGCATCCATACCATGTTTTTCACATAATGAAGAGTATAAAATTTTTCCGCCTAAAGACATTTTTTCAAATCTGGACTGATTTGCAGCGATAGCTTCATCTAATTGAGTTTGTCTGCCCATGCTGCTTATTCGGCCCATTATTTGATCTAATTCAGATAATTGAGTTATTTTATCAGCAAAATTTCTTGTTTGAGATTCGCCAACATCAAGAACTATACCTGCCTCTGCTAAGTTTTCTGTAATTGATGCGTTAAGCTGTTGAATAATACTTTCAGCATCTAAAGAAAAATCTATACCGCTAAAATCGTATGAGGAAGATGCTGCATCTTTTTTCGGTTCATCTGTTGTATGAACATCTTGTTTAGGTTCAGAGCCTTGAGATGTATCTTGTACATTTTCATCAATATCTAATGATAAAGCATTATCCGGAGCACTAAATGAGAAACTATTATCAGGATTTTGCTTTTTGTCATTGTTATCTGTGATAGTGATGTTCTCATTTGCAGTATCAGCATTTACAACAACACTTTCTTGATTAGCTATATTGTGTGCTGTTTCTATATTCTCAGAATTATTTTTGTTTTCAGCATTATCTGAGGTTTGTTCTGTAGCTTCACCGGTATTTGCATTATCTTCATCATTACGATGTTCGATATTATCAATCGATAAATCATTATTACCATTATTGTTAGCATTTTCCGGCATGTTATTTAACTTAACGTCTTTTGCTTCAAGACCAAGAATGCCATCTTTATCTACACTGTCGTGTGGTCCGCCACTTCCGCTACCGCCATCATCGGCATCTTCGTTGTCGCTAGTTGCAACAGTAACTGCTGGCGAAGGGGGAGGAGGAGGTGAAGGAGGATCATCATCAAACTTAATTGTAGGTACTTTACCCTCAAATGTATATACAAATAACAATTCTGGGGAGCGTTCATTCCAATCTTGCACGATAACTTTTGTTGCCTTTTCTGATAATAGGTCTTTCATTTTTTGCGCTTTTTCCGGTTCAAGCAAACCACATTTTTCAGCCTCTTTAATTTGCTTATAATGCTCTTTTAATGCCAACAACTTTTCTTTGGCTTCAGAGGAAAATTGTTCTATCTCTTCATTTTTAGATTCAATGTTTTCCGGAATATTGATATCAAGCGTTTTGGTTATTTCTGAGAATAAATCTTTTTGTTCTTGAGTCCAATTTTGATATCCTGATTGCGGAGATTGAAGATATTTAACTAAATCTTCTTCTCGGCCCATTTTTTTTACTTTACTTGCTAAGCTTACTAAAAGAACTACGGCTTCAGTATCTTCATCGTCTTTTGTTCTTTTAATTCTGTTTAATAACAAATTCTCTGGACGATTCTCTAACCAATCGCCCAATACTCCATCTCTTCTATTTTCTTCTGCGTTTCTTCTTATTTTTTTATGCTCTTCTTCGGTAATTTTACCTTCTTTAAAAGCTTCATCAATAGCTTTAATTGTGGCAGAAGCCATAGCAATTTGGTTAGAATATTTGTTATCATATCCTTTGTTGGATATACGCTTAACATCCTCTGTATATTCAGCTGAAAATGCGCTATTTCTAATGTCATTCATAATATCAGAACGAACTTTTTTATCATTAATTTTAACAATATTATTAGCTATATAGTTAAAACAGATATCAGGAGCACTATTGTTTGATCCATCACCTTTAAAATTGTTATTATTCCAAGCCAAGCTGCTTGGAGCCCCATTACTTGGAGCATCATTATGTGGAGCATCATTATTTGAACCATTATCGCCATTTTTATCATTAGGACTTAAATAACCGCCCTTTTGTTCAATTTTTCTGGATTCATCAACGGTCATATTGGTGGTATAAGATGCTTCATTTAATACGGTATCAGGAACGCGTCCTGAATATTCTTCTCTTATACGGGCAGGAACTTTTAACCATAACTCAAATTTTGAACTGTGTCTGTTATATATGGCAGTTATTTCACTCATTGAAATAGGCTTCAAAGAAATCTTAGCATAGTCCTCTTGTGAGTTTGCTTTCAAGTAATTTATAAATTCAGCTCCTGTATACATCGTGTCTACCTTCTTTCATATTTGCTTTTAAGAGCCGCATACCTTTCAGGTAAGTTGTTCTTTACAAGATCTCTGGTTGCATCATCTTCTTCAATCTTAACCTTTTTACCGCCTCTCTCGATTTCAAATGCTGGGATAAAACCTAAATAAGCAGCTAAGACTTTTTCTCTGTCATCTAATTTCTTTTGTCTTGCTTGTTTTTGTTCATCAGTCATACCTTCATACATAGCTTCGCGATATTCCGTTTCTGAGAGCTCGGTGGTTTTTTTACCTAAAGCCTTTGCTTTAGCTTCTATTCTAGCTCGGATTTGTTTAATTTTTTCTATACTTGCTTGTCTTGCTTTTTCTTCTTCATCATATTTTTTTAGAACATCTTGCATGTTTTGAGGTAATGTCTTGAAATAATCAGCATTTATGTCAATTTTTGGAGGGTTCTTTATTTCTAATTGAGTACCATCATTATATGTTTGGTTTTTGCTTGTTAGAGCAGCGGCAAACAGCATTGCTTTTTGCTTATCGCTTAAAGAATTACCTAACTCAATTCTTAAGTTGTTTGTTAAAGCATCTTTTATGATAGCTTGATACATCACTAAGTCAGAATTTTCACTAATCTTAACTGATGTGGGTGAGGTGTATTTTACTTCACCTAAGCTGTTGCCGGCTTTTTCAAAAGAACAAGAAAATGTATTTTCAGCAGAATCTTTTGCCGGATCATTAATCATAACCAAGCCCTGATCAGTTGCAAAATTATTATAAAAAGCTCTTTTTTGCTTAATCCACTCAGAATTTTGAATAGGATTATCTTGGGTATCTTGATTAACGGTAAGCGTAAGTTTTTCTTTTTTAATTCTATCAAACAGAGCTTGCTCTTCAGGAGTGGGCGTTACAGTGCTGGGAATGCTATCAAATTCTTTAATTTTCTTTTTGATTTCCTCAATGCTAGATTTCTTAGCTTCTTCAGAATCTGCATTAAAAGAAGATACATCAATTCCAAGCTTTTGAGCCAAGAGAAATGTTTCATCTTTTTGTAATTCTTCGTTCCAATTTATAGTATCAGCCATTGATTTGTTTCCTTGTTGTCTTCTGTTGTCTTGTTTTCTTTGTCCGTCTGGTTTAGGTGTTCTTTGTCCGCCTTGCTTCCTTCTGTCGTTTTGTTTTCTTTGTCCGTCCGGCTTAGGTGTTCTTTGTCCGCCTTGCTTCCTTCTGTCATTTTGTTTTCTTTGACCGCCTTGTTGACGTAATCTCTTATTTTCTTCTTCCTGTCTTATTCTTTCTTCTTCTAACCTTCTTTTTTCTTCTTCTAGCTTTCTTTTTTGCTCTTCGAGCCTTCTTTTTTCTTCCTCTTTTTGTCTTTCTTGTTCTTCTTTTTGTTTTCTTTTTTGTTCTTCTTCTCTTTGTTTTTGTTGCTCTTCTTCGCGTTGTTTCCTTTTTTGTTCATCTTCGGCGCTTTCGTGGGAGGCAGCTTGCTGCTGTTGCTTTCTTTGTTCGAGTATTTCTTTTCTCTTTCTGGCTCGAGCATTAAATTTATCAATCTGACTTTCCATGATCTTCTCCGGACATTTTAATATACTTAATTGTATGGTAGCATGCTTTTTTTGTTTTGTCTAGTTTTTTTTCAAAAAAAACGACTTATTTATGCAATAAGTCGTCTTTGTTGAAAATATATGATTTAAGCCACTTTAGCGTCAAAAATAATTTCTTTACCATCAATATTTTCTTTAGTGCCGTTGCTACATGTTGTGCTAACTTTTACGGCTAAAACTTGTTCAGCAATATATTTTTGGTTTTCGTTTAATGCTTGAGCAAGTTCTGTGTCGTTAGTGTTCCAACATAACTCGATACGATCAGAAATGTTAAAGTCTTTATCTTTGCGAAGTGTTTGAACCATGCGAACAAAGTCACGAGCTAATCCCTCACGTTTAAGTTCGTCAGTTACATTTGTATCTAAACTTACTAAAGCTTTATTTTGAGCAAATGAACGACCGGCAACACCTTCTTTCATATCAAGACGAACTTCAAACAAATCTGAAGTTAAAGTTTTTTCAGCAATGTTGAGGGTTCCGTCCTCATTAATCTGCCAAACTCCTTGTTTGTAAGCAGCCATAACAGGACCCATGTCTTTTCCTAAAGCTTTACCTAAAAGAGGTGTATAAAGATAAAGTTTTTTATCTGCATAAGCACTTAAATTTGTGTCAAATTTAACTTCTTTAACATTGAGTTCATCTTTAACAATTTCTTGGTAATCTGAGCTCAAATCTGCACCAACCAATGTTAAACTTGCTAATGGTAAACGATTACGCAAGTTTTTCTCTTCACGAATAAATTTGCCTGCAGAGCAAAGTTCTTGCAAGAAATCCATCTCTTTAACGAGTTGTTCATCAATTGTAATTTCTGCTAATTCAGGATAATCAGATAAGTGAACAGATTCTTCTAAGGTTAATGTTTTGTATATATATTCAGTAACAAAAGGCATTAACGGAGATAAGATTTTGCTCAAGTTTAACAACACTGTGTAGAGTGTATCAAAAGCTTGTGCATCACCTTCCCAAAAACGTTCACGAGTTCTTCTGATGTACCAGTTGTTTAACACTTCCATGAAAGAGGTTGCTTCGTTTGTTGCCATTGAGACATCGTAAGTTTCAAGACCTTGTTTAACAACGTTTCTTAAGTGTTTGAGTTTTGATAAAATATAGTTATCAATTGCTTCACTTGAAGAAGAAATTTCTTTAGCTTTATATTCTTCGGCATTTGCGTAAAGTGTAAAGAAGTAAAAGGCATTCCATAACGGAATTAAAGCAGCACGTGATGCTTTTGCAATTTCTTTACCTTCTTTATCAACGGCTAAGTTTCCGCCTTTTAATACCGGAGAAGAAACCAAGAACCAACGTAAAGATTCAGAACCGATATTTTCTAAAACTTCATTTGGATCAGGATAGTTTTTCAAGCGTTTTGAAAGTTTTTGACCTCCTTCAGCCATTAATAAACCTGTACAAATGCAATTTTTAAATGCTGGTTTATTATGAAGAGCTGTTGACAACACTGTCAAAGTATAGAACCAACCTCTTGTTTGGTCAATTGCTTCAACAATGAAATCTGCCGGAAAATGGCTTTCAAACCATTCTTTGTTATCGAAAGGATAATGTACTTGAGCGTAAGGCATAGAGCCAGATTCAAACCAACAGTCAAAAACATCGCTTACTCTGCGCATCATGGTTTGACCTGATGGATCATCAGGGTTTTTATACACTACATCGTCAATATATGGTTTATGTAAGTTTGTAACCTCAATACCTGTTTTTTCTTTTATTTCTTCAACAGAACCAAAAACATCAATTCTTGGGAATTTTGGATTGTCAGATTTCCAAACCGGAATTGGGGTTCCCCAAAATCTGTTTCTTGAAATTGACCAATCTCTTGCACCTTCAAGCCATTTACCGAAACGACCATCTTTAATGTGGTCAGGTACCCAGTTGATTTGTTGGTTATTTGCAACCATTTCATCTCTAAAGTCTGTTACTTTAACAAACCAAGAAGACATCGCTTTATATATGAGCGGGGTATCTGTACGCCAACAGAATGGATAAGAGTGAGTATATTGTTCTTTTTTAACTAATAAGCCGTTTGTTTTCAACCATTGCATAATAGGTTCATTAGCTTCAAAAACTTGCATACCTTCATAATCAGACACTTCAGATGTAAATTTACCTGCTTCATCAACCGGACAAACAACAGGGAAATGTTCATCATAAGCACGGCAAGCATCAAAGTCATCTTGACCAAAACCTGGTGCAATATGAACAACACCTGTACCATCTTCAGTAGATACAAACTCTCCGTTTAATACTTTAAATGCACCTTTTTCTTTTAAGTTAGCAAAATAAGGGAACATAGGTTCATAGCTCATGCCGATTAAATCAGAGCCTTTTAATGTTCCAACTTCAGATGCGTTTTCGAGTTGTTTTTTGTAACGACCCAATAAAGCTTTTGCTAGAACATATTTTTGGCCAGCTTCTTCCATTATTGTATATTCAATATCTTTACCGACAGCCAACATTAAATTTGACGGCAATGTCCAAGGTGTTGTTGTCCATACCAAAATTTTCATACCGTTTTCAAGTTTGAACATAACAGTAATTGCGTTATCTGTCTTATCTTGATATCCTTGGTTAACTTCAAAGTTTGAAAGTGGAGTTTCAGCAGCCCAAGAATATGGCAATACGCGATAATCTTCATAAACCAAACCTTTGTCATAAAGTTGTTTAAAGTTATTGATTACGCTTTCCATAAAAGGTAAGTCCATGGTTTTATAATCATTATTAAAATCAACCCAACGACCGATACGTTTAAACATATCGACCCAAATTCCTGAATATTTTAAAACGTCGGAGCGACAAAAATCATTAAATTTTTCAACGCCGTATTCTTCAATTTGTTTGCGTCCTGAAACACCAAGTTGTTTTTCGGCAGACATTTCAGCCGGCAAACCATGACAGTCCCAACCTAAACGACGTTCAACTTTTTTACCAATCATGGTTTGGAAACGAGCAACAACATCTTTTACATAAGAAACCATAATGTGACCATAGTGAGGAGTTCCGTTTGCAAACGGAGGGCCGTCATAAAAAACGAATTCTGCGGCACCATCACGATTTTTTACAGATTTTTCAAAAGTGTTGTTTTCTTCCCAAAAATTTAAAATTTCTTTTTCTAACTTAACAAAGTCCGGCTTTGCCGATACATTAGCATAATGTTTCATGTTTTTTTACCTACTGATATTAAATTGATAATGTTATTAGACTGTATTTATGTGCTTATATGTAACAAAAAAAGATGATCCCCCCTAGGGGATAATAATGAAAGGAATATATGTATAAAATAAATTCATCTTTTTCTCATTAATCTTAAAAAATCTTAAAACTGGAGAAAATTTACAACATCTTTTTTGCTTCGTCAATAGTTAATTTGAGTATATAGTATTTGTGTTGACAAAATGTGTGTGTTGTGATAGTTTTTTATAAATTGTCAAAAGGATTTAATAATATGTTTGAAGATTTTAACCAAAATATGGAAAAATTATCAAAAAAGGATTTTGAAGATACTCTATCTTTTAAACGTGCATGCAATCTTGTTCAAGAGGAAGCTTTACACGATAGCATATTATCTCAAGATGTTTTATTAACTTATGATCATCTTTTAAAATCTGATTTGCCAGAAGAAGTTAACAATGCGATATGCTATAATTTAGGAGAAATGCTTCATTATCAGCCAGAATTTAAAAAAGATATTAAAAATGTAGTTACTAAACATCAAGAAAAAATTGATGCTTACGTAGATAACTATACAACATCATTTAATGATGGTCTTAAATCTTTATCTGATGAGGTTTCAAGGGATAAGCAAACAAAAGATATGTTGATAGAAAGTAAACTAAAAAGTATAAGAAAAAGCTTTGCATCTGCCCCACAACCATTACCACAAATTACATCAGATTTAAAACCAGTTTTTATGAAAAATTTAGGTAAAAAAATTGAATATTAAAAAATTCAGTTAACAAATATGTAAAATATTGATATAAAGGAGTAAATAATATGGTAAATAAAGCGCAAATAGTTGAGTTATCTGCTGTTGAATTAATTGCAGCTGCTTCAGGACGTATTGTTACTGGTATTAATCCTATAGAAAATCATGATAAAGTAAGTAATATTTTAAAGACGATGCCAGGGTATGAATATGATAAAGAAAAATCGCTTACAGAAAATATTTATGCGGCGTTTCCTCAATATAAATTAAAAGAAGCAACAGATGGGTTTTCTGCATTGATGCAAAAATGGATTGATAGAGGAGATGATTTGAGCTTTATTGATAATTCAATGAATGCTAAAATTATTGCATCTTCTTTAAATATTCCACAAACTTTACATGTTAAAGTTAATAAAGAGGAAGTAAAAGCTAAAGAAAGTGTCGAAACAAAAGATGAAAAGCAAGCTAAGTCAGAAGCAAAATCTACGCCTACATATAGTAGCATTTCTGATTGGAAGCACAGACATATTTGGGGTGATTAATACTTCAAAAATAATAAGCAAAAGCCCTTTGAAATGGGGCTTTAATTTTAGCAATTTTTAATAGCAAGTTGTTCAAGCGCTTTTAGTTTATCACGATAGATCATTGCTTGTTCAAATTCCAAATTCAGAGCAGCCTCTTTCATTAATTTGGTATATTCTTTAATTTTCTTATCAATATTTTTAAGTTCTGCGACAGGTGTTTTTTCATCTTTTACAAAATCAGTTTCCGTCATTTCTTTTAAGGTTGATGAAATACTTTTTTTAATAGTTTGAGGTGTAATATTGTGTTCTTTGTTATATTTAATTTGTTTTTCACGACGCCTATTTGTTTCATCTAATGCTGCCTTTATTGAGCCTGTAATTTTATCGGCATATAAAATTACTTTACCGTTAGCATTTCGGGCTGCACGTCCGATTGTTTGAATAAGAGAACGGGTCGAGCGCAAAAATCCTTCTTTATCGGCATCTAAAATTGCAACTAATGAGCATTCCGGAATGTCAAGACCTTCACGTAACAGGTTAATTCCTACCAAAACATCAAAAACACCCAATCTTAAATCTCGTATAATTTCAATGCGCTCTAATGTATCTATATCAGAGTGCATATATCTGACTTTAATACCGTTTTCGTGCAAATATTCGGTTAAATCTTCAGCCATCTTTTTTGTTAAAGTGGTAACTAAAACACGTTCACCATTTTGAGTAATTTGACGGCATTCGTGCATGAGGTCGTCAATTTGGCTTTCAACAGGTTTAACTTCGCAAACAGGGTCGGTAAGTCCAGTTGGTCGAATGATTTGTTCAGAAAAAGTGCCTTTGCTTTGCTCCAGTTCCCAATCTCCAGGTGTGGCTGAAACAAAAATGGTTTGTGGCCTCATTTTATCCCATTCTTCAAATTTCAATGGTCGGTTGTCTAAACAAGAAGGAAGTCTGAAACCATAATCTGATAAAGTGCTTTTTCTGTTAAAGTCGCCTCTGTACATTGCTCCGATTTGCGGAACTGAAATATGACTTTCATCAATAAACAAAAGTGCGTTTTTAGGAAAATATTCAAACAGGGTTGGGGGTGGTTCTCCGGGAGCTCGTCCTGTTAAATAGCGAGAATAGTTTTCAATTCCTTTGCAATGACCTGTGGTTTCAAGCATTTCTAAATCAAAACGAGTGCGTTGCTCAAGTCTTTGCGCTTCTAATAATTTATTTTCAGATTTAAGCTCTTCAAGTCTGATGGCTAAATCTTTTCTGATATGTGATATGGCTTGAGAAAGAGCAGGGCGAGGGGTAACATAGTGGTTAGCCGGATAAATTGTAACTTCAGTTAAGCTGGCTGTTTTTTTACCGGTTAAAGAGTCGAACTCTGATATGCTTTCAATTTCATCTCCGAAAAAGCAAATTCTCCAAGCTCTGTCTTCGTAGTGTGCCGGAAAAATATCTAAAGTATCACCATTAACTCTAAAAGTGCTTCTTACAAAGTTTATTTGGTTTCGTTCATACTGCAATTCGGCCAAATTGCGATATATTTCTGTCGGATCCATTTCGTCGCCGACTTTTAATGAAAACGCCATAGATGAATATGATTCCATAGAACCTAAACCATATATACATGAAACAGAAGCTACAATGATGACATCATTTTCTTCTAATACATTGCGTGTAGCACCATGTCTCATACGGTCAATTTGCTCATTAATAGCAGAATCTTTTTCAATGTAAGTATCTGTTTTAGGAATATATGCTTCAGGTTGATAATAGTCATAATATGAAACGAAATATTCTACACGATTGTTAGGAAAAAACTCTTTCATTTCAGAATATAGTTGAGCGGCTAATATTTTGTTTGGAGCCATAATAAGGGCTGGTCGTTTAGTGTTTTCAATGATTTTTGCCATGGTAAAAGTTTTACCGGAGCCTGTAACTCCGAGTAATACTTGATTTTTTATACCGTCTTGTAAACCTTCGCAGAGCTCTTTAATGGCTTGAGGTTGGTCTCCAGATGGTTCAAAAGGGCTTTCTATTTTAAATTCTTTTTCTTTCATAAGTTGTAGTGTAATCATTTTTATTGAAAAATAAATATAAAAAATGATTTTCTTTTTTATTTGACATGAAACCATAAGAAATATATACTGAAAAGTAGGATTTAAGGGTGTTAAAAACAATGAAACCGGAATATATAGAGTTTTTATTATCTAAATATTTATCAGCTGGAGTTGAGCCGGTACATGTTGTTATTGCTCGTAAAAAATATGTAATTCCATATGAATATGTGCAAAATTGTAAAGAACCGTTAAAAGTTTTTTTGACGGATTTTTTTGACGTTATGCGTAAAGACTATGTTTTATATAAAAGATACGGTTGCAAAGTGCGATATGTTACATGGCACGATGGCGTTAAAGACAGACACCTAATTGTTCCTTTTTATTTTCGAAATTTGAATGTTCCGGCAGATCAGATTGCTGATAAAATTATTAAAAAAGCATCGAAAAAATATAAAAAAGCAGTAATGACAGCTTGTGAGTTGGCTAAAGCATATCCTAATATGTTTTTTGATAGAATGATTAAAGAGTCATCGTTATTTGTTATGTTAAAAACATATAAAACCTGGCAAGTAAAACAAAATAAGAATATGGCCTTTTATATAACAAATAGAGTTGGCTTATATTTATCTAAAAATCCTAAGAAAATTGTAGAAAATCTGGATAATGTTGATATTTGGAATTTGAGGCAAAAAGCAAAAAAATGGGCTTTAAGAACAGTTTTGTGCGCAACAGTTGCTTCAAGTATTTACAATGCAATTAATACTACCCAAAAAAATCAGTAGCTTCTTAAGCTGAATGTTGTAAACAGATAAATGTGGTATATATGTTTATTGTTTATATGTGTATTTTTTAATTGTGTTTCACAACAAACTTGTTAATCTTAAGGGTATCACAAAGTGATAATAGTTTTATACATTTTGTATAAGTAATACTTGCAATTATTTAAGGGGTTTAAATATGAAATTTAGCAAAATCATGCTTTTAGGAGCAACATTTATATCAGGATTTAGTTTTATAAATTCTGCTAATGCTGATTTGTATACATATACTACTGATACAGATTTAGGTAATGCCTTTGTATTAGAAAATAAAACAGATCAACAAAAAAAAGACAACACTGTCATTTATGTTAAAGGTGCAACAGTGACTGCTGGTGAAAAATCTGTTATTACAGGCAATAAAGCAGATATCGGTGGGGCATTTGCTGTTTCATCTACAGCAGGTTCATTACTTAAAATTGGTTCAGGTACAGTTTTAAAAAATAATAGTGCATATTTCGATGGTGGCGCTGTTGCTAACTATGGTGGCGCTATTATTGCAGAAAATGTTACTTTTGAAAACAACTCTGCTCAAGAAGGTGCTGCAGAAGATGTTAATTCAATTGGTGGTGGTGCAATGGCTTTAGGTGCATTGTCAGAAACAACAATTACAAAATCAACATTTAATTCTAATACATCAGGATATAATGGTGGTGCAATTGGCACAAGACGTGCGAAAAATGATGATTCAACCAATTTAAATAACAACGGTGGTTCATTAACAATTTCTGATTCTGTATTTACAGGTAACTCAGCTTCCAGTACTTTAACCAATGCAAAAGGACAATTAGTAGCAGGATACGGTGGTGCTATTTACAACAGTTTGAAAACAACTATTTCTAATACAGATTTTACATCTAATAGTGCAACAAACAATGGTGGTGCTATTTATAATGCTGCTGATAAAGATTTATATGGTCGTCAAGGTGATATGACCATTACAGGTGGTTCATTTGAAGGTAATAATTCAGATAACTTCGGTGGAGCTATCTTTAATGGTGGTAGCATGAGCATTACTGGAGCAACATTTGATTCAAATACGGCAGCATTTGCTGGTGCTATCTCAACTGGTACAAAATCTGAGAAAATGGAAATTGCTGACACTACTTTTTCAAATAACTCAGCTACTGAAATTGGAGCAATTGCTTTATATGGAAAGAATTCAGAATTAACTAATGTAACATTTACAGGTAATAAAGCAACTTCTGGTGCATCTAATTCAGATGGCGCAGGAGCCTTGTTCTTAGGAGCTCTTTCAAGAACTGTATTAGATAATGTTACATTTGATAGCAATACATCAGCTACAAAAGGTGGAGCAATTGCTACAAGAACTGCAGATATGGGTAACAATAAAGATGCTAAACTTGATATCTTAAACTCAACATTTAAAAACAATATCGCAGCAACAAACGGTGGAGCTTTTGATAACTTCTTGTATAGCTCTGTACAAAATGAGACAGCCGTATATATGGATAACATAACATTTGAAGCTAACAAAGCAGCAAATGGTGGTGCTATTTATAACCATGGTGAAGGTGATTTAGGTGGTAATGTGGCTTCAATGATTGTTTCTAATGCTACATTTACAGATAACAACGCTTCAGCAAATGGTGGTGCTATTTATAATATGGCTGGCGCTGGTATGACTTTTGAAGGTCTTAATACATTTAGTGGTAATAAAGATGCTAATGGTTTGAATGATATCCATAATGATGGATTAATTGCTGTTGCAAATGGCGCTCAATTACAACTTGATGGTGGAATTTCAGGAACAGGTTCAATAGAATTTGCTGCTGGTTCAAAATTGCAAGTTAACACTAACGGTACATTCATTTCTAACGATGTAACCAACAATGGTGTTGAATTAAGCATGGTATTTGCAAATGCTTACACTGGTACTTATGAAATGGTAACCGGTACTGTTACAGGAGCATTCGGTGATGTTGAAAACTCATTGTATAACATTGTTGAAACAGATACTTTAGGAACTTTTGAAATTTCTACAAAATCCACAGGTGAAATTGCTGAAAATATAGGTGCAAATTCTGAGCAAGCCTCTGTTATAGAAGCTGTTTTGAGCGGAACATCTGATACAAATGATAGCTTCAATGAAGCAGCAGACAGTATTGTTGCTATGCTTCAAAACGATGAAACAAAAGCAGAAGGCTTGAAACAATTGAGCGCTATGTCTACAGAAGATGCTCCTATTGTAAGTTCTTCACAAACAAACCTTGTTAACCAAGTTTATGCTGTTGTTTCTGGTCGTATGAGTGGCGGAAGCGTTAACGTTGGCGGTAAATCATCTGGTGATGCTCTTGAAGATGCTGCAATGTGGGCTCAAGGCATGGTTAACCATACTAAATTAGATGGTCAATTCAACACAGATACAAAAGGTTTAGCTTTCGGTTTCGAAAAATATGTTAACGATGATGTAAAAGCCGGTATTTCTTATGCATTTGCTAAGACAGATATCGATAGCTACAGCCGTGATACTCAAGTTAAAACACACAGTGCAATTGCTTATGCTGAATACAAACCAGCAAATTGGTTCGTAAACGGTATTTTGAGCTACAGCTTCTCTGATTATGAAGAAGACAAAGTCGTTGCCGGTGTTAATGGCGAAGCAGACTACAAAGCTGACACTATCGCAGCACAAGTAGTAGCCGGTTATGACTATGTTCGTGACAATTCTATTGTAACTCCAACTCTTGGTTTACGTTATATGAATGTTGAACGTGATAGTTATACAGATGCTTTAGGTACAACTGTTGCTAGCAACACTATGGATACATTAACTGCTATATTCGGTGTTAAATATGCAACAACATATGTTGTAAATGAAATGACACTTATGCCTGAAATTCGTGCTGCTGTAACTTATGACTTGGTACGTGATGACGATAATGCACTCGTAAGTTTAGCAAATGGTTCAGCTTATACTGTAAACAATTCTCACTTAAAACGTTTCGGATATGAATTAGGTGCAGGTGTTACAACAGCTGTTGACGATAATGTCGAATTAGGTGTTGCTTACGAAGGCAAATTCCGTAAAGATTATCAAGATCATACCGGAGTATTTAACGTAAGATATAACTTCTAATTTAATTTGATGTTTAAAACAGCCCTTATATGAAAATATAAGGGTTGTTTTTTTGTTGAAAATTCGTATTATGTTTCTAAAGGAAAATGTGATGATAAGAATACATAATGTTAAAGTTTCTCTGGATTCTAATATTAATGATATAAAAGAAGCGTTTTTGCTTCAGTCAGGACTGAGCTCATCAGATGTAGTAGATTTTAAGATAATAAAGAAATCTGTAGATGCAAGAAATAAGCGTAATATTCATTATGTATATTCTGTTGAGTGCAAATTAAGAAATAATGTGCAGATTAAAGCATCTGCCGATATTGAACAAATAGAACCTGCTCAGGATTATTGTTTGCCGACAGTTAAAATGCCTATAAGACCGGTTGTCGTTGGAAGTGGCCCGGCAGGTATGATGGCAGCATTGGCTCTTGCAGAAGCAGGACTATGTCCTATAGTTTTAGAAAGAGGTAGAGAAGTCAGACGTCGAAAAAAGGATGTCGATATGTTCTGGCAAACATCAAACTTAGATATTGTTTCGAATGTTCAGTTTGGAGAAGGTGGAGCAGGAACATTTTCTGATGGCAAATTGATGACCGGTATCAAAAAAGATAAGTATGTCAGTAAAGTTTTGAATGAGTTTGTGTTAAACGGTGCACCTAAAGATATTTTATATTTGGCAAAACCTCATATTGGCACAGATAATTTGGTAAATGTAGTTGAAAATATCAGGTTTAAAATTGAAAACTTGGGAGGTGAATATCGTTTTGAAAATAAATTAGTAGGCTTAAAGCTAAAAGATGATAAGCTGATTGCAATAAAAGTAGAAAAAAACTCTTCTGAAATTGAGGAAATAGATTGTGAAAATCTTGTTTTAGCAATAGGCCATAGCGCAAGAGATACTTTTGAAATGATATATGAAAGCGGTATTCAAATAGAACAAAAGCCATTTTCTGTCGGTGTTAGAATAGAGCATAAGCAAACTCAGATAAATAAGGCTCAATATGGCATAGAGCAGCATGATAAGCTAGGTGCGGCAGATTATAAATTGGCAGTGCATTTACCAAATAAGAGAGGAGCGTATACTTTTTGTATGTGCCCGGGCGGAACTGTGGTTGCAGCAGCTTCTGAAAAAAATGCAGTAGTAACCAATGGTATGAGTGAATATGCCAGAGCTAAAGAAAATGCAAATGCAGCTCTTTTAGTAGGAGTTGATGAAGCAGATTTTAAATCTAAGCACCCCTTATCAGGAATGTATTTTCAACGTAAAATTGAAGAAGCAGCATTTGTTCGCGGCGGAAAAAATTATAATGCTCCTGCTCAACTTGTAGGCGATTTTTTGAAAAATGTTGAAAGTAAATCTGTAGGGAGTGTAAACCCATCTTATTTGCCGGGAGTGAGTTTGTGCAGTATAGCCGATGTCTTGCCGATTGAGATTGAAAATTCTATCAGACAAGCCATTATTGAAATGGATAAAAAATTGAAAGGATTTGCCGATTATAGTGCTGTTATAACTGCTCCTGAAACCAGAAGTTCATCACCTATCAGAATATTAAGGAACGATAAATATCAAAGCAATATTGAAGGTGTATATCCGTGCGGAGAAGGTGCAGGATATGCCGGCGGTATAACATCAGCTGCAGCAGATGGCTTAAAAATAGCTGAAGCTATGGTTTGCAATATGATAACTTCAAACAACTCTTGCAATAAAAAATAGCAATGCTAAAAATAAAATATGGAGAAATAAAATGGACTTATTACAAATTCAATATGTTTTGTTAGCAATATCAGCTATTGGTGCAATTTTTATATTTACAACATTTTGGGCATATTTAAAATATAGAAAAGCTGAGCGCATAGCAATAGAGCTAAAAATTATGCTTGATGAAAAACTAAATAAAGTAGAAACATTGCAAGAAAAAGTAGATACGCTTAATGGTGAAAATTCTCAACTTACTGCACAAAATATACGTCTGATTTCAGATATTGATAATCAGAAAAAATATATGGAAGAAAAGCTTTTGTTTATTGAGCAAAATAAAGAAGATATGGCGTTGAAGTTTAGAGATATTTCAAACCAAATAATTAAGATGCAGAACGAACAGTTTGATAAAGAGCAAAAAAATACAATTTCTTTGTTGTTAAAACCGTTTCAAGAGCAAATCGCAGATTTTAAGCAAAAGGTTGAAAAAACGCATGAAGATAGCATTAAATTTGATGAACAATTAAAAAATTTGATGTATCTTAATCAGACATTGAGCAAGGATGCAAAAGATTTAAGTGATGCTTTAAAAGGTAATAAGAAAATGCAAGGAAACTGGGGAGAGTTTCAGCTTGAGCGTGTCTTGGAAATTTCCGGCCTGCAAAAAGGCATAAATTATGCTACACAAGAGACATTTAAAAATGAAGATAACAGAACATTAAGACCTGATGTAATTGTAAATTTACCTAATGACAGAAAAGTTATTATAGATTCTAAAGTTTCGTTAAACGAATATGTGGCATTTGTTAATGAAGAAGATGAAGTTTTACGTAAAGAGCACATAAAAAAACACGTTCAATGCATTAGAAACCATATTGACGGTTTATCTTCTAAAGAATATCAAAAATTGCTAAAAGATTCTTCATTAGATTATGTTGTAATATTTATTCCGGTTGAAAGCGCTTATGTTGAGGCTGTAAGATTTGATGAAGATTTATATGATTATGCTTATAAAAAGAACATTGCAATTACAACTCCATCTTCATTATTGCCATTATTAAAAACAATAGAAAGCTTATGGCAAATAGAAAGACGTAATAAAAATGTTGCTCAAATTGCCGAATTAGGCGGTTCTCTTTATGATAAACTTTGTAGCTTTGTTGAAGATATGCAAAAAATTGATAATGCAATTTGTTCAAGCAAAAAAAATTATGATGAAGCTATAAAGAAGCTTTCAACAGGCAAAGGAAATGCTTTGTCTTTAGCTACCAGAATGAAACAACTGGGTGCAAAAGCAACCAAAAGCATAAAGATTGAATATGAGGAAGATAAAAATACAATGCTATTAACCGGAGAGGTGGCAAATGACTAAAAAAATTATTTTTACCGGAGGTGGATCTGCCGGTCACGTAACACTAAATTTAGCACTAATTCCAATTTTTTTGCAAAACGGATGGGAAGTTTTTTATATTGGTTCATACAAAGGTATAGAAAAAGAGCTTATAGCTAAAATAGAACAAGTAAAATATATACCAATATTAACCGGAAAATTAAGACGTTACTTTTCATGGGAAAATTTTATCGATTTAGTTAAAATACCGGTAGGCGTTTTGCAGGCGATATGGATTGTAAAAAAGATAAAACCTAATATGGTGTTTTCTAAAGGCGGTTTTGTGTCTTTTCCGGTTGTTTGTGCAGCTAAAGTAAATGGTATAAAATGTGTTATGCATGAGTCAGATGTTACCCCGGGATTGGCAAATAAAATGTCGCTTCCTTTTGTTTCCAGGTTTTTTACTACATTTGAAGATACAATAAAATACGTTAAAGATAAGTCTAAAGTAGATTGTGTCGGTCCGGTATTATCAGACAGATTAAAAAATGGAGATAAATCACGAGCATGTAATTTGTGCGATTTTGATGAAAATAAACCTGTAATTATGGTTATAGGCGGAAGTTTGGGAGCCAAAAGCTTAAACGAAGCAATAAGAGAAAATTTAGATAATATATTAAAGAAATATCAAATTATACATATATGCGGTAAAGGCCAGATTGCTGAAGGTTTGGATAAAACCGGATATAAGCAATTTGATTATGTTTCTGATGAATTAAAAGATTTTATGGCAGCTTCAGATGTTGTTGTTTCAAGAGCAGGCTCAAATTCTATATTTGAATTATTAAGCTTAAATAAACCGATGATTTTAGTACCTCTTTCAGGGGCATCAAGCAGAGGAGAACAAATGCTTAATGCCAAATCTTTTAAAGATAAAGGGTATTGTGAGATTGTGCCTGATGCTGAAGTCAAAACAGAAAAGTTGTTAACTGATACAATAGATAAAGTTTACAATGATAGACATGTTTATCAAGAAAATATGAAAAATAGTGGTTTTAAGGTTACAAATAATACTGAATTGGCTGATAAAATAATGAAAATGTAAAAGGAATAAAGTATGAAAGTATTGGTTGGTTTAAGTGGGGGCGTAGATTCTGCTGCTGTTGCATACTTATTAAAGAAAAGCGGCTATGATGTAATTGGTGCAACCATGAAAGTTTGGGCTGATGATACAGATTTTGGAAAAAGCTTAAAAGCAAAAGGATGCTTTAGTGCTCATCAGGAAGAGGATATAGAGGCAGCACGTAGAGTGGCGAAATGTTTAGATATCCCATATTATATTTTTGATTGTAGTGCAGAATATAAAAAAATTGTGTTGTCAAATTTTAAGTCAGAGTATCTCTCAGGCAGAACACCAAATCCATGTGTAATATGTAACACAAATATAAAGTTTGATGCGTTGCCTAAAACAGCAAAGAGTGAAGGGCTTGAATTTGATAAATTTGCTACAGGCCATTATGTAAGCACAGCTTATAATGAACAAATAGGTCGCTATCAGTTGTTTAGAGCTTTAGAAAAAAAACGTGATCAGTCATATTTCTTATACCGTTTAACACAAGAACAACTTAAAGATGTAATTATGCCGTTAGGTCAATACACAAAAGATGAAGTACGTCTTTTGGCTCAGTCTGCCGGTTTGGATATTGCAAACAAGAAGGATAGCCAAGATTTTTATTCCGGAGATATCAACGATATATTAAAACAAAGCCCAAAGGTTGGTAACTTTATAACTTCTGATGGCAAAATATTGGGTCAACACAAAGGAATATGGAATTATACCATAGGTCAAAGAAAAGGTATGGGATTAGCTGCTGAAAGACCATTATATGTGATAGATATACGCCCGCAAACCAATGAAATTGTGGTTGGGTTTGAAGAAGAGTCAGCATGCCATGGTTTAATTGCAGACGGAATAAATTGGGTAAGTTCTCCTGAAATTACTGATGAGGTTTGTGTACAGGCTAAAGTTCGTTCTGCGCAAGAGCCATTTGATGTGCGTGTAAAGCCTCTTGAAAATGGCAGATATCAAGTAGACTTTAATGAGCCTCAAAAAGCTGTTGCAATAGGTCAATCTGTTGTTTTTTATGAGAAAAACATAGTTTTAGGTGGCGGATTTATAGTTAAATAATGACTTATTTTGATAAAATTGAAAATCAAAAATATCTTGAAGATCCGTTTGATTTTGCTCTTAATGAACTGTTAGGAGCTTATTTGTGTACTAATATAGATAATAAATTTACAGTCGGTAAAATTACTGAATTGGAAGTTTATTTGGGAGACTGCGATAAGGCTTGTCATGCGTACAAAAATAAACTAACCGATAGAACTGCCACAATGTTTAAAAAAGGCGGATGTGCATATGTTTTTTTGGTATATGGCATGTATAGCCAGTTTAATGTTGTTGTAAGCGAAGAGGGAAACGCAAATGCAATATTGATACGATCAATAGAACCTATTGAAGGGATAAAGTATATGCAAGAACGCAGAAAAACAGAAAATATAAAAAATTTAACAACAGGACCTGGAAAACTTTGTCAAGCAATGGGGATTACATATAAGGATCATGATGGCATAAATTTGGACTCAGACTTAATTTGGATTAGTCCTAAAACACAAAATGTTGAATATGTATCTTCAATTCGGATAGGTGTAGATTATGCCGGTGAAGATAAAAATAATTTATGGAGATATTATATCTCCGGTAATGAGTTTATAAGCAAAAAATAAATTCTTGAAATTGGAAATAAAAATATTCTAATATATGCATATTAAAAACAAAAGGAGGTTTATATGGTAAAAAAACTTATACCGATGGCAATTTGCTATGATTTTGATGGAACGTTATCTCCGGGTAATATGCAAGAATACGGTTTTATAAAAAAATTAGGTGTAACACCTTCGGAGTTTTGGGATAGATCTAATACTTTGGCTAAAGTTGAGAAAGCAGATGATATATTAGCGTATATGAAAGTTACTCTTGATGAGGCTAAAAAATGTAATATGTCAATTACCCGCGAAGATTTTATGGAATATGGTAAAAATATAAAACTATATAAGGGTGTAACAGATTGGTTTGATAGAATTAACCAATATGCTGAGTCTAAAGGCGTTAAAATGGAGCACTATATAATATCATCAGGTTTAAAAGAGATGCTTGAAGGTTCACCGATAGCAGATAAATTTACGGAAATTTTTGCATCATCATTTATGTATGATGAAAATGGTGCAGCTGTATGGCCAGCAATAGTTTTAAATTATACATCCAAAACTCAATATATGTTTCGTATAAATAAAGGGTGCTTAGATGTAACTGACACTGAAGGTGTTAACAGACATGTAGATAAATCCTGCAGGCCAATGCCTTTTGAACATATGATATATATTGGTGATGGTAGTACGGATATTCCGTGTATGGCCATGTTAAATAAAGCAGGAGGTCACACATTAGCCGTATATAATAGTGGTAAAAAAGAAAGAGCTTCTGCCTTAAACAGAGATGGAAGAGCTCATATGGTTGCTCCTGCAGATTATTCAGATGGAAAATCAATAGATAAATTTGTAAAAGCAATAATTGATAAGGTAATTACAGACAATAAACTAAAAGCTATAAAATCGTAAGCTGTGGAATAGGTAAAAAATATATTTGTAAAAAGAAGTATATGTTCTATAACATACTATAACAATAATAAATATAGGAAATAAAATATGAAAAAGCTTGTAAGTGTTTTAACTGTTATTCTTACACTATTTGCTTTTAATGTAAATGCCGGTGAAACAGATGGCATGAGTTGGAAAGAAACGTTTAAATATAATATAACACAAACATGGAATTCGGATACATATGATTTGTATGTACCTTTATATGCTTGGCACAATCGTTTAACTTATGATAAAAAGCATCTTGATAAATATAATGAAAATCCATGGGGCGGTGGTTTAGGTGTTTCTCGTTACGATTCTGATGGCGATTGGCATGCTTTATATGCAATGGCATTTATTGATTCAAACGATTATCTTGAAACAATGTTTGGCTATGCCTTTTTGAAAAACTGGTATTTAGATGACGCACAAGATTTTAGAATTGGTGCAGGCTTTACCGTTGGTTTGACGCAACGTCATGAATATTCTTATATTCCGGTTCCTTTGCCTCTTCCGATGCTTGGTATGGGATATAAACGTTTTGATATACAGGCCGCATATGTTCCGGGTGTTAAAAATGATGGAAATGTGCTTTTTATATGGTCAAAAATTCAATTAAATTAATGAAAATAAAGGAGATTTAGATGGAACAGAAGAAAATTAAAATAGGTAATTTTGAAATCGGTAATAAGTTACCTTTGTCGCTTGTTTGCGGACCATGTCAAATTGAAAGTCGTGAGCATGCAATTATGATAGCATCTAACATGGTTGAAATTACTAAGAAACTTGGTATCAACTATGTTTTTAAAGCATCATTTGATAAAGCAAACCGTACTTCAATTAATGGTGCAAGAGGCGTCGGTTTAGAAGAAGGTATGCGCACTTTTGAAGAAATTAAAAAACTTTATCCTGATTTGCCGATTGTTACAGATGTGCACGAAGCATCACAATGTAATGAAGTTGCAAAATATGTAGATATGTTACAAATTCCTGCATTTTTATGTCGTCAAACAGATTTGGTTGTAGCTGCAGCAAAAACAGGAAAAGTTGTAAATATTAAAAAAGGTCAGTTTTTAGCACCTTGGGATGTTAGAAATTTGGTTCAAAAATCAACAGATTCGGGAAATGAAAATGTTTGTATAACAGAAAGAGGAACAAGTTTCGGATATAACACATTGGTGGTTGATATGAGAGGTTTCCCTCAAATGGCAAAAGATACTGGTTGTCCTGTTATTTTCGATGCAACTCACTCTGTTCAACAGCCTGGAGGAAAAGGTTCTTCAACCGGCGGACAAAGAGAGTTTGCTCCGGTGTTGGCAAGAGCAGCTGTTGCAGTAGGTGTTGCCGGTATCTTTATTGAAACACATGATAATCCGGATAAGGCAATGTCTGATGGTCCAAACACTATACCATTATCAGATATGGAAAGAGTTTTAACAGAGCTTATGGCTTATGATAAAATTACAAAATCCATGATTAATGACTATTAAGATAAACATTCTTAATATTAAACGGTTCTAATGTTGTTAGAACCGTTTTTTTAATAAAAACTGAGGATAACGATAAAATAGTTGCATTATTTTTTTTATTTGTGTATTAAATTACACCCAAAAGGTTTTTTTAAACCTGTTTAAGTTTGTTTTAAATTAATTTTAAGGATGAAAAAATGGTATCATTAGCAGAAAAAATGGCGGCTAATATGGATGTGTCCGCTTTTAGTAAGGCTGACGAGCTCAAAAGAAGATTGTGGTTTACAGTTTTGGCTTTGATTGTGTTTCGTTTAGGAACATTTATTCCGTTGCCGGGAATTGACCCTCAGATTTTGTCTGAAGTGTTTACAAGACACTCTGGCGGAATTTTGGGTATGTTTAATATGTTTTCCGGTGGTGCGTTATCTCGTATGACAATCTTCGCTTTAAACATTTTCCCTTATATCTCTGCTTCAATTATCATTCAGCTTGGTCAATCAGTGATTCCATCATTGGCTGCATTAAAGAAAGAGGGTGAAGCCGGACAACGTAAGGTCGTTCACTATACAAAAGTATTAACTGTGTTAATTACAATAGTTCAGGGCTATGGTATTGCTATGGGGCTTGAAAGTATGAGTGGCGAAACTGGTATGTCTGCTGTTGTTATTCCTAGCTTCGTGTTCAGATTTACCACTATCGTATCATTGGTTGGTGGTACAATGTTCGTTGTATGGCTTGGTGACCAAATTACATCAAGAGGTGTTGGTAATGGATCATCTTTAATCATTACTACAGGTATTATTGCCAACATTCCGAGCGCTTTGGCTCAAACATTTGAGTTAGGTAGAGTTGGGTCTATGTCTTTAGGTGTGATTGCATTGTTGCTTATTATGGCTTTAGCATTGATTTATGTAATTGTTTTTGTTGAGAGAGCTCAAAGAAAAATCATTATTCAATATCCTAAGCGTCAAATGGGTATGCGTATGATGTCTGCTGAAAGTTCACATCTTCCATTGAAGATTAACCCAACAGGTGTTATTCCTCCAATTTTTGCAAGCTCATTGTTATTGTTGCCTATTACAATTGCTAATTTATCTGCTCAAACTGGTCCTTCATGGGTTCAAACATTGAGCCAATGGTTGGGTCATGGTCAGCCTTTATATTTGGTACTGTATGCATTTTTAATCGTGTTCTTCTCATTTTTCTACACAGCCGTTGTGTTTAATCCTGAAGACACTGCTGATAATTTGAAAAAACATGGTGGCTTCGTTGCCGGTATCAGACCTGGAAAAAATACAGCTGAATATCTTGATTATGTAATTACTCGTTTAACAGTTGTTGGTGCAACATATTTAACAGCATTATGTATCTTGCCTGAAGTTTTAATTTCTAAACTTTCCGTGCCATTCGTTTTGGGTGGAACAACACTTTTGATTGTTGTTCAAGTTACAATGGATTTCGTTACACAAGTTCAATCTCATTTGATTGCATATCAATATGAAGGTTTGATTAAAAAAGCATCACTTGTTAATAAGAAAAGAAGATAATAATGAGTAAAAATAATAAAGGTTTGCATGTTGTCTTTACCGGAGCCCCAGGCTGCGGTAAAGGCACGCAAGCACGATTATTAAAAGAAAAAATTGATATATGTCATCTTTCCACCGGTGAAATGTTACGTGCAGAAGCAAAAAAAGATACTCCTTTGGGTAGAGATTTGAAAGCTGCACTCGACAGAGGCGAATTTGCTACTGATGAGATGATTATACAAATGGTTTCTGAACGTATTGAAGAAGACGATTGCAAGAACGGTTTTATTCTTGATGGTTTTCCTCGTACATTGCCGCAAGCAGAAGCTTTGGGTGCTATGTTAAAAGAAAAAAATATTGTTTTAGATAGCGTTGTGGAAATACAGGTTCCGGATGAGATAATTATGGAACGTATTTTAGGTCGTTATGCATGTATGAAATGCGGTCAAGGATACCATGATAAATTTCAAAAACCAAAAGTTTATGGGGTTTGTGATGTGTGTGGAGGCGTTGAGTTTTCTAGAAGACAAGATGATAATCGCACAACGGTTCGTAATCGATTGGTAAATTATAGATCGTTAACATATCCTACAATACCTTATTATGAAAAAAAAGGTTTGTTGACCTGTGTTGACGGTACCGGAACAATTGAGGCAACAGGACAAAAAATTGCTGTTGTCTTAGGGCTTTCGGAAAAATAAAATTCAAAGTTGATAATAATTTGTTAAAAAATATGTCTTTTTAATAAAAATAATATTGACTCTGAAAAAAAATATAATATAATCCGCTTAATTTTGAAAAGTGGTGATCAACTTTTTAAATGTTTTAATTTATTAGAAAATGGAGAGTTAATTTGGCTCGTATAGCTGGCGTAAACATTCCGACAGCCAAGAAAATTGAAGTTGCTTTGACTTATATTTTTGGTATCGGAAGAAAAACTGCTCAAGACATTTGTACAAAATCTGGCGTCGCTTCTGATCGTCGTGTACATGAACTGAGTGATGAAGAAGTTGCAAAAATTCGTGAAGTAATTGATAGAGATTACTTAGTAGAAGGTGAGCTTCGTCGTGAAGTTGGTGTTAACATCAAGAGATTAATGGATCTCGGATGTTACAGAGGTTTAAGGCATCGTAAAGGTTTGCCTGTTCGTGGACAAAGCACTAAACAAAATGCTCGTACACGTAAAGGTAAACGTAAAACTGTTGCTAATAAGAAAAAGTAAGGTGAGGTAGCAATGGCTAAAGCAGCAACACAACGTGTTAAGAAAAAAGAAAAGAAGAATATCACATCAGGCGTTGCCCACGTGAATTCTACATTTAACAATACCAGAGTAACAATTACCGATGCTCAAGGCAATACTGTAGCTTGGTCAACTGCTGGTGCACAAGGTTTCAAAGGTTCTCGTAAATCTACTCCTTATGCAGCTCAAGTAGCAGCTGAGGAAGCTGGTAAAAAAGCGCAAGAAAATGGTATGAAAACTTTGGAAGTTGAAGTTAAAGGTCCTGGTTCCGGTAGAGAATCGGCAATCAGAGCTTTACAAGTTATCGGTTTTACTATCACATCGATTCGTGATGTAACCCCGATTCCGCATAACGGATGCCGTTTGAAAAAGAGACGTCGCGTTTAATCATAAGATTCTACAGCGGAGTGCGTTATTACAATCTCCGCTGTTTCAATGTTTTTTTACAATATATATGCATATATAAATAGAAAGAGGGTATACCGGTGATTCAAAAGAATTGGCAAGAATTAATTAAACCAACTAATTTAGAAGTTACTTCCGAAGGTGGAAAAAAGTCTAAAATAGTGGTAGAACCCCTGGAGAGAGGCTTTGGTCTTACTTTAGGTAACGCATTGAGAAGAGTTTTATTATCATCATTACAAGGCGGCGCAGTTACGGCAATTAAAATTGATGGTGTTTTGCATGAGTTTTCAGTTATACCAGGCGTTAGAGAAGATGTTACAGATATCGTATTAAACGTTAAAGGTTTGGCTGTTGCAGTTCATAGTGAAGGTCAAAAAATGATGACATTAAAAGCGGAAGGTCCTTGTACTGTTACCGCTGCTATGATTGAAACAGGTCATGATGTTGAAATTATGAACCCTGATCATGTTATTTGTAATTTGGATGCAGGTGGAAAAATTTCTATGGAATTGACAGTTGAAACAGGTAAAGGTTATGTTCCTGCATATCAAAATAAACCTGGTGATGCACCAATAGGATTGATTGCTGTTGACGCAATTTATTCTCCGGTGAAGAAAGTTTCTTACAAAGTAGAAAATACTCGTGTTGGTCAAATTACAGACTATGATAAGTTGACAATGGTAATTGAAACTAACGGTGTTGTTACACCTGAAGATGCAATTGCTTTTGCAGCTCGTATTTTACAAGACCAACTTAAACCATTCATCAACTTTGATGAACCAGAAAATGAAACTGTTGATATTAAAGAAGAGCTTCCATTCAATCGTAATTTATTGAAAAAGGTTGAAGAACTTGAACTTTCTGTTCGTTCAGCTAACTGCTTGAAAAACGACAATATTGTTTATATCGGTGATTTGGTTCAAAAAACTGAAGCAGAAATGCTCCGTACACCAAACTTTGGTCGTAAATCATTAAATGAGATTAAAGAAGTGTTGGCTAAAATGGGAATCCATCTTGGTATGGATACTCCGGGTTGGCCACCTGAAAATATCGAAGACTTAATTAGAAAATGTGATGATCATTTCTAAAAAGTTCGTTGAATTTTAAGTTATAAAGCCTTTTTACATTGTTAAAAAGGCTTTTAATTTGCTCAAAATAAAGGTTTAATAAAATAAAAAACCGCAGTTACTGTATTACTGCGGTTGATATCGTTTAGTAGCCTATGTATTAAGCGTAAATAGGTTAATTGTAAAATTTAGCCTATTGAGGTAAGTGTAAGGACAAATATAAAGAC
>JAZKXV010000006.1:0-72328 GCA_045611785.1 Alphaproteobacteria bacterium
AAGACTATACTCAAAAGAGAGCCAATGACGGCTAAGTTCTTTGGAGTTTTTTTTGTGTTACAGTCTAGAATATCCTCTAAGCTATGTGATAATATCACATATGGGGCAAATAATAAGAAAAATGATAATAATGAACTGATACAAGTTATAATAACTGTATCGTACAATATCCAAATTCCGAGGCACATTGCCATTATTGCAGTGTCTTCTCTATCCTTAATGTAGGTGAGGGCAAGGCAAAACGGTATTTTTACCAGAAAGATTAGGGCAATTACAATTGCCGGTTGGTTAGTCAAATTAAGCCAGAAAAAAGCCGAAGATGCAAGCAAGCATAGCGAGCATACAATGTAATAGATGATGTGGCTTTTCTTCGTTTGCAGATTAATTGAGCTGTTCATAATTATATGGTTTAGGATTAATAATTGTGTTTCAATACTTATCTAGCATAATCTGAAATTTCTGTCAATAAAAAACCTGCAATTATGAAAATTGCAGGTTTAAAAATAGGTGCGTTATTAACGCTTTTTTCTCTTAATAGAAAAGATCTCTTTTTGTGATGACTGTACAAGTACTGTGTCTCCTTTATTCAGATTTTTGAGCATTTCTTCATCTACAGCGTAAGGGCCATATTTTTTGAAATCTATTATCTGTAAACCTTTTCTTTCATAGATACCTTCTATGACCATTGTTTGTGGTTGTATGGATGCTATCTGCTGCGCTTGATATCTTGCTTCACCTAAATTAATCATCATTATGCCAGAGGAAAAAATGCTGATTAATACGGCGGAAATAGGAAACCATACGTTGACAAGGTGTTTGTCAGCAAAGTACCATATAGCTGTAATAAGACCCATAGCAAATACCGTAAGCAAAATTAACATCCAGGTAAGTTCAGCAGCTTCGTTTTGCGTGAAAATGATGATTGCTGACTGAATCAAAATCATGATTGATACAAAAAATGAATACAGCGGTTGGAGAGATTTGTTCTTAAGGTTATACACCATCAGAGCAAAGCCAACATTGGAACATAATACAATCATGTAGGCGCTAAGAGGTTGGTTGGCAAAGTAAAGCCACAGCAACGAGGCAATCAGGCAGATTGCAGCCATCGTGTAAAATAATACTTTTTTCATACTTATAGAATTTAGAATAATTGGTTAATGCAATAAATATAATTCATTAATGGTATTTAGTCAACAAAAAAACCGCAATTTGACAAAATTGCGGTTTGAGAGATTGTGTAAAGATTAATCAACCGGTTTGATATGCCATATTTCTCTGGCGTAATCTATTATTGATCTGTCGCTTGAAAAATATCCAATATTGGCAACATTTTTAAGAGCCATAGTATTCCATTTTTCTCTGTCGATATAATCTTTTTCTGCACGGTGCATTGCGTTGTTAAATTCTTCTAAATCTGATAAAATAAAGTAATAGTCACGATTAAGAAGTTCTTCTACAATAGGCTTAAACAATAGCACTTTGTCTTTTTCGCAGAACATATTTGAGTTTACAGCGTTTAGTATACGCTTAATATAGTTTGATTTTTCATATATGCTGCGTGGGTTGTAAGAGTTTCTCATCTCTTTTATTTGCTCATCACGTAATCCGAATAAGTAGAAGTTATCATCACCTACAGCTTCTCTGATTTCAATGTTTGCGCCATCATAAGTTCCCACAGTTAAGGCGCCGTTAAGTGCAAATTTCATATTACCTGTTCCTGAAGCTTCAAATCCGGCTGTAGAAACTTGTAAACTGATATCAGCTGCAGGGATAAGTTTTTCGGCAATTGAAACTTTGTAGTCAGGCATGAAAACAACCTTAATCGCATCATTTACTCTTGGATCATTGTTAACAACAGATGCTACATTGTTGATTAACTTAATGATTAATTTTGCAAAAGTATAAGATGGAGCCGCTTTACCTGCAAATATATAGGTTTTGTTTTTAACAGGTCTTACGTTATCGTTAATGATAGCAAGATAATCACCAATAACTTGCAAGATAGTCATTAACTGACGTTTATATTCATGAATGCGTTTTGCGTGAACAATATAAATACTATCAGAATTAATAACTGTTCCGGTTGTTTTAAATGCTAAGAAAGCCATACGTTTTTTGTTTTCTTGTTTAATCTTTTCAAATTTATTTTTGAAGTTTTTATCATTAATAAAGCTTTCTAATTTGCGTAGCTCATCTAAATCGGTTATCCAGTTTTGACCGATTTTTTCAGAAATTAAGTCCGCTAAAGATGTGTTAGCATGTAATAACCAGCGACGAGGGGTGATGCCGTTTGTTACATTAGTGAATTTTTCCGGCCATAATTCGTAAAATTCAGGTACTAAAGAGCTCTTGATTAACTCAGAGTGTAATTTAGCAACGCCGTTAACTGAGAATGAGCCTACTATTGATAAGTTAGCCATTCTGATTATCTGATTATCACCTTCGCCTGATACAATGGAAAGTTTGGCTAATTTAGCTGAATCGTTACCGATTTTTGTTTTTGCAAATTCAATAAAACGACGGTTTATTTCATATATAATTTGCAAGTGTCTAGGTAATAGTTTTCCTAAAATACGAGTAGGCCATGTTTCTAAAGCCTCTGGCAACAATGTGTGGTTTGTGTAAGCAAAAATCTTTGATGTTATATCCCACGATTCATCCCATTCAAGACCGTATTGATCGAGTAATAATCTCATCATTTCGGCAATGGCTAAAGCAGGATGAGTATCGTTTAATTGAATGCAAACGTAATCTGGCATTTTATCAAAGTCATTACTTTTTTCCAAAAATCTGCGAATAATATCTTGAATTGCGCAAGATACAAAGAAATATTGCTGAGTCAAACGCAATGTTTTTCCAGATTCTACAGCATCTGATGGGTATAACACTTTAGATACTGTTTCTGATTTGATTTTTGCTTTAACAGCTTCAATGTAACCACCTTCATTAAACACGTTAATGTCGAGTTCGTCGTCGGTTTTAGCTGAGAATAAGCGTAAATAGTTTACCGATTTCCCATTATACCCGACAATCGGAAAATCAAAAGGTACGCCATAAAGTGTTTGAGTGTTTACCCATGTAAAATAAGGTTTTCCGTTAGCGCCTATATAACTTTCTACATTACCATAAATTGGAATAGTTACTTTTCTGTCGTTACGAGCAAACTGCCATGGAGAATTTTCTCCGAGCCAACTGTCTGCTTGTTCAATTTGCCAGCCATTATCAAATTTTTGTTTAAATAAGCCGAATTGATAGTTAATTCCGTATCCGAAACCTGCAATTCCTAATGAAGCCATAGAGTCTAAATAGCATGCTGCAAGTCTTCCTAAGCCACCGTTTCCGAGAGCTGGATCATATTCTGCATCATAAATTTCTTGCATAGTTAAATTTGGAAATCCTTCAATTTCTATATCTTCAATTAATTTGAATAAACCTAAGTTATGAAGGTTGTTTTCTAATGATCTGCCGATTAAATATTCAATGGAAAGGTAATATACTCTTTTTGTTCCTACTTGATTATATCGGGCAATTGTTTGGTACATTTTATCCATTGCAAATTCGCGAACCGCCAAAGCAATTGCTTGCAAAGCTTCTTCTTTTGTTAGTTCACAAGCTCTTTTGCCGATAAAATATTTGATATAATGTTCAATAGAAAGCTTAAGACGAGCTTTATCAATTTCATTAATTATGTTGGTGGTTTCTTTTTTCACGGTTTTCTCCTAATTTTAAAATACCTAATTATCCAATAAATTATATAAAAATGTTTGAAATTTAATTAACAATATAAGATTATTTTTTTCAAAATAAAAGTTGCAAATTGTTTTATTTTAATGGATAATTTTAGTAACATAAACATACACAGGAAAACATAATGAAAAAAAGCTTTTTATTTACATTGTTAGCAGCAACTTCTATTGCTGCAAATGCATACTCTGCGGATATTTTGGGTGCTATGAGTGATGCATATAATAATAACCCAACTTTACAAGCCGGAAGAGCTTATTTAAGAGCTGTAGATGAAAATGTTGCAATAGCTAAATCGGGTTTTCGCCCAAGCTTAGCTGTTCAAGGCTCTTACTCTGATTCTCACATTCATAATGAATTGCGTGATGTTGATGATGGTTATGATGAATCTGTTTCAGCTGTTGCTCGTCAATCAATTTTTAGCGGTTTTTCTACTTACAACAGTATGAAAGCCGCAAAAGAAGGTGTTAAAGCCGAACAAAGTAATTTGGCTAATGTTGAACAACAAATTTTATTAGAGGCTTCAACAGCTTACTTAAACGTTTTAAGGGATTCTTCTATTGTAGAGTTGCAACAAAATAATGAAAAACTTTTGAAAAAACGTTTAGATGAAACACAAGAACGTTTTAACGTGGGTGAAGTTACAAGAACAGACGTTTCTCAAGCTCAGGCTCGTCATTCTCAATCTATTTCAGATCGTATAGCAGCAGAAGGAAATTTGGCAGCTTCTAAAGCAATGTATATTCAAATTGTCGGTACAAATCCTGCAGATTTAACTGACCCTGAAGATTTGTCTTTGCTTTTCCCTACTTCTGTTGAAGATGCTCTTGCTTCTGCGCAAGCAAACAACTATGGTTTGAAAGCTGCAAAAAGTGCTTTGCAAGCTAAAATTCATACAGTTAATGCCAATACAGGTGCTTTATTACCTCAGGTAGATTTTGAGGCAGTGGCATCTCGCGGACAATCACACGCTTCTACGACTAAAGATCCGGAAACAAACAGTTTTGTTTGGGGCGTAAATATGACTGTTCCATTATATAATTCAGGTGAAACAAGAGCTAAAATTCGCCAAAGTAAATATCAAAAATGGCAAGCTCAAGAACAAGTGCTTGAAGCAGAACGTGCGATGATTTCAGCTGTTAACAGCAACTGGGAATATATGATTTCAAACAAAGCTCGTATTCAATCTGTTGAAGATCAAATTAAAGCATATGAAATTGCGTTAGATGGTGTTCAACAAGAAGAAGCTTTAGGAAACAGAACAGTGTTAGATGTTTTAGATGCATATCAATCTTTGTTAAATTCTAACGTTGAAAAAGTTAGAGCCGTAAGAGATTATTACGTTTCAGGTATGCAGTTGTTGATGTCTATGGGTAAGTTAACCGCTAAAGACTTGAAGTTAAATGTTGATTTGTATGATGCAAAACAACATTCAAAAGATACAGCAGGAAAATGGTTGTCAATATCTGTTGATAAATAAGTATCAAGTACATAAAAAACTAATACTGAAGGAAAAGCATGTCAAAAGATGAAGAAGAATTGTCAATAGATGAGATACTTGCATCAATAAGAAGTGTCTTGTGGGAAAAAGAGGTAGAAAAAAGCACCGCTCGTTCTTGCTTGCGTGATTATGCAAAAGAAAGAGAAGGCGATGTTTTTGAGCTAACTCCGCAGATGTTGGCAAAAGGATGGGATATTCCGTATGAATATGCCAATTGGAATTTTGATGATGTTGCCGCTAGAATATTGCATAAATATTCTGACATTTTTGCTATGGAAGAATTTTGCAACCGCAAAGAAAATGGAGAATAAATATGAAAAAAATATTGTTATCAATTGTTATGCTATCATTTTTATCTGCTTGTGCTGTCGATCCATATACCGGTGAGAAAAAGGTGTCTAAAACAGCATGGGGTACAGGTATCGGAACTGCTCTTGGTGCAGGCGTGGGAGCAATTATCGGTGGTGAAAAAGGTGCGTTAATCGGTGCTGGAGTCGGTGCTGGTTTAGGTGCTGCAACCGGTGGTTATATGGATATTCAGGCATCTAAACTTCGTCAAGAACTTCAGGGTACAGGCGTTCAAGTGGCAAGAGATGGCGAAAATATTCGTCTTATTATGCCAAATGCCATCACATTTAACACTAATGAAGCTGTGTTAAAATTTACGGCAAATCCGGTTTTGGATTCTGTTGCAAAAGTTGCTAAAGAATATGATAAAACCTCATTGCAAGTTATTGGCTATACAGATAGCACAGGTAATGATACAATAAACATTCCTCTTTCACAAAAAAGAGCTGCAGCGGTGTATGAATATTTGGTTTTAAGAGGTGTAAATGCTACACGTATAAATGCTATGGGTTTAGGTTCTCAAAATCCTATTGCCGGCAATGATACTGCTGAAGGTAGAGAGCAAAATAGAAGAGTTGAAATATATTTAATTAATAATCAAACAAATTAAGGTAAACTATTTCTGTTACAAGTCGCACATTTATTGTGCGACTTTTTTTAATTTAAATCGTTTTTAGAGTTGGAGTGCTTTATTATTTGTAAAATTTGTTCATAGCTTAAGTCTTCGGTTTCAAAATTCCATTGATGTATATGAGGGTTGTTCTCTGATGATAGAATTTGGTTTATGTAGATGTGTGGGCAGTTTTGTTTATTACATAAATTTTTTTCAAGTTGATGTAAGTTGTTTTCGGTTAAAAAAACAGAATTAGGTATGTTTATAATAACAATGTCGGGATGCACTTCTTTTGTATATTGTAAAAGTAAATATAAATTGTCAGTGCTGAAAGTGAAAAAGCCGATTTTGCTAAATATGCGTTGATATTTTTTTAAATGATTTGGATTTTTTTCAAATATAAATACTTTACCTAAACTTGACATTGCGCACCTCACTATTATTGTTATGAGGATATAATTCTTATAAATCAGATTTTAAGAGCAAAAAGATAAATACTTAATATTTTGCAAAAAAAACTGCCGGTATACAAGTTTAATGTACTTTTATATAACCTTTGTGCAGATATACCGGCATTTTATGTGTTTCAAATTAAAAATCAAATTTGAAATCTAAAGAAGCATCGGTTTCATATTTGCGGTCTATGTATGAGGCAACATTACCTACAGAAGATACTTTTTCTGTGAGTTTTAATATTTTTTCTTTTGTTACTTCGTCAGTCACTGCTTTTGAAGTGGTTTTACCTATAATATGTGATAATTTTGAGGTTCCGATAATGGTATATTTTACTGTCTTACCTATTACATTTCCTAATGTGAATTTCATATCTAATCTCCTAATATTTAGATTTATTCTACAATATCTATTTTCAAAATTCTGGAGACTACGAATGTTCGATTATCTTTATCCAGTTCGCAAAAGGCATGCAGATAAAATTCATTGTCTTTAAGTTTAAATTTAGATAATTTTTTATCTTTTAATTCTGAACCCAATCCTAATTTGTGAGGAATAACTGTTCTTGTGGTAATTTGATTTTTAAAAAAAGGGTTTGAATAATATGTGATTTTTATTTTTTTATTATTTTTTATTGCTTCATCAATGGTGTTTTTTACAGCGTCAAAATTCGGCTTATCGGCATATTCTGACATCTTGATATAAATATCAGCCAAAAGTTCTGCATCACGTAATGCACCATGACCATGTTTTTTTCTTTCAGAATTATCTATATTAAACCGTTCACAAAGAGCATCTAAATTATTGGGAGTAGTTACATAAGCATCTTTAGGTGTAGGAAATATATTTTTTGCAACTAATAAAGTATCAACAAATCTTTCTTTTTTATATTCTTTATGACCTGCTTTTTTTAATTCATGGTTGATAAATTTCATATCAAAACCTAATGCATTATGTGCTATTAAATTACTATCACCAACAAAATCAACCCATTCTTGAGCAATTTCATCAAATGTCGGTTTATCTTCTAGGGATTGACTTGTTATATTATGTACATCACTTTTAGGAAAATCAATTTCAGGATTAATATATTTATGGAATGTTTTACCGGTTCTGACTTTGTTTATTAATTCAACAGCACCTATTTCAATTATTCTATCACCTTTATCAATGGATAAACCGGTTGTTTCTGTATCAAATACAATTTCTCTGATTGTTACGTTATTATCTTTCGCACAAACAGTTGTTGTAAATGTAAGTAACATTGTAATAATGCTTAAAAATATCTTCATTATCTAGTCTCCTTTAATATCTCAAATAAAAAAATACCACCTTATCAAAGGTGGTCGGAGAGTTCGAAAATCACACATAGTTAAATGACTCTTTTAGCCTTTGAAGCAAAACTCCTGAACATACGCTAAAAGCTCCCCGACCTTTGTAGTCGGGGATATATTTGTTGTACATAAAATAAACAACTTCACGATGTTATATCCTAACACCGAACTATGTAAGAGTTTTCGACAACTCCGTACCTTTATAGGTACTAGCCAATAAAAATTATTGGATAATGGAAGACTAATCTAAATATTTTTCAAAATCAAGTATTATAAAAACGTGTATAAATAAAAAAATCTGAATTTAATTTGAGGTAGATTTATATAATAACACAAAAACGCCTTCAAACCCCTTTTTAATAAATGGTGCTCGGGGACGGGATCGAACCGCCGACACGAGGATTTTCAGTCCTCTGCTCTACCGACTGAGCTACCCGAGCATCGATAACGAGCAATTTATAATGTAAAAAAATGATAATGTCCAGCATAATTTTTGATTTTTTTAATTTTTTTTATTTATATCCATTAAAAATATTAGGTCGTTTAATGATAAGTCTTTGTAATTGTTTGCAAAAGTTGTTCCGTTTTCTTTGATTATTTTTTTTAATATTTCTTGTTTTTGTGGTGGATATTCATCTAAATTGATTATTATTGGCGCAGATTTTCCGTTTAATACATCTGCTTCATGTTCTAAAGCTTCCAGTTGCAGAAGTTGTTTGTGAAATAGAGGGGACATATAATATGAATCGTTTCCTATGTTTTGGCATAAGATTTTATCTTTTAATATTAAGATTTCTTTTTTTATTTCATCTAATGTTTTCATCTTTCCTATCCTTTGTATTAATATTAATATATATTATGAAATATATCAAGATTAATATACGAGAGACAAAAAACAAGCTTCATCTCGAGCGTTTGCAAGAGTGAAGCTTGTGGATAAATCAGAACTAAAGATTAAACTCTGTGAAGTATATACAAGAGTTTTCCAAGCACATTAATAGATGATTTGTTTTTAGTTGTGTATGGTTTATATTGCGGATTATCGCTGTTTATTTCTATGGTTCCGTCAATAGGAGATGTTTGAACTCTTCTTATGCAGATATCTCTTCCTATGCTAAAAAGGTATAAACCATCTGATTCCGGATGCTTATAAGAGCTGTCAAACCAAACATAATCTCCTGAAGCAACGCAAGGAGACATTGAGTCGTCTGTTATTTTTACAATTTTAACTGAGCCATTTGCTTCTATTTCCAAGTCATTAAAAATGTTGTTGCTTAAAAGTTGTTGGCCTATGGTGTTATCCAAGAAATTAACACCATCACATGATTTTGAGTTTATAACGTCAATTGACATCAAACCAGCATCTTTGGAATGATTAGATTTTATATAATCTGAAATTACATCTAAATTGATATCTGTGGAGCCTAGTGTTTTTGAGGCAAGAACTTCATCGTCCATAATTTCGGCATCGTCAACGCCCAAAACTTTTGCTAAACGCATGCGGTCTATTTCTTTTAAGCGACGAGGGTATCCGTATTTTACATATTGTTGTAAATATGAATCTTTTCTTCCGATTTTTAACGATGTGTCGCGATAGTTAAGGCCTTTTTCGTTAATTAACTTATCGATTTTTTTTCTAATTTCTTCGATGTTTGCCATGATGTGCTCCTTTTTGGTATTTGGAATAATATATTAATAATAATAGTTGTGCAAATATTATTTTTAATATTGACTTTATGAATATTAATATACATATTTTTCTTGTATTAAAATTAATATCAAAACGGGAGGTGCTATGCAAAGAGTTAATAATACGGAAGATATCGAGTTTGAAATAAGAAAAGCTCTCACAATTTTAAAATCGATGCCGAGAGTCGGTCCGGAACAGGTCAGGTCGCACTGGCCTAAATATATTAATGATGACGTGGAGCAAATTTTTAGTTCCAGATTAAGATATTACAAGCCTCTTCCTGAAGAAATTGATGATATGGATGAGGTTTTGGAAGAGTGGCTTAAATGTATTGAGTATGATGAGCGTAACTTGGTAATTATGCGAAATTCAGGACTGAGTTGGAAACAAATTGTTGTTAAATGCAATTATTCTCGAAGCCACTTGTATGCAAAATATATAAAAAGTTTGCAAAAAATTTTGGCATATGTTTTAGAAAAGCAATCAGGTAAACAAAGGTGATATGATGATTTTTTATAAAAAATATTTGCCTTTATTGCATATGGATAATGGAAAGTATGATACATTTGCGCTCACCGGTGGCAGAGGCTCTCTAAAAACGGGGCATGTGTGTCGGGCAGTATTGTGTCAGATGTTAAAATCAAAAAAAAGAGTGGCAGTGTTCAGAGAAACAAAAATTTCTACGGAAGAAAGTTTGTATGTCGAATTTAAAGAGCTAATAAATACTGAGTTTAGGGGGAGGGGATTTGAATATACTAAAAATAAAATTATGAACTTGAAAACGGATTCAGAGTTGTTTTTTATGGGGCTACAAGATAAAAATCAAAATTCTCGAGAAAGTATTAAAGGGTTGGCTCAAGTGGATATTTTGATTGTTGATGAAGCTCAAATGATAAGTAAAGGAGTTTGGCAAATTTTGCTTAAAACAATTAGGAAAAAAGGAGTAATTCTTATTGTGGTGTATAATCGTATTAATAGCGAATTGCCTGTGGAAAATGCGCTTTTTCTTGATTATGAAAATATGAAAGCTCCTACAAAAACATATTTTACCGAAGTGAACTATCCTGAAATTAAACACTTGGATATACTTTCTGATAAGTTTATTGAATATGCCGAGTTGATTAAAAAAAATAAACCGGAAGAATATCAAAAAGATTATCTTAATAAGTCAGATGTTTCAGATGCTGCAAAAGTTGTAAAATATTGGTCATCGGAAAATGTTAATAGTAGCATAAGATATTGTGAAGACTTAGATATTTATTGGAGCTTGGATTTTAACGTAAATCCGTTTATGTCAACGCTTGCTCATTATGATGGTAAAAAGTTTTTTGTGTTTGATGAGCTGGTGCTAAATAATGTGATAACTCAAGATGCAGTTGATGAGTTTGTGCGACGATATCCGTTGGAAAATGTTAAAGGGCTTATTCATATATGTGGAGATGCTTCCGGAAAATATCGTAAAACACAAAGCAGATATTCTGATTATGCAATAATTGTAAACACATTAGCAAAAGCAGGATATCGCTATGAGCTTAATCTGAGATCTTTTAATCCGTCTATTTTGGCTCGGATTAACGCTTTTAATAATCAAGTTTATACAGATAGCGGCGAACGTAATATTTTGGTGCACCCAAAGTGTAAGTGGCTAATTTATAATATGAAGTATTTAAAATTTAAAGAAGGTACAAGCCTTATAGATGAGGCAACTCCTTCTCAAATTGCTGCTGATAATGATAAATTATATCTGGGTCATATATTTGATGCGGTCAGTTATATGGTCGAGTTTTTCAAACCAGTAACACTAAAATAATTTTAATTTCAGATTGAAAATGTAAAAAACAGGCATAATTAAAAATTGTAATTTTATTTTTAAGGGAGGAATGAAATGCAAGGGTTTTATTATATTACGGCTGCAATGGTTTTGGTGCTTGGCGGATTAGGTATATATTCATCTCAGGCCGGAACTAAGGTGGTGTCAGAGCCTGAAGGTGTAATTGTTATGGAAGAGGTTGTCTATACTGTTTCTCCAAAACGTCAAAATCAGCCTACAAAAGCTACGGATATTAATGCTATGAAAAATAATAATTCAAAAGGAGGATTTATGCCACTGCCGGAAGACAAAGGTGTTGAGGTGGCGCCAGTGCCTGAAGAGAATCCAAAATTAGAAAGCGCTCCTGAAGAAAATGTATCTGTAGAGGAAAAGGTTATGGAAACTATGGATTAACGACGCTTGAATCTTAATTTTATTTGAATGTGTATAAAATGGAGTAAGACTTTGAGTTTTACTCCATTTTACTATAATCTAGCGCAAGTTAATTATAAATAAATGAGGTTAAATGATTTAATATGAGTAATAAAAAAGATAAAAAGCCTGTTGTTTTGCAAGTTTTACCTGAGCTTAATCAAGGTGGAGTTGAACTTGGTACTATTGAGATTGCAACAGAATTGCAAAAACAAGGTATAAAAAATTTTGTGGCTTCTGCCGGTGGTCGTATGGCTTATCATTTGGAAAAAGCAAAAATTGAACACTTTACATTACCTTTGAAAACAAAAAATCCGTTCAAATTATGGCTTAACTATCGTCGTTTAGTTAAAATTATTAAAGAAAACGGCGTTAATATTGTTCATGCTCGTTCCAGAGCTCCAGCATGGAGCGCATACTGGGCTGCTAAAAAAACAGGTGCTAAATATTTAACCACATTTCATGGTACATATGGTTTAGGCCCTAAAGGAATTAAAAAGGTTTATAATAAAGTAATGACATATGGCGATTTAGTTATTGCAATATCAAATCATATAAAACAACACATTTTGAAACACTATAAATGCGATGAAAGCAAAATAAGATTGATTCATCGTTGTGTTAATATGGAAAACTTTGATGTAAATAATATCAGTGCAGAAAGAATGATTAAAATTATGGAAGAAAATCATTTGCCTGAAGATAAGCCGATTATTTTGCTCGTTGGTCGCTTAACTCGTTGGAAAGGTCAAAAGCTTTTGATTGAAGCTTTAGATAAAATTAAAGATAAAGATTTCTTCTGCGTATTTGTTGGCGATGATCAAGGTCGTACATATTATACTCAAGAATTAAAAGATGCTATCGTTGCAAAAGGCATGGAAGGTCGTTTTTCTTTTATAAGACATTTAACAGATATTCCTGCAATGATGATGATGTCAGATGTCGTTGTATCTGCTTCTATTGAGCCTGAAGCTTTTGGTCGTATTGCTGCTGAAGGTGAAGCAATGGGTAGAATTGTTGTCGCATCAAATATCGGAGGCTCTTTAGAAAATCTGGTAGATGGAAAAACAGGAAAACATTTTATATCAGGAGATGCTGATTCGTTAGCTGAAGCATTAACTTGGGCATTAAATCTTTCAACTCAAGAACGTGAAGAAATTGGTGCTGCTGCAATAGAATATGTTAAGAATAATTTTACAAAACAAATTATGTGTGAAAAAACTATTGCAGTTTATAATGAATTGGTTAATATGTAAAAGTTACAAAAAAATTTAACAATTAATAAAAAGGAAAAAATAATGGTAAAAATTACGTTGCCAGATGGCAGTGTGCTTGATATGGCTGACAATATCTGTGGTTATGATGTTGCAGCTAAAATAAGTCAGGGGCTGGCTAAAGCAGCTCTAGCGGTTAAAGTTAATGATGTGTTACAAGATTTGACAACACCTATCACTACAGATTCAACCGTTACCATTATTACAACCAAAGATAAAGAAGGTTTACACATATTACGTCACTCTGCATCACACATTATGGCAGAGGCAGTTAAAGAATTGTGGCCTGATGTACAAGTTACAATCGGCCCTGCTATTGAAAACGGTTTCTATTATGACTTTGCTCGTAAGGAACCTTTTACAGTTCAAGATTTTGAAAAAATCGAAGAAAAAATGCGTGAAATTGTAAAAAGAGATGAAAAAGTTGAACGTATTGTTTTAGAACGCAATGAAGCTATTAAGTTCTTTGAAAATATCGGTGAACATTATAAAGCGGAAATAATTAATGATTTACCTGAAAATGAAATTATATCTCTTTATAAACAAGGTGACTTTACAGATTTGTGCAGAGGTCCTCATGTTCCGTCAACAGGTAAAGTTGGCGATGCTTTCAAGTTAATGAAAGTTGCTGGTGCATATTGGCGCGGTAATTCTGAAAATGAAATGTTGCAGCGTATTTACGCAACGGCATGGGCAGATAAGAAAGATTTGAAAGCATATTTGGATATGCTGGAAGAAGCTGCAAAACGTGACCATCGTAAGTTGGGTAAAGAAATGGATTTGTTCCATTTTGAACCGGAATATGCCCCGGGTGCTGTTTTTTGGCATGATAAAGGATATCGCATTTATCGCAGATTGATTGAATATATGCGTAATCGCCAAGAAAATAATGGCTACACCGAAATTTCAACTCCGCGTGTAATGGATAGATGTTTGTGGGAAACTTCAGGCCACTGGGATAAATATGGTGCACATAATTATTCCGGCCAAACAGAAGATAAAAAATGGTTCTGCATTAAACCTATGAATTGCCCTGGCGGCTTGTTGGTTTATAAACAAGGTATAAAATCATATAGAGATTTACCGCTCAGAATTGCAGAATTTGGTAAAGTAAACCGTTATGAAGCATCAGGCGCATTAATGGGATTGATGCGTGTGCGTGAATTTACACAAGATGATGCTCATATCTTTTGTACCCCGGAACAAATGGAAGAAGAATGCATTAACACCTTAAAGCTTATCTTGAACATTTATAAAGATTTTGGTTTTGAAGAAGTTAAAATTTATCTTTCAACCAGACCAGACAGTGTATATCGTATCGGTTCTGATGAAATTTGGGATTTATGTGAAAATGCGTTGGCAAATGCTTTATCTTCACATGGTTATAATTTTGAAATTAATCCTGGAGAAGGTGCTTTTTACGGTCCTAAATTAGAATTTATCTTAAAAGATGCTATTGGACGTGAATGGCAATGTGGTACTATCCAAGTTGATATGAATTTGCCTGAACGTTTTGATATCTCTTATATCGGTGAAGATGGTGAAAAACATCGTCCTGTAATGTTACACCGCGCATTATTTGGTTCAATTGAACGATTCTTAGGTATTTTAATTGAACACCATGCCGGTAAACTTCCATTATGGTTATCTCCGGAACAAGTTGTTGTTGCTCCGATTGTAAGTGAGTTTGATGGTTATGCAAATGAGGTCGTTGGCGTTTTAAGAAAACGTGGTCTAAATGCAAAATCTGATTTGCGTAATGAAAAAATTAATTACAAGGTAAGAGAGCATTCGCTTGCAAAAATACCGGTGATTGCTGTTGTAGGTGCTAAAGAACAAGAAAACAAAACTGTAACAGTTCGTCGTCTTGGCTCTGAAAAACAAGAAGTTATGTCACTTGATGATTTTGTAAATTCTTTAGTGCAAGAAGCAACAATGCCTCATTTAGGTGAATAATTTATTTAGTTTAAGGCTATAAACCGTCGACATTGTCGGCGGTTTTTTATTGTGTTCGGAAAACACCCAGCTAGTCCAAGTGGTACTTTGGGAAGATGAATTTATAGAAATATGACAAAAAGCTTGACATATTCTAAATGCTGTATTACTTTCAAATAACCTTTTTATAATTTAAAAATTATACATATATGAACTTATCGTTGACACAGACGTATGTAGCGAAGAAAGTAGCTGCGCGTTATCCGGAACTTAATTTTGCTCGCGAAACAATGGCAAAAACAGATTACCAGTCTATGGTATTGAGTATTAAAGCTCAGGATATCTCCCCAGATGTCTTATCATCAATTAAATCGGTGCTAGTGAAACGCTTTGATTTGAAAGAACATCAAATGCTTTTCAGAAATCCAAACCTTAAGCAGTGGGTGGTTGATGTGTTAGGTGTTTACACCAGCGAGGATATCTTGACATTCTTCTCTCAGCGAAGCGGCGTATCTAAGGAAAGGATTGCGTCGGCTACGATTGGCGACAACTTGTTGGATAGGAACTTTCTGATTTTTTTGGTTGAACACCTTGAAAGTATTACAGGCAAGTTCTTATGTAATGACAATGACATTTTGCATCCTCTGATGTATTTGGGCGACGATACCCGTTACACAGAGTTGTGCAGTTTCTTTAGCCACTCGGGTTCTCCTGAGATTGAGCTTAAAAAGAAAGATTCTGGAGTTTTATAAAATTTTAGGGGAGCTTTTGGCTCCCCCGTTTTTTTTATTTGTAATAAGGTTATATTCTGCTAGTTATGAGCATTAAGATAATCGTTGCAAAAAGGCCTGCAAAAACATCATCGAGCATTACGCCCCAATAGTTTTTGATTTTTGTATCTGCCCATTTAACCGGTCCCATTTTAATGATGTCAAAGAATCTGAATAAGCCAAAACCTAATACATAAATAACTAAGGCTTTAACACTTAAATTGTTTTGCAAGTAGTTTGCAACTAAAGCGAAAGACATTAATTGACCGGCAGTTTCATCAATTACAACTTTTGATGGATCTTTTTCTTCGGAATTTTTGGTAAGTTGGTTTGTAGCCCATGCACCAATGAAAAAAGAAATGACAGCAGCATATAATATACCTGTGCGGCCAAAAAAGTATGCCATTATAAAAGCTAATGGTAATGTAGCCAAAGAACCCGCTGTTCCAGGGGCTTTAGGTGATAATCCGGCACCGAAAAATGTTGCAAAGATTAGTGCTAATTTGTTAGTCATAATTAAACCTTTCAAAAAAATTAAACTTTGCCTGATTATAAAAGCATAAAATTAAATTGCAAACATAATTTTTTATCTTTATATTATCTATTAATAAGGAGAAAAAATGGTAGAAGTTGTAACATTCGGATGTCGAATAAATACGTTTGAATCAGAAATTTTAAAAGAAAAATTTAAGGATTATCAGAATTTGATTATAGTAAACACTTGTGCTGTGACCAGTGAGGCAGAAAGACAGTGTCGTCAAACTATAAGAAAATTAAAAAAAGAAAATCCGGAGGCTAAAATAGTGGTTACCGGATGTGCAGCTCAAGTTAACTCTTCGGTGTTTGCTCAAATGAAAGAGGTTGATTTGGTTTTGGGTAATAAGGAAAAGCCTGAAATTGAAAAATACATCAATATTGTTGATAGAAAAACAATAGTCGGCGATATTTTTTCTTACGATGATTATGATAAATATGTTATTACCGGTTTTGAAGGAAGGCAGCAAGCGTTTGTTCAGATACAACAAGGATGCAATCATCGCTGTACATATTGTATAATTCCGTATGCACGAGGAAATAATCGTTCTGTTGAAGAAAATATTATAATTAATCAAATTAAAACATTAATAAATCAAGGTTTTGAGCAAATATGTTTAACAGGCGTCGATGCTTGCTCGTACAAGCCATCATTTAGTGGTTTGGTAAAGCATATTTTGGAGCAAATTCCTGAACTTAAAAGTTTGCATTTCGGTTCGTTAGATCCTGCAGCAGTTGATGATGATTTTATCGGGTTGGTAGAAAAGTATAAAAATATTCATCCTCATTTTCATTTATCAATTCAGTCAGGCGATAATTTAATATTAAAACGCATGTTCAGACGACATACAAGAGAGGATGTTATAACTTTATGTAATAAATTAAGAAAAGTTAGACCTGAAACAACTTTTGGTGCTGATTTTATATGCGGTTTTCCTACAGAAACTGTTGAGGCGTTTGAAAATACCTGTAAGTTGGTAAATGAAGCAGGAATTGACAAGCTTCATGTTTTTCCATATTCTCAACGGGAAGGGACTCCGGCAGCAAAAATGCCACAGGTTGAAGTAAATGAACGCCGTCGCAGAGCAAAAATTTTAAGAAGTTTAAGAGAGGATAATAATGGTTAATTTTTTTCAAAAATTAGGGTTAGGCTTAAAAAAATCATCGGCTAAAATAAGTTGTGGCATTAGTGATATCTTTACAAAGAGAAAAATAGATTCGCAGACATTGTCAGAATTAGAAGAGTTGCTTATTAGTGCTGATTTAGGCGTGAAAGCTTCAAGCAATATAATATCTGAGTTTGCAAAAATGAAGATGGATAAAGAAATTACGGAAGAAGAGATTAAAAAAGCTTTAGCTTATGAAATTGAAAAAATATTAAAGCCGTTAGAAGCAAATTTTGCGGTTGATTGTGCTCAAAAACCATATGTGGTTCTTATGGTTGGTGTTAATGGCGCAGGAAAAACCACAACAATCGGTAAATTGGCATCTAAGTTAAAAACTCAAGGAAAGAAAGTATCATTTATAGCCGCAGATACATTCAGAGCAGCTGCTGTTGAACAACTTAAGGTGTGGGGCGAACGTTCTGATATCAGAGTTTTTGCAGGTGCAAACGGTTGCGATAGTGCAGGTCTTTGCTATGATGGATTAAATGCTGCAATAAAAGAAGGTGATGATGTTGTCTTTATTGACACAGCCGGCAGATTACAAAATAAAAACGGTTTGATGGATGAGTTGAAAAAAATAGTTAAAGTAATTAAAAAAGTAATGCCTGAAGCTCCTCATTCTACAATTTTAACTATAGATGCAACTACTGGTCAAAATGCTATATCTCAGGTTGAGGTGTTTAATCAGATTGTGTGTTTAACCGGTTTAGTAATTACTAAACTTGATGGGTCTGCTAAGGGTGGAATTTTGGCTTCAATTGCTCAAAACTTTAATGTGCCTGTATATTTTGTTGGTGTTGGTGAAAAAATTGAAGATTTAGATGTATTTAAGGCAGATGAATATGCTTTAAGTTTATTAGGGCTATAATTGCAGATTGTATTAGTTGCAATTTTAAAATAAAAAAACTTGTTTGCTAAGGTATGTTATGGATAAAGAATTTCAAGGAGTAAGAAGGGTTAAACATAAAACAGAGTTTTGTGTTAGATCCCCAAAAGCAAAAAAAGTTGAGCTATGCTTATTTTCTGCTGACGAAAAGCAGGAAATGCGTATAGAAATGATTCCAACAGAAGATGGAAATTGGAGTGCATTGCTTGATAATATTGAAGAGGGTCAAAAATATGGTTATCGTACATATGGCGAGTATGATCCGAATAACAGAAGCTTTTTTAATCCGAACAAATTATTGGTGGATCCATATGCATATGAACTGACAAAGAGTTTGAATAGTCTATCAACAGAAGACAAATATATTTTATTCGGTGATAATGATATCGATTCGTCTCATGTGGCGCCTAAAAGCGTTGTGCGTTTTTTTGATAAAAAAACATTATCTGAAAAATATCCTTATTTATATAAAAAGCCCAAACATGATTGGAGCAAGACACACATATATGAAATGCATGTAGGAAACTTTTCTTCAGAAAATCCGGATATTCCGCTTGAAAATAGAGGAAGATTATTGGCCTTAAAAGATATGGTAAATTACTTTTCTGATTTAAGCTATAATCAAATAGAATTAATGCCTCTAACTCCTACAATGTCAGACCTTCATCTTGAAAAAAATATGGGTTTGTCTGATCAGTGGGGGTATAATCCTATTAATCATCATGCAATTGATCCTAGATATGGCAGTATAGATGATTTATTGTTTATCGTAAATGAAATGCATAAAGCCGGAATAGAGGTATGTATGGATGTTGTCTATAACCATACCGGAGAATCAAAACAGGACAGATTTATCCTTTCTTATAAAGGCCTTGATCCAGATGCTTATTATAGATTTAGTCCGCATGATGGTAGATCATTTGTTGATACAACCGGTTGCGGAAACGGCTTTAATCCGAATAGTGAGCAGGGAAGCCGTATTATAAAAGATAGCTTAATGTTTTTCAGCGATATTTGCGGAATTGATGCCTTTAGGTTTGATTTGGCGGGAGATTGCGCATTAGATAATAATTTACATTTTAATCCGAATGGCGAATTTATTAATATTATACAAGAAGTTGCCTGTAAAACAGGCGCAAAAATGAGTGGCGAGCCTTGGAGCGCTGTCGGCGGATATTTTTTAGGCCAAATGGATAAAATTTATGAATGGAACGATAAACATGAGCATACATTAAGAAGGTTTATCAGAGGAGATCACGGACAAATCGGTAGTTTGGCATATTATATGTCCGGAGGAAATACCGAAAGAAAGATTAATATATTCACCAAACATGACGGAGCAACCGGTTACGATTGGGCTACATATAATGAGAAAAATAATTTTGAAAACAATGAAAACAATAGGGATGGTAGCAACGATAACCATTATAGTCCATCAACAAATGATGCCATCAGATTAACTAAAACAAAAACAGCTCATGCATTGAACACATTAGCAAGAGGTGTGCCTTTAAGTTTAAGCGGTGATGAGCTATGGCACTCTCAACGTGGAAATAATAATGGGTATGCAAGGCCTTTTCCATTAAAGTGGAAAGACTTTACCGATGATCAAAAAGAAAGATATATGTTTGAACGTAAAATTAATGCATTCCGTCAAAAACATCCAATTTTTAGTAGCGTGGAGGGGGCATCTGCAGAGGTAATGCCAAATGGGAAACCATCATGGGAGTGGGTAAATATTGGTGGAGAAACCATGAGACAATGCGATTGGGATTTTGCTTATAACAGATTTCTCGGCTATGTTTTAAATGGTCAAGACAAAACAGGAAAACGCTTTGATGATGACTTTTTTGTTATGACTTCCGGAAATACAGATTCTCCAATGAATGTAAGCTTACCTAAAGCACCTCATACAGGAGCATGGGAGGTCGTATTTGATACATCAAAACAAACACAAGATGAGGATCAACGCAAATATCATGCAGGTGATATATATCAGATAAATCCGCATAGTGTTGTCGTTATGGTGTGTAAAAGAAAACACTCAGATGCACAAGAACTCTCGCTTTCAGAAATTGTAAAACATCAAATTGATAAAACTAAGTAATAGTGAAAAAAATAAGCAATAAATAAGATAAAAAAACTTTTTTTTACTGGATAAATAAAATATTTTGTGCTATATTGTGCACGAAAATTAGAAGTGAGGGAAATGTTTACTTGAAAAATGGTGATATTTTCACGCTTAAGTATTTGTTTTAACTAGGAAAGGATGTATTATAATGGGTAATCCTATAAAAGCTTGGGAAGGCTTTAAGACCAATAAATGGCAAAATGAAATTAATGTTCGTGATTTCATTGTGTTAAACTACACTCCATATGAAGGCGATGATTCGTTTTTGGCTCCTGCAACTGCTCGTACAAACAAAATGTGGGCAACAGTTGCTGATTTAATGAAGCAAGAACGTGCTAACAACGGTTTGTTAGATGCTGATACAAGTGTTGTATCATCAATTACATCACATGGTGCAGGTTACATCGATCAAGAAAATGAAATTATTGTCGGTTTACAAACAGACAAACCTTTGAAACGTGCATTAATGCCTTATGGTGGATATCGTATGGTTGAAGGTTCATGCCAAGCATATAATTTGGCTTTAGATCCTAAATTGACTGAAATTTTCACAACATACCGCAAAACTCATAACGATGGTGTGTTTGATGCTTATACACCGGATATCAGAGCTTGTCGTAAAAGCGGTATCATTACAGGTTTACCGGATGCTTACGGACGTGGTCGTATTATTGGTGACTATCGTAGAGTTGCATTGTATGGTATTGATAAATTGATTGAAGATAAAAACAATCAAAAGAATATGTCTGATTTAGCTAGCATGACAGAAACAGTCATTCGTGAACGTGAAGAAATAGCTGAACAAATCAGAGCATTAAAAGATATGAAAACAATGGCTGCAAGCTATGGTTTAGATATCTCCAGACCTGCTGAAAACGCTAAAGAAGCCATTCAATGGACATATTTAGGTTACTTGGCTGCAATTAAAGACCAAAACGGTGCAGCTATGTCTTTAGGCCGTATTTCTACATTCTTAGATATTTATATTGAACGTGATATTAAAAATGGTCTTATCACAGAAGAACAAGCTCAAGAAATGATGGACGATTTGGTTATCAAATTACGTATGGTTCGTTTCTTAAGAACTCCTGAATATAACGAATTGTTTTCAGGTGACCCTGTATGGGTAACAGAATCTATCGGTGGTATGGGTATTGATGGTAGAACTTTAGTTACTAAAAACTCATTCCGCGTATTACACACATTGTATAACTTGGGACCAGCTCCAGAACCGAACTTAACAGTATTGTGGTCTAACAATTTACCTGAAGCATTCAAAAAGTTCTGTGCTAAAGTTTCTATTGATACATCTTCAATTCAATATGAAAACGATGATTTGATGCGTGGTTTCTTTGGTGATGATTATGGTATTGCTTGCTGCGTATCTCCAATGCGTATCGGTAAACAAATGCAATTCTTTGGTGCTCGTGCAAACTTAGCAAAAGCATTGCTTTATGCTATCAACGGTGGTAGAGATGAAAAATCTGGTGATCAAATCGGACCAGAATTTGCGCCTATTACATCTGAATATTTAGACAGTGCTGAATTAGAACGCAAATTTGATAAAATGATGGATTGGCTTGCTGAAACATATGTAAATGCCTTAAACATCATTCACTATATGCATGATAAATATTCTTACGAAAAATCTATGATGGCTTTACATGATAAAGAAGTTATAAGAACACTCGGTTGTGGTATTGCCGGCTTCTCAATTGTTGTAGACTCTTTGTCTGCTGCTAAACATGCCAAAGTTAAAATCATCCGTGATGAAAGAGGTTTGGCTACAAACTTTGAAATTGAAGGCGATTATCCAAAATATGGTAACAACGATGAAAGAGTTGATGAAATTGCTCGCAGAGTTGTTAAACAATTTATGGATAAAATCCGTCGTTTACCAATCTATCGTGATGCAGTTCCGACACAATCTGTTTTGACCATTACATCAAACGTTGTATATGGTAAGAAAACAGGTGCAACACCTGATGGACGTCAAGCTGGTGTTCCATTTGCTCCTGGTGCTAACCCATTACACGGTCGTGATACAAATGGTGCTGTAGCGTCTTTATGCTCAGTTGCAAAATTGCCATTCCAACATGCGCAAGATGGTATTTCTAACACATTCACAATTATTCCAAACTCTTTGGGTAAAACTCGTGATATCCAAGTTGATAACTTGGTTAGCTTGTTAGATGGTTATTGCGGTAATGATGGTCAACACATCAACGTTAACGTATTAAACCGTGAAACATTGAAAGATGCTATGGAACATCCGGAAGAATATCCACAATTAACAATTCGTGTATCCGGATATGCTGTTAACTTTATTAAACTTACTCGTGAACAACAATTGGATGTAATTTCAAGAACTTTCCACGAAAAGATTTAATTAGTTGCAATTAATATGGGCGATTCTGATATTATGTCAGAGTCGCCTTTTTATTGAAAATAGGAGATATTGATGTCAGATCTACAAAATATAAACTTAAGAATTCATTCTTATGAAAGCGGCGGAACAGTTGATGGTCCAGGAATCCGTTTTGTGGTGTTTTTGCAAGGTTGCCCTTTAAGATGTCAATATTGCCATAATCCTGATACTTGGAACATTAAAGGTGGTAAATTAGTATCTGCACAAGATGTTGTATCTGAAATATTAAAGTATGAGAGCTTTATGTCTTTTTCGCACGGTGGGGTTACTTTTTCCGGAGGAGAGCCTTTGGTACAAAAGCAAGCTTTGGTGCCGGTATTTGAAAAGTTAAAAAAACATAATATCCATATTGCATTAGATACTGCAGGTACAACTAATATAGATGAAACAACACTTAATTTATTAGATAAAACAGATTTAGTAATGTTAGATGTTAAACATCTGGTTAGTGCTGAGCACAAAAATTTAACCGGAATGAGTAATGATAAAACTTTTGCATTTTTAAATGTGTTAAAAGATAAAAATATTCGCACTTGGATAAGATGGGTTATTGTACCTAATTTTAATGATACAGAAGAATATGCCATCAAGTTTGCAACATTTATTAAAAACTATCCAAATGTAGTACTTGTCGAGTTGTTGCCTTATCATCAGCATGGTGTGTACAAATGGAAAGAACTTGGTTTAGAATATCCGTTAAAAGACACGCAAGAACCTGAAAAAGAAACAGTTAAGCAATTAGCTGATGTTCTTGAAAAAATGCAAATTAAAACATTATATGCAAAATAGCAATATTTTGATAATATTGCTATTTTATAAAAAGACTTAAATTAATCGATTGGCTTATTGTAGTTTAATAAACACCTTTAAGATGTTTGTATTGTCAATTCTTTCGTAAGATATATTGTCTGCCAGCTTTTTAATGATATAAATACCTAAGCCTCCTATCTCACGATCTTTAATATCAACGCTTATGTCTGGGTTATTTCTATTAATTAAATTATATTCTTTACCATTGTCACGGAAAGTGATTACATATTCGTTATTAATTACTTGTGTATCAATTTGTAGCTTACCGATATTCGGTTTTTTATATGCATATTGAGCAATGTTTGAAAATACTTCTTCAGCTATCATAATAGCCTTAAATTGTATTTCATCTTCTTTAATATTATATTTGAGCATATCTTTTTTAAAGAAAGAGATTATCTCTTCAATGTTTTTAATATTAGCATTAGTTTTTAATGATGATGAAGAATATCCTTTGTATATAAATTCTAACAAGGTTATATCGTCTGATTGAGCCGCACCTTTTCCAAACTTCTTTATATCATTTAAAATCATATTTAAGTTGTCGCTTGCATTTACCGAAACATTTTTCAATACTTTTCTTAAACGATCCGTTCCGTAAAATTTTGAGTGTATATTTTCTGCTTCCGTAACACCGTCTGTATATAAGAGTATACGGTTGTTAGAATTTAAGGTCACGGTTTCGGATACGTATGTAGCATTTTTCTTAATGCCTAAGACTATATTTTTTCTAGGTAAGATATATTCGTAATTTGTTTTTTGTATCATAAGAGGAGGGTTGTGTCCTGCATTTACATACTCTGTTTTACCGGTAACTAAATCAATTATGGCGATGAAAGCGCTTACAAACATACAGTTGTCATTTCCTTCATATAATTCATTATTAACACGATAGAAAACATCTGTAAGAGGTATTTTACTTTTAGCAATGGTTTTAATCAACGCTTGCGATTTCATCATATAAAGAGCAGCCGGCATACCTTTTCCGGATACGTCTGCAATTACTATGGCAAATTTATTATCATCGATGAAGAAAAAGTCATAAAAGTCACCACCGATTTGTTTTGCAGGTATCATAAGGGTCGACATGTCAAAAGCCTGATGATTTGGATACCTGGTAGATAAAGCGGCCTGCTGAATTTGATATGCAATTTCGATTTCACTGACGCTTTTTTGCTTTTCTACGGCATCATTTTTTTCTTTTTCAATATATTCTAATAAATCTGTCTTCATATCTGCTAAAGCTTTTGATAAAATACCAATGTCTTTAGAATATGGTTCTTCAGTAAAGTCATTTGTAAATTTACCATTACCATATTGAGAGGCAATTTTACCAAGCTTGAGAATTTGGTGTGTTGAGTGTTTGCAAATGAAGTTTACAAAAATAGATATTAAGATAACGCCTATTAACAAGGATATGAAAATTAAAAACTGAAACTTAAAAATAGGAGTTAAAAAGGCATTTTTTTCATATACTAAGAACATGCCCCATTTTATGCTTTTTATAGGTGTATAAAAATAAATTGTAGGGCTATCATATATGGATGAGTAAGGAACTTCAAATTTACCTGATTTACCAGACATCACATTATTTCCTGCCATAGATAAATCAGGCAGATTTAACTTTTTAGATAAATCGTATACAGTAGTTTTAAGTTCTACACTTGGATCAGGATGGGTAATATATAAACCCGAACGAGATAATAACAAAAGCTTTCCTGTTTCGTAGAAAGAATAACTGCTTATGCTGGTTTTGATATCGGTTAAGTTCATAGTAAGAGCAGCAATACCGTTATAGTCAGTTTCACCAATAAACTTAAACGGAATAATGCATGTAACAACCATTAAATTTGATGTTTTATCGATATAAGGTTCTGACCAATATATTTTATCAATTTTTGGAACATCTGTAAACCAACTGAAATGTTCATAAAAGTTAGTTATTTTTTTTGTTTGAAAATCATCATTATTGTTGTCGGTATTATGGCTGATATATAAATTTCCTTTTGAAACATCTTCAGGATTAAATGTATAAACCCAAGCGTTTGTATAATTGAGCTCCGAATGGTATACTGTTTGAATAGCAGAATTTAAAGTAACTTGAATAGAGGCAATATCTTGTTCTTGGAAGTGGCTTAAAGTGTTTTTTATGTTGATAACAGATTGTTCTGTATCTTTTACTAAATGAGATAAGTCAAAAGCGTATGCTTCTAAAGATTTTTTAGCAAGGTTTTCTGTTTGTTCGTAAATTAAAGGTTTAGCTCTTATTGAGATATAAACAATTAAAAATAAAAAAACAAAAGAAACGCACGATAAAATACTTACATTTAATTTAAAGTGTAACGATTTTTTATTAAACCATGAATTAAAATTTTTTCTCATTCGCTATAATCTATCATACTATCAAAACCGGCAAACTCAAATATAGATTTTATATTTGAAGGAACATTAACTAACTTTAATGAACCATCTTGTTCTTCAAGTTTTCTTTGTAATATTAAAAAGGTTCTTAAACCTGCTGAAAAGACATATTCAACTTGCTTCATATCAATAATGAGCTTTTTTGTATTTGTTAAATCAATTTTATTTAGCAATTCAGGCGAGGTGTTAGGATCAAGCCATCCTGCAAGCTTACATGTGATAGTGTCATCTTCTTTAGCATATTCAATGTTTAAATTTTTACTTTGTATTTCCATATTTGCCTCACAAAAAATCATTCAACTTATCGTATATAAAACAAAAAAAGTTGTCAAGTATGAGAAATATTAAGTTGTATAAATATTGTTATCTAAAGAATTCGCTTAATTTTTTCATATCTTCAATAATTTGTTCTTCGCCGTCAACGTGATGATTTTGCATTAATATTTTTCCATTGCAAATAACGGTATCAATACAAGAGCTATCTGCTGAATATACCATGTTTGAAATTAAGTTATATTCAGGGGCTAAGAAATGATTATTTAAATCAACCAAAATACAATCGGCAAGTTTTCCTTCTTTAATTTCTCCGGCATCAATGCCAAAAGCTTGTGCCCCGTTTACTGTTGCAATCTTGAATACGTCTGTGGCAGCTCCGGCAAGCGGTGATTGTGCCTGAATTTTTGCAGAAAGAGCACAAAGTTTCATTTCGCTAATCATGCTTAGCTCATTATTTGAGGCCATTCCGTCGGTACCAAGAGTAACTCTGCATCCTTTATCAAGCAATTTTTGCAACATAAACATTCCGGAACATAATTTAAAATTTGAAGATGGGTTTGTACATAACCAAACACCTTTATCAGCCAAAATATCAATATCATTATCATCAAGCCATACGGAGTGTGCTAAAATGGTTTTATCAGATAAAGCACCATGCTTATCAAAATAAGCAATAGGGGTCATAGAATGTTCATTTATGCAATCATCAACTTCTTTTTTGGTTTCGCAGGCATGAATATGGAGTCTTAAATTATGTTCATTGGCTAAATCAACATTAAATTTAATTAGCTCATCAGAAACGGTATATACAGCATGAATTGCCAACACTTTTTGTATTAATTCAGGGTTAGGGTTATCCATATTTAAAAATGTATTGATTTTTTCTATTTCGACTTTGCGTTTATCTGCATTAAATAAGTCGCAAGCACCAAATGAAAGTCCGGCTCTGATACCCATGTCTGCCACTGCATTTAGCAAAGGTTGCATACCAAAATACATATCTGAAAAGAAAACAGTACCTGTTTTAATCATTTCTAAAATTGAAAATTTTGTAGCAGTATAAATCATTTCATCGGTGAGTTTTGCTTCTCTTGGCCAAATGTCATTATTAAGCCAATCAAACAAATTTTTATCGTCACTTATACCTCTGAAAATACTCATTGGTGCGTGAGAATGATTGTTATAAAAAGCAGGTAAAATAGCAAAATGAGAGCAATCAATAATTTTATCGGCATGTTCATCTATGTTTTTAGCTATTTTTTTGAATTTGTTTTCGGAGATTAAGATATCAACGGTTGAGCTGTTATGTTTTACATTTTTTAATAGAATAGACATTTTAATTCTCCTTTATTCAGATATAGTATTTATAATATATTACACCTGATAAACTAACAAAATATTAAGGAAAGAGCTTTATTTTGAAGCTAAAGGAGATGGATATGATAACATTAGCAGCAGCCGAAAAATGTATTGAAGACCTAAAATCTTACGATTTAAAAAAGGGTAGGGATGAAAAAACTTGGTTTATGTACCACAATCATGTTTATGGGGTTGCTCATGTCGCTCAAAAATTAGCTTCAAAGTTAAGTAACATCAACCCACAAAGAGCTTATGTTTTAGGCTTATTACACGATATTGGCCGAATACCTGAACAATATGAAAAAAGATTTCATGGTATATGGGGATATGAATATTTAAAAGATATTGATAAAGAAGCTGCAAGGATATCGTTAACTCATATGTTTACTCTCAATAAAATAGATGAGTATGAAAATATAAAAACAGCATTTTTTGATAAAAAAGAAGATTATGATTTTATCAAAGAATTTTTACAAAATAATCCTATAAACGAGATAGATAAACTGATTCAACTTTCCGATGCTTTAGCAAATGCATACGGTTTTGTTACTATCGAGGAGAGAAATGCCGAATATATAAAAAGGCATGGATGCTCGGTTCCGGAAAGTGTGTTAAAAGATATGTTTATTTTGAAAAAATATTTTGATGATGTGTTAGGAGAAGATGTTTATAACATATTAAATGAAATTTCGACAGATTGGATGTTGTCGCCTAAATAATAAAATAGCCACTTATAACTGTGGCTAAATTATCATTATGGAAGTGGATATCCAATAGTTTTAAGAGTTTTAAGAATATTTTCTTTATTGCGTTTTTTTATTGGTCTAATAGGACGTCCTGCATAAACTGTCCAAGGTTCAAACTTGTAGTTTGGTGGTACAAAGCTTAAAGCTCCGATACTAACACCTTCAGGAATGTCGTTATTTGGCATAATGACAGAGTTTGTTCCTACACCTGTATATTTTCCTAAAGTAACATTACCTTGAATTTCTTTAACTTCAGGAATTGAGTGTGTAACAAGCTCATTAACATAGTCATTGCTGCTGAGCCAAACTTTAACACCTGCTGCTAAACTTGAGCATTCGCCCATTGTAAATTTAAATTTTCCATCACCACCGGCAATATATGTACCTGGTGCAATTTCGCAATCTGAACCGATAGAGCAGGCAGAAGAGATTCTGCAAAAATCTGCTATACGCACATTGTCACCAATTTCAACCAAATTAGGTTTTTTTATAATTACATATTCGCCAAGTGTAAAATTTTTTCCATGTTTCATAATCTATATCTCCTATCTGAAATTTATATTCAGCGGATATAATAAAAAATGCAACTAAAATAAAATTACATAATGTTACATGAAAAAAAGCCCCTTAAACAGGGGCTTATAGGAATATTGTTTTATTTTTTATTATAAATATATCCAAATATTAATCCGATAAACACAGCCCCACCGACAATGTTACCAGCTGTTGCCGGAATTAAATTATCAAAAATAAATTGACACCAAGTGATATTTGCGCCGTTATAAATTGCAGTCGGAACAAAGAACATATTTGCAATTGAGTGCTCATATCCAAGTGTTACAAACAACATAACCGGAACCCAAATTCCTAAAGATTTGCCTATAATATCTTTTCCGGCATATCCCATCCATGTACCTAAGCATACTAAAGCATTTGCGCCAATACCTTTTAAGAATACGGTGCCCCAAGAATATTTAAGTTTTGAAGCAGCTAAAGCATTTAAATAATCAGAAAACGGAGCAGCAGATATCAGTCCGGTTTTATGAGCCATAAAATAAGCAATTGCTTGAGCACCTACAAAGTTGAATATGTATGCTAACAACCAAACTTTTAGCAAATCTTTTATGGTTGTTTTGTGTTGCATTGTAGATAGTGTCATTCCTGCGCAATCGCTTGTAAACAAATCAGCACCAGCAACGGAAACCATAATTAAACCAACGGGAAATAATGCGCCTGCGGTAAATTTTACCAAACCTATGTTGTTTGCGGCTGTTTCAGGCATTCCACCGGCAACCACAAGAGTAAGGAGTCCGCCGAGGGCAATAAATGCACCACCCATAATGGCCATTAAAACAAATTTTAAAATAGGTGTTTTAGCTTTAGAAGTTGAAGCATCGGCAAAAATTGAAGCAATTTCGGCCGGAGTATGATATGACATTTTCAGTTCCTTTACAAAAAGTTCAATTAAATTTTCTGCACCATATTACTTTCTAAAATTAAAATCAAGACTTTTAGCATACAGATTTAAAATATTTATCCCCTTACGTCGTTGTTACATAAGGGGATAATATTAAGCGATGCTACGTAGTTTTTCCATAATATCATCAATGGGGCAGTGCGCCAATGTTGATATGTTAGATAATAATTTTTCTCGCCAAATTTGAAGGTTACCGAATTTTTTTTCAAATTCGTTATCCCATCCATAGTTAAGAAGTATCATCTCCTGCCAAAGATTTTGGTCATATGCCTGAATTTTCTTTTGAGCGGCAGGGCACGCAGTGTGTTGAGTAAAATAATACCACAAGAGAATGTTTGAATTTCTATCAATTTCTCTGTCGATTAAAGCAAGTTGTTCGGCTTCGGTTTTTAAGGTTCGATAGCGCAATTGTTTGATAATGGCAACTTCAGGAGCTTTTTTCAAAAACTCAATAGCAGCTTTACCAATCCAAGGGCCTTTGTAAGAATACATTTTTTCAATGCTATCTTCTTTTAGCCATTGCAATTGCTCTTCTTCGGTTGCGATTTTACTTGGAACCAGGCCGTAAGACATTCCGGCCATTTGCAATTTTCCATAGTTTTCTTCGCTCCCACGATGTGCAAACAACGAATTGTGAAGCCAGAGGCAAACACCTTGTTTTTGTATGATGCAATCTTCTTCGGTTGGTTTTTGCAACAAATTTCTTGAATACAAAATTTCAGCCGCCAAATCGCACCAAATGTTACCATATAACAGATTTTGCAATCTGATATATTCGTCTGAGCCGAGCGTTGCAAACGCTATTTGACCTTCTGTAGAACGGAAACCGTACCACAATATGTGTAATTTCTGCGCCAACAGATCTTTGGATTGAAGAAGGTTGATTTCTTCCGCAGAAGTCTTCACGTACGGAACGTGAGAAAGTTTGAAGTGTTTCATAATTGTTGGAAAAAAAATTTGTAATTGTAACCAAGTTACAATAAAATATACAATTTGTCAATAATTGTTTAGGTGTCTGTGTTGCATAGATTGCTTATTTGGATTAATGGATAAGCTGATAAAAATCGTTGAATTGTAGCTGTAAATAATCTAACCTTAATATGTTAAGGAGAAAAGATATGGAAAAGCAACAAGAGCAAGAAGTATATAAAGAAGCCATTGAATTGTTTGGTATTACATCACAAAAAGTTATGGTAATAGAAGAAATGTCTGAGCTTATAAAAGAGTTATGTAAAGAGCTCAGAGACAGAGGCAATGTTGAAAATATTGCTGATGAGCTAGCTGATGTGGAAATAACTTTGGCTCAAATTAAACATATATACAATATTCATGATATGGTTGAAGAACATAAAGATTTTAAATTGCGTAGGTTATCATCAATAATGACAAAGATAAAATCAGAACAAGATAAATAAGTTTTTTACATATAATAAAACCCCCTGCATAAAGAGCAGGGGGTTGATGTTTATAATTAGAACCCGAAAGTTACACCACCTTTAAGTGTTGTGGAATTGCTTCCGCCGTAAGCAGCACCTGCATTGAGTAAAACGTTGTCGTTAACGTGGTGGAAAGCACCAAGAGCGAAACCTGTTTTACCACGGAAATAACCTGTACCAACAGAAACTTGAGTATCGCCGGCAGATCTTGCATTAGGTACTAAAGCAGATAATGCAGCCATACTAGCAAAACCCTCTCTCATTTCATGGTCAAGTTTATTGGTTTTACGTTCTAAATAGTTAACTTGACCTTCAACACGGCCGAGGTTGCTATCTAAAGAACTGATAGCAGATGATAAATCGCTGTTTGATGTTACATAATTTGTGCTTGTATAATTTCTATCGCCGATAGCAACATAGCTTGCAGCAATAGCTTCAGCATTATTAGCAATATTAGTAGCATTAGTAGCAATGTGAGCAGTGTTAGTATCGATATCAGCTCTGTTAGCTGCTATATTATCTGCATTAGTAGCAATGTTAGCAGTGTTAGTATCGATATCGGCTCTGTTAGCAGCTATATTGTCTGCATTAGTAGCAATGTTAGCAGTATTAGTATCGATATCAGCTCTGTTAGTAGCTATGTTGTCTGCATTAGCAGCTATATCAGCTTTGTTTTGAGCAATATCAGCAGTATTTGTAGCAATATCCTCAGCATTAGCTTCAATATCTTTTGCATTGTTAGCAATGTTTGCAGTATTAGCAGCTATATCAGCTTTGTTTTGAGCGATATCAGCAGTATTAGTAGCAATATCCTCAGCGTTAGCTTCAATATCTTTTGCATTGTTAGCAATATTTGCAGTATTAGCAGCTATATCAGCTTTGTTTTGAGCGATATCAGCAGCATTTGTAGCAATATCCTCAGCGTTAGCTTCAATATCTTTTGCATTGTTAGCAATATTTGTAGCATTTACAGCTATATCAGTTGCATTTTTATTGATAGCAGTTGTATTATCATTAATGTCACTAGCGTTTTGAGCTATAGCATTTTTATTCGCTTCAATATCGCTAGTATTTTGAGTAATGTTTGTAGTATTAGCAGCTATATCAGCTTTGTTTTGAGCGATATCACTACCTTGTTGTGCAACATCGACAACTAAACCATTTAATGTGCTCTCGTGTGAAGCAACGGTTGTTTCTAAAGATGTAATATTGGCAGTATTTGTTGCTATATTAGCTGTATTTGCAGTAATTTGATCAAGCTTATTTTGTAAAGACGCACTTAATTTATCTGCAGTTACAGATTTATCAGCTAGCAATTCTGTAGTAATATCACCAGCTTGTAATGTATCTTGTTTTGTTGCAATAGCATCTTTGTTAGCATTAATATCAGCTCTGTTAGCAGCTATGTTGTCTGCATTAGCAGCGATATTAGTGGCGTTAGTATCAATATCAGCTCTGTTAGCAGCTATGTTGCCTGCATTAGTAGCGATATTAGCGGCGTTAGTATCAATATCAGCTCTGTTAGCAGTTATGTTGTCTGCATTTTCTTTAATGGCAGAATCTAAAGCAACATCAGCACCTGTTAATGTAGTAGCTTGATTTAAATAGTTAGTATTAACATATTCATTGTTAACAGCATTTGGATCTGCAGAATCAATACCTAAAGTTTTATCTACCCATTGTTGTTTTTCGGCAAATATAGCTTGCGCTTCTTCAGCAGTATATACTGAAAAATCTATGTTTTCAGAGGTATTATTCACACCTGTGACAGTGCCATCAGTAGCTATTGTTAAGTCTTGGGCAATAGCATTTGTAGATATACAAATTACGCCTGCAACTGTTCCTAATAGAACTGATCTAAAAATCTTCAAATCGTATAAAGATTTTTTTGATGATTTAATATTCATTAGTTACTCCTTATAAAATTATAGGCTAGGTATGTATATAGCTTTAGAGGGCCATATTTTAGTTAAAAACCCAAACCTGAGTTAGGGGTTTGAATTTTTACTTCAACCCGACGATTAAGCTCTTGACAAGCAGTCTTTGAACAAACCGGTTCCATTTCTCCCTTAAAAGAAGTGGTTATACGGTCCGGATTAATTCCTTTATTGACAAGATATTCTTTTACCACTTGCGCACGTTTTTTAGATAAAACTAAGTTTTTATCCGGATATCCGTACGCATCAGTATGCCCCACAACACTCATATGCTTTTCAGGCCAACGTTTCATTTTTTCGTAGGCCCAATCCAGATTCGCTTTAGTGTCAGGAGTTAAATAAACAGAATTCAAATTAAAATAAACAACAGGTTGGCATCCTCTTAATAGGTTGCCGCTACAAACTGGTTGTTTGGTAGGGGTTGCAACACAACCTCCCATAAAAAGCGCAAAAGCTAAAAGAAAAGTTTTAGACTTCATAATAGTCTCCTTTATATAAAAATATTTTGTTCAATTTATCCACAAAAATTTTAAGAGTCAATATTTTTATTATCTGCCATATGCTTAGCATCTGTATCATCCTTTATTAAAAGTTATATTTGAAGCCAATGTTAGCTTGTGTTCTATATTCGCTATCAATATAAGATAATACATCACCATAAATAGAAGCTTTATCCATATTGTATGAGAACTTAGATCTTAAGACCATATAGTTGTCTTTACGTTTTTCATCGGTAAGCATAAAGTGACCTTTCATATTGTTCATCTTCATTTTTAAGTCATATGGATTTGCAAATTCGTGATATAACATTGCACCGGCCATAAAGTTAAATCGATTTTTATCAGATTCGTTAAGGTCTTTTGATAAGTATGCGCCAAAACCGACAGAAGCAGAATATGTGTTTTCATCAACTGATGATAAACTAAACTGTTTGTCATCTTCTGAAATTTTTGTTCTGTAAGCCATTACATTTGCTTCAGATGTCGGAATTAAGTTAAATCCTTTAATGTTTATCGGATATTTTAATTGTGAAGATACGCCGAGCATTTGTTTTTCAATTTTTCCTTTATAATCTTCACCTTGGTATCCATCTCTTGAGTATGAACCATATGAATAAGCAATTTTAGGAGTTACGATAGTGTTAAATCCGTTGCTCTTCCATTGCATTGGTGTCATAAACTGATAGTTGCTGCTTTTACGAACATCGGAGTCGTAAGAGTTTTTCGTTTTAACATCAGAAATAGCTAAACCTACATGCACTTTTGTTTTTCCGATTTTCTTACCGGAAATTGCATATTGTGTTTTTCCGACAGACTTATCAAATGCACCGGAAGCTACTTGAGATGAGAACGAAAACTTATCATCTGCTAACTTATACAGATTTTCGTTCAAATCAAAGTTAAGTTCGTTTTGCAAAATTAAGTCTTCATCAGCAAAGCGAGATATCGCATCTTGACCGATAAAGTCGTTCATTGCAGAATTTAGTTCTTTTGAGCTTGCCTTAGATTTTAACTCAGAGAACAATTTTTCATTATTTGATAATGCATAGTTATCTTCTAAAAACTTTGCAATTTTAGAGTCGTTAATAACTTCACTGAAATCTTTTTTGTTTAATACAACGTCAGTTCCTACTAGGGTTGCATCAAACAAGGCAGATTCAGAGATAATATTGAGTTTGCTTGTGTCATCAGATTTGATTGCATCAGACACAATATAACTGCTATCAAAACCTGAGCTTACAACACTTGAAGCAACTTCTAAGTTTCCGGATAATGATGTTGCACTAAATGAGCCGTTTTCAGCAAGCTGAGTTCCGCCTTCACCTAAATCTAGGTTTGTATCGCTTTCTACGTTACCTGCATTAACAAATTTTGCTCCGTTTGTTAAATAAATTGCATATCCTCCGGCCGGAGTTTTACAACCATATTTGTTGCAATATTCATCTTTGTTTTCATTGTTTAGCACGGAACCGCTAATGTTAAACAAGAATTCTCCGGTGTTTGTAACTTTTGTACCATTGGTTGCATAAATACCAAAGCTGTAATGATTTTGACTATCGTCTTCCACAACGTCGTCGCCTTCAGTTGGTTCATCGCCTGTGCCAGCTTCTTCTTCAAAGGTAGAAGAGCCTCCTTCGCCATTGTTTGTTTCAGTGTCATTGCTATCTTTACCGTAAACAATGATTTTGCCGGAGTTTGTCACACTGCCTCCGTCACTATATATACCATATGCAGTTCCATTTTCTGCAGTTACAATAATTTCATAACGTTGAGTAGAGTTTGTTACGGATCCTCTATAGTTATATATACCATATGCATCACCATTTTTACTCGTTGCTACAACACCTGAGGTGTTTTCAACAGTTACGTCTGTATCTTTTGTTTTTGTAGCATATATACCATATGCGTTTCCGGTTTCTCCTAAAGCGTTAGCTTCTATAATACGTCCATTTATAATTTTTCCGCCTTCAATATATGCTCCATATGCGTTACCGGCATTACTTGTGGCTACAATAGCAGATGATGCCACGTTTTCGTTCATGTCTTTAACGTTTGTAATTTCTCCACCTTTTGTATAAATACCAAAAGCATCGCCAGTGTTTGTAAGAACGTTAATGTTTCCTGAGTTTTCAATTTTTCCAAGTCCGTATATGCCATATGCTTTACCTGAGCCATTGTTTGTAACATTAATTGTAGATGTTAAATCTATTACGTACTTTTCAGTTTCTTCACGTTTGGCTAAATTATATATTTCTCCATCTTTTCGATTATTGTACATGCCATAGGCACTACCTTTGCCATTGTTTATAACATTAATTATCGATATTGCATGAGCTTTTCCTTCAACAGATCCCGAAACTTCAATGTCGCCGGAGTAGAGCTTTTTGTTTCCGAACATTCCGTAAACTTCGCCATCTCCGGTGTTGTTAATGGTTACTTCGGCACGATTTTTTCCTTGGTTATCTTCATTTGGGTTATTCGGATCCGAAATTTTACTCATAATTTTGCCATCTTTAGTAAATTTAAGATAGAGATTATATATAGTGTCTGCATTGTTAGAGTACAAACCATATGTATAGCTATCGCTTTTGTTTGTAACATTAACAACTGAGTCTTTGTTAACTTTTACGTACTCATGTTCAACATTCGAAGTACCTATTTTATAGGCATAACCAATTATTGTTCCTGAAGAATCTTTAACAGTCATAGTTGTACCAATAATATTGCCTTCATTGTCTCTTGCAATCTCTTGTACCACTGTTCCTGCTAATTTTTCTTCGCCACCACTAATAATATAAGCTTTTCCATCCCTTATATAACCAGCTTGTTTAGCATCTTGAGAATCTGGTGGAGTAGCATCATCAGGATTTTCAGAATTGGCAGGATGGTACCAAGCAATAGTTCCATCAGCATTATAGACATAGTCAGCTTCTTCAACATACTCTACTACTACGCCGGGCTGTAAAAAGCCGTTGGCAAAATATTGTTGTTCTAATATGTAATCGTGAGGCGTTTTATCCGAGTCATAAAACATGCCGTATACATCGGTATATCGAGTGTTTTCTACATTAATGTAAGAGTATGTTTCGTAACCATTAGGCGAAGGCTCCTGAATATCTGGCGAAGAACTGTTTTTAACTACATAATCGTTGAAGTTGCTGTTGATTTTATAGTTACCGACCACTTTTTCCTTTTCTTTTCGTGTGCAAATACCCTCAACGCTTCTGCCAAAGCCTTCAGCGCACTCTCCGCAAGCTGGTCCGGCATAACCTTTGTTGCATACACAAGTTGAACCAACTTGTTTACCGTCAGCTCCGCATTCTAATTGTTTATAGCATCCTTCTTGCCCAAAATGATCATAACCGCCAACCACATCACATTCGTCACATTTTTCACCGGCATATCCGTTATGGCATATGCAAACACCATTGTTCCAGTTACCATATTTACAATTTGGGTCCAGGTCTGAACCGCCGCCACCGCCGCCACCTACGGCCATTCCTACACCAGCTCCTGCAGCTATAATGCCTGTACCTATTAACGCTTTTGAGGCAAGGCTCATCCCACCGATAGCTGTTGTGGCTGCGGCATTTTCAATACCGTAAAAGCTTCTTTTTGCAGTATCATTGTTTTTTGTAGGCTTTTTATATGTTTCTTGTACAAATTCATTATATCCTGCAATACTCCATGTGCACGGATGAGAGGGGTTTGCACCTGCTTGCAAAAATGATCTGAATGCTGTTTTATCTTTTCTTCTGGCAGCAACGCATAATCCAGTATCGCCATTGTTATTAACCGAATCAATCCTTAATCCTCTCGCTTTTGCATAGTTTATGCTTGATACATTGCCGCTTGCAGCCAAAGAATAAAGGGCATTAAAATTTTCAGGGGCTAAGCTATATGCTTGAGCTACTTTAACGCTAATTAAACAACCAAAGCCTAACACGCCAAAACGAATGGATTTTAATAACATTGTCGATTCCTTCAAAAAGTATACTTTAATTCTATGCTATTATAGTTTTGATTTGTAAAAATGAAGTTAATAAAACCCAAAAACATACCTTAACGTTTTATTCACATATTAAACAGAATACATTTTACATTATAAAATTATATTATATTATTTTCATACGATACTCGTAAAAAATAATGGAGATTTAAAAGTGTGTAATATGTCTATTTTGTATGATAAATTAAAACCTTATATTAAAATCGCAAGGTTGGATCATTATATAAAACAATTGTTTATTTTACCGGGAAGTGCAGTTGCAATAGTGCTATGTCATACCAATCTTGCAAATATATCTGTATTTAATTTTATACTAGGTTTTGTTTCTACATGCTTAATAGCATCATCTAACTATGTTATAAATGAGTATCTTGATGCAAAATTTGATAAGTTTCATCCTATAAAGAAAAAAAGACCTTTAGTTCAAACCTCTGTACAATTTAAATACATAATGCTTGAATGGCTTTTGTTGGCAGGGCTTGGTTTAATCGGTTCGATATGCGTATCAAATATACTCTTTTATTTAAACTTATTACTTGCTGTTATGGGTATAATATATAATGTAGAACCTGTAAGAAGTAAGGATATTGCATATATCGATGTTTTATCAGAATCTTTTAATATGGCAATAAGATTAATGATTGGCTGGTTCTTAATTACATCAGCATATTTTCCGCCAATCAGTTTGTTGTTAGGATATTGGTTTGCCGGCGCATTTTTAATGGCTGTAAAACGTTTTTCAGAATATAAAATGATAGGCAATGCAGAGTTGGCCGGACAGTATAGAAAATCTTTCAAATATTATACCGAAGAAACGCTCAATATTCAGTCTCTTTTTTATGCAATGGTATCAATCTTTTTTACAGGTATTTTTTTAATAAAATACAGAATTGAACTTTTGTTGCTCATACCATTTATATGCGTGCTATATTGTTATTACTTTAAGTTGGCATTTTCTAAGGATTCATCTACACAAAGACCGGAAAAGTTGTTTCGTGAGAAAAAGTTGGTATTGTACTTATTTTTCATAGGTCTTCTTACATTAGTATTGTTGTTTGTTAAAATACCTTGTTTGCACTTTTTGTTAAACAATGTCTTAATAGAGATGCGCTAAATGTCTGACAAACAAGATAAATTTTATGTCGTTGATGTGGACGGAACTTTGTATTTTCACACTCCGGTGCGTTTGATGATGATATTTGAAATGATGTGGTATATGCTGTTTCATCTAAATAAGTATAAAGACATACTTTTAATTTATAAATATAGGAAATATCATAAACATGGTACCCAAATTAACCATTTTGATTTTGCACAAAAAAATCAATTTGATGTGGAGTATGTTAATAGAACGGTTAATGAATGGATGATATTAAGGCCTTTAAAATGGATTAGGCTGTTTGCTGATAAGAAATTAATCAGCTTTTTATCGAATAAAAAGGTTATTTATTTTTCAGATTATCCAACCGAGCAAAAATTACAATGCCTTAATTTAAGTTGTTTAGGACAATATTATTGCGATAATATTAATATCATACATCATAAGCCGTCGCCTGAAGGTTTAGAATATATTTCAAATAAGCATGGCTTACAAAAAAAGGATATGTATGTAATAGGAGATAGATATTCACACGATGGTTTGTGCGCCGAAAATTTTGGCTGTAACTATCTTATTCTAAGTAAATATCGTATTTTTAGAATGTGGCAATATAGGAAAATTTTATGATTGGTAAAATTTTATCTTTTTTGCATAAAAATTATATAGATTATGTTTTTTATGCTCTGTTTTTTTGTTATTGTATGTATGTTTCGTTAAGTGTCGGTTACTGGCACGATGAACTAACATGGACACTAATGTATGTGCATAAAACATCATTTTTTGAAATGTTGCATGAGCTTACAACTACAATTTATAACTTACCATTATATTATGTGTTTTTATATATATTTTATATGGTGTCAGATAATACCGAATGGCTTAGGTTACCTTCAGTGCTTGCCACGATGGGTGCTATGTATTATATCCAAAAGCTTGTATCAGAATATTATGGTAAAATATATAAAATTGCGGTATGGATAATTTTCTGTTGTGCTCCAATTGTGTTATTTATTTCTTTAAGAGTTAGACCTTATGCTTTTATGCTGTTTTTTTCAGCATATTCATTTTATTTGTATTATAAAAGGTTGGATAACTTAAACGCTAAAAATATTATTAAATATGGTATATCACTGACATTTTTAACATACTCTCATTGGTATGGCAGTTTGATGGTTGCCAGTTATGGTTTGATGGATTTATATTATTTTATGAATAAAAAACTTAATATCAAATTTATCCTGTCATATTTTATTTGTTTTTTCTTATTTCTTCCGTGGTTGATCTTACTTTTGCTTAATCATAAGTATGATTTTTTATCTTATTGGGGTAGATCTGAGAGTTATTTATATTTTATTCAACTCATATATAATGTTTTAGGTAATAAGCTTGTCTCTGTTTTAGCAATATGTGCTTTATTTATGTTTTTTAAGAAAACAAAAACAGAAAAAGGATATTTTTCTCCGTATGTTTTTTCTATCTTTAGTATATTTTTTATATGGACGATATCTTGGTTATATTCAGTAATAAATCCTAAAGGTTCTATTACGGAAATAAGATATTTCTTTGTGTTTATACCACAATTGATAGTTTTGGTTGTTGCTTTTATAGCTGAAATAAATACGCATAATATAAAGTTAATATGTAGAAAATTTAATCAAACAACACTAATTACTTTTATGATAATTGGGATGTTGTCTTTATATGCCCTTTATAATTATTTGTATTTTAGTTCTAACGATTTAAAATATGAATTTTCTGGATATAAAGAGCTTTTAGATCAATATAAAAAAGATGCAGAAAAAAACAAAACATTAATTTGGTTTTACAGTTTAAATTTTTTAAGTGTGTATAATTTAAATAATGCAGATGTCATATCATATCAGGTAAAAGATAATTACAATGCGACTTTTTTTAGTGAATATAAAAATATTGACGACAAAAATAAATATTTCGATACATTAAATAAAATTAAGCATATGCCATGTGAATATGGTGTTAAATATATATTAGATGTTAATCAGTTACGTCTGTATAATAATTATGTACAAGGAAAAGAGGATACATCTTTATCAAAAATTAATGTCTGTGAATATGATATTATTTATGTGGAATATAAAACTTTACTTGTTCCATATATAAAGACTTTTCTGGAACAATATTATGATATATCAGAGATGAAGCTGAAAAACGAAAAAGAAATTGATATATATAAATTTGTTCGTAAAAAATAACTAAGAATAGGGGCAAAAATGTCTTCAAATAATAATTTTATAGTTTTAAGTAATGAGTTGGCAGAGTGTAAAATATCTCTTTTTGGAGGCAATATTTTATCGTATCGTCCTAAAAACCAGAAATATGATGTTTTTTGGGTTGGAGATTTAAATAGTTTTGATAATGTTCAAGCTATTCGCGGTGGGGTACCTGTTTGCTGGCCGAGGTTTGCTGAAGAAGCTCTTAATTCTGATTTGCCAAGACATGGTTTTGCCAGGCTCTCAAATTGGAGTTTGCAATCTGTATTTGTTGATGAAAATAAAATTGAAGCAACATTGTTTTTGCAACCTGATGCAAAATTTGCGCTTAATGTTAATGCAACACTTAATATAAAAATCACCGATAAATTAGAATGCTGCTTAGAAACATATAATTATGGTGAAGAGGTGTTTAAGTTTAGCGAAGCTCTTCATGCATATTTTTATGTCGGAAATAGAGATAATGTTATAATTAAAGGCCTTGGCGGACATAAATATCGCGATGCTCTTGATGGTAAGATTTATCACTTGGAAAAAGATTTAAGCATTGATAGCGAATTTGATGCAGCCTTTATAAATCATAAAGATAATGTTCAAATAGTAGACAACGATCTAAATAGAATTATCACTTTAGAAAAAAGCAAATCAAACTCAACAATTGTTTGGAACCCGAACAAAGATTTAAAAGAAATGAGCCAAGGGCAGTATAAAAACTTTATATGCGTTGAGCCGGCAAACCAAGGAGATTTGTTTGTCAGTTTAGAACCAAAAGAAACTCATAAGATTTCTATGTTGGTTAAAGTTAATAATTTAAAATAATAAGTCATTGTAACTTGTTGAAATTGCTCTTTTATTTATTTTATTAGAGATTTTCGGTTTGCCAACCTTTTGCCGCACGATTAATGCTATCTGCATATTTTTCTTTAATTTGGCTTGGGGTTGCAATTTTTCCGCAAATAACAGACTTTTTTTGTTGCATAATTTCAGGAATTTCCCATGCTTTATTATCTAATTTGTAGCGAGCTAAATCAGCAAAAAGTCTGGCTTCCATATAATCGCCAAAAGTTGAATTACGCACTTTAGGACTCTTTGCAAAACGTTTTTGTAATTTGCTGAATTGTTCCTGATGCTCAGGTAAAATATATCCGTTACCTTGTAATAATTGCTCAAAACTTTCTTTGACAACAGGATTTTTCCATCCGCCTCCAAATAAAATCATATCATGAGGCATTTGTATGTTATCAGGAACCAAGCTCAAAGCTTGTACGGCAATGTAGGCTGCAAAATATTCAAAAGTATGAACAACATCATTAAAGTTAAATTTTTCTTGTTCAATATATTGAAAAATTTGATTTTTATAATAATAAGCCGGATCACCTGATTTTGGTAAAGGTGCTTCATAATATTTACGACCAAAATCAAATAATTTTTGCAAAAGACTTTTATCTAAGTTTCCTTTTTTACCAAACATTCCGTCTTTATCAAAAGCTTCATCGGTAAATGTTCTGATATAACTGTCAATATATTCGTTAAAAGGTCCTGCGTCAGCACCTATTATAGCTTGAGAATTAATTATTAAAGCAAAATTAGATGTATTACCGCCGTTATAATAGCAACCATTGCCTTCGGTGGCTGAAATATGCGCATTATGAGGCGGAACTAACGGAGCACCGTCAAAACCGGCCATTAATGGATCAGAACGAAAATCATACACAACCGGAATTTTGGTTAAGTCTGCAAGCATTTGTCCTGAGCCAATTTGTAGAGTGTAGGGAAGGGTGCCGTCTGTTTTTGCTTTTGAAGGCGGATTATGATCTAACGTTTTGCCGTGAAATCCAATTGCATCAATGGTGCTTTTATCAATATTATATTTCTCACACATTTCATTAATGCATTCGGCAATTTGTTTAACATAATCATCATGGATATCATAAAAATCGGCAATAGATTCAATTTCTGAGCGAGACTTATTAAAAACCTTTGCTCTTAAATATTCAATTTTATCTTGCATTTGTTTAGAATATGGTTTGGTATAAGTGCAAATATCTTGCATTATATCGCCATCAAATTCAGTCAAAACTAAATCTATAGCGTCCATAGAGTTTCCTGTCATGTTGCCGATAATTCTATATTTTACCATGGTTTGATACTTTCATAAAATAAAGTTTTTGTGATTTATAAAGATTGTTTATATAGCAGCTGATTATTATAAAAATGACTTTTCTTTCTTAATTCATTAAAAATATAGTTTAAATCATATTCTTCGAGCAAAGTCTTTTCATCAGAAAATAAATTAACTCCTAAACCTAGTTTGTTACGTTCTATTTGGGCTCCAAGTGCTGCTAAAATAGTAGGGAACATATCAAAAACTGAAAATTTTCTATAAGTCATTTTTATAGGAGTAATGCTTGAATTTATAAAACTGTTGTATACTTTTCTATGAATATTACCGGCATATCTAAAATCTATTTGTTCTAACCCTTTAAAATCTGATTGATTCTTTTTAGTAAAATGATCAGAAAATTTATACCAAGCGTACACTATACCTAAAATGTTCAAGATTGTTAAATAAATTGGAAAACAAATGCCTTCCATCCAATCAATATGAGCCTGTTTTAGTGGCATAAAGATATGGAACATAATTTTATCAAATTCTACATTTCCAATCAGATGTACATACCAAATTGATATGTATCCAATAAAAGAAAATATTCCTATCAGTAATATAAGAACTGAATTTTGTAAAATTGTTTTCATTTTTACATCCTTATGATAATCAAAAATATTTCATTTAGGTCGATTACGCTATTATAGCATCAGAATATTTTTATATCTTGTATCTAAGGTAAGCTTGTCGTCTGGCTTCTTTTTTGGCATTAGCAATACTATCTAAAACAAAACCTATAAGCATACAAACAACTGAACAAATTGATATGCCAGTAATTAATACAGCGGTCGGTAAGCGTGGTACAAGTCCGCTTTTTATATATTCGACTAAAATAGGTAATGACAATCCTACAGCTATTGCAAAAAAGAAAAGAGCAATAAGACTAAAGAATAGAAGAGGTCTTTCTTCTTTAACAAGTGTTATGATTGTTTTTAAAATACGTATTCCATCTCTATATGTTGAAAGTTTTGAGAAAGATCCTTGTGGTCTGGCAAAATAATCAGTTTCAACCTCCATAATAGGTAATTTAGAAGATAAAGCATAAACAGTTAGCTCGGTTTCTATTTCAAATCCCATTGATTGAGCGGGAAATGTTTTAACAAACCTTTTTGAGAATACTCGATAACCTGATAACATATCTTTTAACTTGTGATGAAAAAATGTTTGCACCAGTTTTGTTAGTAATACATTTCCAAAACGATGTCCGGAACGATAGCATTCAAGATTAGTTTCTTTTCTACTACCAACCAACATGTCAATTTGATTTTCTTTTAATGTACTAATGAGTTCCGGAGCTCGTTTGATATCATAAGTTTCATCTCCATCAGTCATAACATATATATCAGCATCAATATCTGCGAACATTCTACGGATTACATTACCTTTGCCTTGCATTGGTTCTTTGCGTACAATTGCCCCTGCTTTTGTAGCCAACTCAAATGTTTTATCTGTAGAATTATTGTCGTAAACATATATCTCAGCTTCAGGCAGATATTTTTTAAAATCGTTAATTACTTTTACAATTGATTTTTCTTCATTATAGCAAGGTATTAAGACAGCGATGCTATCAGTCATTTTATTCTCCTAAAATTTGAGTTTTAAGTTTTTTGGGTACACATATTTTTATATTATGATTTATAGAATTATGTAAATATTTACATGTATAATTAAAAACAATATCTTCATAAGGAATATATTTTTCAGCTATTTCAATATCATTTTTATATTTTGCTACAGGCATATTCAGACATTGATATTTATTTTTAAATAATCTCTTTTTAATTGCTCTGTTACATAAATTAAATCTTTGACGATAATTTTCGATAACTTGAGATTTTGTTTGAAAAACATCCATATGAAATTTATCATAAATGTATATAATAGGTCCTACATGCTCTTGTTCTATTTTATTTCGATTTTCCAAAAATGGTCCATATTCAATAAAATCTGAACCTTTACCATTAATACAAAGTTTGTTTTCTCTAGTACATTTAGGCATATAACTTACAGTTTTAAAATTTTGATTTTTTGATAATATAGGAATAATGAATGAGCTAGGAGGACCATATATTTTAATGAGAGTGTTTTCAGGTAATGATATGTTCATCATATCAATATATTTAGGACCTTTTATATATCCCCAAGAAGAATAAAAATATGAATTTAATACTAATACACTTACAATTATAAATTTTAGAACTTGTAAAATTTTATTTTTTAGATGGCTAAATAGGTATATTAAAAGTAAACTACCTGTTGCTTCAATTATAATGGTATAGCGCATAATTGAAAAAAGTCCCATCCATATTAAAAAACTAAGACATGTAAATATATAAACAATTGTTAAAAGCTTTTTTTGGGTATAAAAATGTATGAATTTCTTATTTAATATCAATTTTATGAATATAGATATAAGTAGCACATAATAGAGAGTTAATCTTATATCATAATAAGGCATTTCAGCAATGGCATAAGGATTTATATTCCATGTAAAAGGAAAAATAAAAAATTCTAGTGCAGATGGAATAAATTTTGCATCTCTATAGTTAAAGTCAAAGAAATATGGAGAATTAAATATTCCATTAAAAAAAGGAAAAAATGGATTACCATATAATACCCAATATTGATACATAAAGTATCCATTTATGATTAGATAGCTAATTAAACCACCTAAAGCAAAAAAGAATATACTTTTGAAGGGCTTATTCAAATATTGATAACAAATTATCAGGGTTAGCCCAGATGCCACGCAATAGATGACAACTGTTTGTTTTAACCCAAGGCCAATTCCCATAATAAATCCTGCTAACAAAAATTTTGTTAGCGCTTGTTCTGAGGGAAACTTAATCATTTTAAATAATATGTAAAAACCCCATAAAATGAAAAAGCTGACAGTAATTTCATTTGCTGAAGAACCAATTTGTTTTAAAGTAGCTTGCCCTGTGACGGTTAAAAGTACAACAAGTAAAGACTGGCGCATGCCATTGGTGTTATTTTCAAAAAACAAAATACAAATTTTATAAAGTATCAATAAAAATAAACCACACCAAATACCTTGCAATGCGAATATAATATTCGGATAATCGTTGAAATATTCAATATAAAAATAAAGAGGAATATCTATAATTGGGTTAAAAAATGTATTTATGGTTGCTGGCACAGTATCTAAAGTTGAACGATCATTTAAAAAAGCAAAAGCATTGTAATAATGATAATTTGCAAAATCCCATACATTTTCATTTTTCATGTAAATACTTAAAAATATGCCAGTACACATTAAAATAGAATAAATAATAAGTTTTTTTAACTGTTCTATTGTCATAGATTTACCTTTAAAACGTTGTTTTAGGTTAAATGGTTTGTTTTATTTAAGGTTTTTTTGAATGTTTTTAATTTGAGCTTTATATTTCATTAATGCCTCAAAATTTTTTGGTGTCCAGTTTATTGAAGTATCGTCCAAATCAATCCATTTAAGTTCTTTTTGTTTAAGAGGTTCAACAACCTTTAATAAAGATAAATCAGTCGGGGCGCATACAAACCAATGAAGCTGATATTTATTATTACGGGTTGTTCCTAATTTTTTTATAATATCAATGTTAAGGTTGGTTTCTTCTTTAATTTCACGATGAACTGCGGCGTTTAGTGTTTCGCCCGGTTCTACTTTACCTCCGGGAACAACATATTGAGTGTCATTAGTGTCAATAAGTGCGTTTTTTTGAGCTGTTTGAGCCAATATTTGATCTTGATTTACAATAATTGCGCAAACAACATCTTGGTTATTACCTTTTAATCTGTTGAAAATTTCCCAATAAAAAAAATCTTTAAGTTTTTGAACAAATTTCATAAAAGTTCTCCGATGTTTAATGTTATATTGTTCTTGGTATAAAATACAAAAAACGAAATTGCGATTATAATAATTCAATATTTAACAAAAAGCAATATATATGATTACAGCTTGTTTGCTATTTGTTATATGCTTTCAATTTTGAGGGTTTGATATTGTGCTGATTTTTTTGTTGCATTTGCATTTTGTCAATGATACCATAAAATAAACTAAAGTAGCCGAAAAGAAGTGGCTTTATGTATCGCAATAACAAATAATTATTGTCGCAAGGTTGGCTTATATAAGAGAAAAAGGTTATGGAAACAACAGATGAAAAGAAAGGCATTTTGATGCCAACTATTGATAGCTTTTATGAAAAGACAGCCTTAGCTCTTAGTGTTCAGCCACAAAAAGGACGTTATTTCTTTTTGCCCGGAAAGGGTTGGGGGACAGAAATTGCCATCAGAGGAGATATTGTAGGCAGGACAAAGCACAATAAATATTTGCATGCCATTCCATACAGATCTCATTCTGATTTTGAACTATATGGCGTTCCAAATAATTTTGCATATACGCAAGCGTTTCATGATGCATTCGGATCTCAAGAATATTTTGGCGAAACGCAAACAAAAATGTTCGGCAGGAAAGAAAACAATACAAGCCCTATACCTAGAGGATATATAAAAGAAAATTCTGAGATAACAGTGTTAGATGGTGCAAATATACAAACGTTAAATTTGGAAATGTTAATTGCAGATAAGCTAATCTCTGAAAAATTTCAATTTAATAAACCTAATAATCATGGACGAGATATTAGTGATAGTGCTTGTTTGGCTTTGTTATATGATGTAGATATAGACAAGGTAAAAAATATCATTAATGATTTTTATATAAAACCTGAAAGAGAGTATGCCGCTTCAAAGGTGAGTGATGAAGCATTATTAAAAAGAGCTCAAAATTTAATACGCAAGATAAATTCCGTAAAAGACAACGATGCTGAGGACAGATGTTATTACAGCATTTCGTTATATGCTCCTGTATTTTCTGAAAAAGATTTACATGGTCTGTATGAAGATGAAAGTAAGTGGGAAAACGGAAAATTAAAAGAACAAGAAGCTATAAAAATTATTCATGCGGACTATAAAAAATTTAAAAGTGATAATGATGCTGAGTTAAATAACCTTTCTCAAGAAAATATATTCAAAAAAATAGATGCCTTCTTTTTAGCTGTTCAGACACGCAGAAAAGAACTGGATATTGAGATGGCAGCAACAAGCAAAAGTATTTTAAACCAAAAAGATTGCGGTAAAAATAAATAAACAGCTTTTAATCCATATCAGAATGACTCTTTTAAGTTTTTTTTGCTTTATTTAGCAAAATATATACAACAAAAACAATAAAATTTAATAAAGCAAGTATTATAAAAATTATAGGAACTTGAGCTTTTAATAATAACAAGATTGCGCAAAGCCCGCTACCTATAATCATAAACAGGGCATTGATAATGTTGTTAGATGCAATAATTTTTGCTCTGGAGTTGTTTGGTGAAAGTATTTGTAGCATTGTTGTTAATGGTACAATATAAATGCCTCCGGCAAATGAAAATGTAAGCATTCCTAAAACTATATGTATACCTTGCCATTGTGTTATAAAAGGTTTCAAAGCAATTGTATCGTTTGCCGGAACATAATTTACTGAGGCAAAGGCTAAATCAAGTAAAGAAAATATAATCAAAATTAAGCATGGTAAAATAAAATTATCGGAAACTTTGCCTTTTGATATGGCTTGACAAGAGATTGTACCTAAGCTTAATCCGACAGTAAATAAGATTATAAACAATGTAAAAATGGCATTGTTTCCATTAACAATAACTTTTGTAAATGTTGGTATTATTGATATCATTACTGTTCCTACAAACCAAAACCATGAAATTGCGCAGATGTAGAACGCAATGTTTTTATGGCTCATTGTAAAAGAAAGGTTTTTAATTGTAGCTTTTATCAAATTTTTGTTAACGGTTATATCAGAAGAACATTTAGGTTGACGAGGTATCAATAAAGCAAAGACAAACCCTAGTATTGATGCAATAATTAAGATAGCGTACAATAGATATGGTTCAAATGAAAAGATAATTCCGCCAAGAATTGTTCCTCCTAAAATGGCAAGGAACACCATCATTTGCATCAAACCGTTTGCGGCTAACAGATTGCTCTGAGGCAATATATCAGGTAAAATGCTATATTTTGACGTGCTTAAAAATGCGGCAAATGTTCCCATGAAAAAAAGTGAAATAAGTAAAATCCAAATATTGTGAGATAAAAAACCTATGCAAGTTAAAACAGCTGCAAATAATTGCAAAAATTTTAATATTTTGATTACAGCATCTTTAGGATATTTATCAACAATTTCTCCTGCAGTGGCCATAAACAAAAATGAAGGTAGCATCAAAATGCCAACCATTAAAGATGATACAGCAACATTATTTTCGACATCAATTATTCCGAAAATTACTGCTGCTGTTATCGCGTTACGAATAAAGTTATTGCACAAAGTATCAAAGAACTGAGCAATATTTACGCCTAAAAATGGCTGATAAAAAAACAGGTCAAGAAACTTCATATTATAATGGTTGTACAAATACTACCAATACAGCAAATCCGATAACGGTAAGAACCCATTGAAGTATACAAAGAGTTACGGCTGTCATAAAGTTTTTGCGACTTCCTTCCCATCTTTCTTGCAAAGTTAACCCTTTTTTGTGTGATGGCCACAAAAATTGAACTGTGCTGTCAAAAATATCAGGATTTTCAGGATGTTGATATAAAACTTGGAAAAGTCTGTCTTCTACAGCCAAGTGCACACTTTTAAACAAAGTAATTAATCCGATTACAAGGCTGATAGCCAATATCCAAGCACCAACCAAATCCATAAAAACAAGTCTGTTAAAGAAAAAATGAAAAGCAGAAACTGCTGTTACAAAAGCTACCAACGAAACCATTGATATTTTCGGCGCAATACTGAAGAACGCTGATAATACATTTCCTGCCATTTTATTTTCTAAAACATCATTTTTTAAAGTGCATTTACACATGTTAACCTCCTAAAATTGTAAATATATCAAATCCTATACGTCTAACTGTTAATAAGTGGTTAATCCAGGGTGTACAAAAGCATCAATATGTTTTAACTTTGTAGATTATTATATTTTGTAAAATGTGAGACGGTTTTATGATTTCTGTATATTTACTTAAAAATAAATTTCAAGCGCTGTTAAGGCCAATTTCAAATAGTTTTGTTCGTATCGGAATATCGGCAAATTTTGTTACGATATCGGCGTTTATGCTTTCAGGTATGTCGGGTGTCTTAGTTTATATGTTGGCCCCTCAAAATCGTTTGTGGTATTGGATTTTACCAATTATATTATTTGTGCGTATGGCACTAAATGCAATTGATGGAATGATAGCTAAAGAACATAACCAAAAAACTGATTTAGGAGCAATTTTAAATGAGCTTGGAGATATGCTTTCAGATTGTGTAATTTATATTCCTTTTTTATATACATTAAAAGTAAATCCCATTTTAATTATGGTATATGCATTGCTTGCGGTAATCAGTGAGGCAGTTGGAATTATGGGTTTACAAATTGGAGCGTCAAGACGATATGATGGCCCTATGGGAAAAAGTGATAGAGCTTTTTGGATGGGGCTTATGGCATTAATTTTAGCATACGATAATATTTCGCAAAAAACACTTACATACATAACATCTGTTATGTGTGGGTTACTTGTATTTACACTATATAACCGTATTGTGTCGGCATTACGAGAGGTAAATAAGTAATGAATTTTTTATCACAAATTGAAAATACGCCATTTGTAGCATTATGTTTTTGTATTTTTACTGCATTATTAACATTAGTGGTTTTTATATGGGGTTTGTTTAAAAAAACTCCTATGATTATTGCATTTAATAATCGCATGAGATCTTTGTGGATTTTAATTTTACTGTTTTCTCCTGTCTTCATGGGTAAAAAATTAGTAAGCTGCTTGCTTTTTGCTGCTTTAAGTTTGGTAGCAATTACAGAATATCGCAAAATGCTATCTAACAAGCAACTCAATAATTGCAAAAATCCTCTGGTTTATGTGTTTTTAGCTTTGCAGTATGTCGCTTTATATGCAGATATGCAAATTTTGTTTGTGAGCCTTATTCCTTTATCAATTTTTTTATTAATCCCGTTTGTCGGTATTTTTTATCGTGAAATTAAAGATGTGTGGCAAATTTGTGTAAATGATTATATAGGACTTTTGCTTACTGTTTATGCAATGAGTTATATGTGTGCTTATACAACATCTCCTCAATTGCAGCCATATAATGGTAACGGACTGTTGTTATTTGTGCTGATTTTGACTTTAATGAGCGATTTTTTTCAAGCTATTTGCGGTTTTTTATGTGGAAAGCATTTTTTGGTGCCCAATCTTAGTCCTAACAAAACTTGGGAAGGTTTAATCGGCGGAGGAATATTGACTGCAGGTCTATCTTGGTTAATGGGAATATATTTAACACCTTTTGATAGTGTTAAATTGTTATGTCTAGGCTTTTTACTTAATGTTGCAGGATTTTGCGGTGACGTTACAATTTCTGCAATTAAGAGATGTATAGGCGTTAAAGACTGTAGCAATCTTTTACCGGGACACGGTGGTTTGCTTGATCGCTTTGACAGTATTTTATTAACATCGCCAATTTTGTTTTGGTATGTAGTGTGGTTTAATTAAGAAAGGCAGGTAAATTAAGTGCAGAAACGAGAATTTACAGAACATAAGTTTACAACTTCTGATAATGTAGAGTTATATTATAAGCATTGGCAATCAGAAAAAGAAACAGATAAAGCTATTGTGTTGTTTCATCGTGGGCATGAACACTCTGGACGCTTACAACATATTGTAGATGAGCTTAATTTGCCGGATATTAATATGTTTGCATGGGATGCTCGTGGACACGGTATGTCTCCTGGAAAAAGAGGATATAGCCCGAGTGTTGATCGTTCGGTTGCCGATATTGAAGAGTTTGTAAATTATATTTCACAATCTTATAAAATCCCAGTTGAAAATATGATTGTAGTTGCTCAAAGTATTGGAGCAGTATATGCACTTGCTTGGGTACATGATTATGCAGCACGTATTCGAGGTTTGATTGTTGCATCGCCTGCTTTTGATGTAAAATTATATGTTCCATTTGCTCGCCAACTAATTGCTTTCGGTCAAAAACTAATCGGGCAATTTTATATCAGTTCATATGTTAAAGCTAAGTTTTTAACTCATGATAAAGAAAGAATAGATACATACAATAGCGATAATCTTATTACCAAACAAATAGCAACCAACATTTTATTAGAGTTGTTTGATACTTCAAAACGCATCGTTTTGGATGCGGGAGCAATTAAAACACCTTTACAGCTGTTTGTTTCCGGAAGTGATTTTGTTGTGCACAAAGAGGCTATTTATCAATTTTATGATAATTTAGGATCGCCACAAAAAGAAAAGCATATTATGGATGGCTTTTTTCATGATACATTAGGCGAAAAAAATCGTGCACCGGTTATGGCAGAAATGCGTAAATTTATCTGTCAAAAATATGATGAGCCGTTGTTTGAATATGACTATAAAGATGAAGATAAAACCGGAGTTTCTGAGCAAAAAAGACAAACATTGCAAAGACCTCCAAAGCAACTTTATAAATGCATTTATTATAAGTTTTTAAGTTGGATGATGAAGCATTTCGGCATACTTTCAGATGGTATGGCATTGGGGATGAAAAGTGGTTTTGATTCTGGGTCTTCTCTTGATTATGTGTATCAAAACAAACCTTGTGGTAAGTTTTTTATCGGAAAACTTATTGATAGAGCTTATTTAAATAGTGCTGGATGGAAGGGCGTAAGAGAACGTAAAAAACAACTTGTAGACACAATATGTTCTGTTATGCAGAAACACAGATATGACGGGAAAAAAATAAATATAGTAGATGTTGCATCAGGGTATGGACGATACATATTTGAAGCATTGAAAGATAATGTTTCAGATGTAGAAAAGGTATTGCTTCGTGATTTTAATTTAGAAAATGTGGAACGAGGCAAAAAAATAATTAAAGAGCAAAATTTAGAGAATTTGGTCGATTTTGAACAAGGTGATGCTTTTAACCAAACAAGTGTGGCGCAAATTAATAATAACCCGAATATTGCTGTTATTTCCGGTTTGTTTGAGTTGTTTTCTGATAATAATTTGCTACATGAAACATTACATGGATTATCTATAGTTATGGAAAAAGGCGGATATTTAATTTATACCAACCAGCCGTGGCATCCGCAACAAGAAATAATAGCTCGTGTGTTAAGCAGTCATCAACAGGGAAAACCATGGGTAATGAGATGCAGATCACAAGCCGAAATAGATTCATTGGTTGAAAAGAACGGATTTAAGAAGGTGAGCCAAATGTGTTCGGAAAATGCTATATTTACAGTATCTATAGCGCGTAAGTTATAAATAATAAATCGGTAATGGTTAAAATGATCTCAAAGGAGAGTATATAACTATGAATTTAACGGAAATTGATGCAAATATGTTAACACAACCAGTATTGAAAATAGATTTAAATAATCTGATTGAAAATTATAACACTTTAAGAAAAATGATAGCTCCGGCAACACCTTCGGCAGTACTTAAAGATGATGCGTACGGACTTGGTGCGTGCCAAATAGCAAAAGTGTTATATGAAGATTGTGGTTGTTTACATTTTTGGGCGGCTCATGCCGCAGAAGGGGCTAAAATAGCAGAAATTGCCCCGACTGCAAAGATTTTTGTGTTGCAAGGGATTGGTGCAGATAGTTTACCCATATTTCAAAAATATAAGCTTATTCCAGTAATATCGTCTCCTCAAATGCTTGTTTTTTGGAAAAAACATACAATTGAAGGCATTAAACCTGTAGTTCAAGTTGAAACCGGATTAAATAGATTGGGATTCAGGCTGGAAGATTTAGAAAATTTGAGCAATGAGGACTTAAAAATGTTTGACATGATAATGAGTCATTTATCATGTGCTGATGCTAAAGAACATTTTATGAATGAATATCAGTTGAATAATTTTAAACGTATATGCAATAAATATTTCCCTGAAACTCCAGCATCTCTTGTAGCTTCAGATGGAGCTTTTTTAGGAGCTGATTTTTGTTTTGATATGGCTCGTTTGGGTGCTGCGATGTATGGAATTAATACGGCTCCATATCGCATAAATCAAATGAAAAATATTGTTACGGTTATGGCACCGGTGTTGCAAATTTCTAATTTAGCTAAAGGTGAATTTGTCGGATATTCAGCAACTTATAGGGCCGCTTCAGAACGTAAAATTGCAATTGTTTCTATCGGTTATGGCGATGGTATTCCTCGCTCACTTTCCAACGTAGGTAAAGTGTTTTTTAAAGGAGAAGAAAAAAACTATGAAGCTCGTATAATCGGACGGATATCCATGGATAATATTATTTGTGATGTTACCGATGTGCCAAATTTAGGTGTCGGCGATTTTGGTTTCTTGGTTTTTGATGAATATACACTTGATGATATCGCTCGTGATGCCGGAACAATCAGTTATGAGATTGTTTCAAGAATTGGTAAAAGTTTACGCTATATTCGCAAGTATATTAAAAAATAAGAAAATTTTATGGCCTAAGAAGTTTTCTTGTCTTATATGCAATTTGGTGTTTCATTTGTTTTAAATTTGTAATATATTTACTTGTCGTAATTTCCTGCGTATTGGTTTGACAATGCAAATTTTTTAATAAATAAACTGATATATAATAAAATTAGTCAATATCGTGATTTGCAATATGTTCTTTCAAGATTTCTTTTAATTTTTTAAAGTCTTTTCGTGATAATAGAGATGTTGAAACAATAAAAGCAGGGTATCCTTGCTCAATAGAACGTTGTTGGCTTTTAGTAAGGTTATATGTTGCATTTTCTTTGATATCAAATGCTAAAACTTTTCCGGCATTTTTTATAGGTAATCTGAAAAACCTTACACCTTCAATATCTTCCCAAAGTAAGTTTTGGGTTTTGCCTAATTTTATGTATGTAGGTGTGATTTCAATATATGCTGTATTAGAAAATATTTTTATAAAGCAAAAAACAGCACCAACCCCAAATAATACCATTCCTAAAACACATAATATTTTTTCATCAGATACTGTTTCATTTGAATATGTAATAAAGCTAAGATAAAACAACAAAGAGATAACTATAAATAATAAAAATAATCTCAATTTACTTATATAAAATTTATAATATCCGGTATCCATGTTTTTATCTTTCAAATATATTATGTGTATCAAAACAAATATTATAGTAATTTTATTTAACTTAAACTTCAAGTAAAATTTTAGAAACTGTTGTGAACTATATTGATAAAGTTTTGTGAGTTCATATTTTATGTTTCAGGTAGAGCTTTACAATAAATATCTCTTTACAATACTAAATAATTTTGATACAAATGCAGTGGTGTTCATTTAATTTATAGAGGTTATTATGATTGGAGAATTACTAGGCTATTTAGCAGGTATCTGCACTGCAATAGTGTTTTTACCACAAACTTTACAGACAATTAAAAGTAAAGATGTTACAGGTTTATCTTTGAGTACATATATCATTTACTGTGTAGGCATGGTATCGTGGATATCATATGGTATATATTTGCACTCAGTTCAAATGATATTATTTAATGCTATTTCTTTGTTCTTTGCACTGATAATTCTATATATGATTATTGCAAAAAAGATGAAACAAAGATAGCCAAGCTATGCAAAACAAAGGCTAGCTTATTTCCCTCTTCGTTATGTATTTTAATATGCAGCGGTTATCTAGGCTCGTTGTTTATTCTTTCTTGTTGTTCATTGTGCAAAATTGAACAACAAGAAAGAATAAAGATTAAAATAAATGTGTAAAATTTACTCATATACGTCACATACAAGCTTTGAATTTTTTGTTTTTATAATCAGGAGATGTTTTACAAGACTATACAAACAGATTTATCTTTCAGGTTGATAAACGGTTTTACCGGTATTTACATAATCGTATAATACTTTTTCACCGGCTTCAACTTCAATGTTACCATAAACAGTAATACCGCGGTTTTTAAATTCTTCAAACCAATTTGGCTTAAAGCCTTCATCAAATCCGGTAATTTCTTCTACTCTTTTTGATGGCACACCATAATAAACAGCCTTAATTCCGGACCACATAATACCACCAATACACATCATGCACGGCTCAGATGTAACATATAAACTTAAATTATATTTTGAAAGATCGTAAGTTTCTAAGCTTTTTTGAGCTGTTCTAATGGCATTCATTTCTGCGTGATTATTACTGCAAACTTCAGAAACAACAGAGTTTGCAGTTTTTGAAATGATATTACCTTTATCATCAATTACAGCTGCTAAAAAAGGACCTGACCCATTGGCGATATATTCACTCATTTCAGCTTGCAGTTGAAGAATGATTTTTTTTGCATTTTCAAGTTTTGCTTCATTTATTTCTTCATTAGAAATAACAGGTGTATTTGCATTTTGTGCCATAAACATGATCCTTTAAATATATTTTATATTGTTTTGTTAACCATAATAAACATTGTTTTGGAAGTTTATATTAAAAGGAGAAATAGTCAAGTTATATATTTTTAATTCATTTAAAAATGTAGCTTAAGTTTAATAAAACAGTAATGGTAAAATTGTTTACAAAAATAAAAATGTGTGCTAACATATGCAATATGTTAAGGTTATATGTAAAAAGGCTGAAAATGAGAACTGTTGATGAATTAAGAGGTACTCCTGAAGGATATACAGCAAAAAGTAAGCATTCGGCAAAAAGCTTAAAGTCGGCCGCAGTTGCTTTATCTGCTGCTGCATTATCTTTAGCCCCTCTACAAGCAGAAGCTAAAGAAGCAGATTTTCCTTTGCCAGAAAATACCGGACATAATATTGAGTATGTTAATTATGTCCAAGATACAAGAAATAAAAAAACAGTATATGATGCCAGCGTTGAGTTTGGTGTAATGCCATCTTCAGATATGCAATTTACCGAACATAAAGTTTCAGAAAATACTGTTGAAACAAGAAACAATGGAGAAGTTAAAACAGAATATTCTGATGTTTCAAAAGAAACTACAACATTAAGTATAGGTGCCGTAAAAGTTAAAGAAAATCAAACCACAACAGAAAATAACTACTATTCTAACGGTAACTTAAAATCTGAAGAGAAAACGGTTCATGAACACGTTATAATAGATCCTACAGATGAAAATGTTGCACAGGGACATACTGAAGCTCATGAATATCAATCAGATAAACAAATAAATGTAACAATGCGCCGCAACGGAGATGTAAAAGCAACGCATGTGCATTCATCTTATTCAAGCAATGCAGGTGCTGAAATTCGTACAGATGTGTATTACAAAGGAGATCCTGAAAATCCGACAAAGATGATGGAAGCTCGTTTGTTAGACAGCGACATTACAGATAAGGTTATGCATCTTTATAACGCTAATCAGTCAACAGAATATATCGCTAAAATTGAAAATGACCACGAAAGCTATAAGTTTACAAGAAATAATAAAAAATACGATATTAATGTTAATGCCGAAGGTGAAATTGGTGCTACAAAATCGGTTATACAAAGAGATGGCGACGTTAAAGTAAAAGAAATGGGAGATTTATCATCTAAAATTATGCTTGATGCTATGCATAGAAAAGCCGATAAAACCGTTAATAAAATTGTAGATAATGCTAATGATGGTGCACAAAACTATTTTGATTCTGTGAATATGCAAAAGGCTAATATCGGTAAATTGGGAGATTATTTTGAAGCTAGGCCAGATAATTTTGCAGAAATTCAAGCACAGGTTATAGAAAATGCAGAGCAAAAATTTGAGGCTAAGACACAAGTAACAGCAAATGATTTGATGCAACAGAAAATGCATGATAGTAAAACAATGGCTGAAAAAACAGGTAGAGGATGGCAACATCGTGCTGCACAACAGCAAGCTATCGGTGTAAGCAAAGAAAATGTAGCAACAAACACTGGAGCAAGTAATCAGGCAATAAACAATGCAGCATTGACAAATGCTCTTCATTCTAGATAATGATATACATAAATCATATGAGCTTTAATATGGAGATTATATATGAAATATAAAGATCCGATGGAATGGGAGAGAAAGGCTTTTCCTTTTTTGAAGAAAATTTGGATGAAAATTAAGACATCAAAATTGTTTAATAAATTTAGACAATCACGCCTAAACCCATATCACCACGGGTTACCTAAAATTGATGCCGATAGCCTAGAAGAGGCTAGGGAAATTGCTCGTGAAAGAGTTATTGAAAAAATTAAAAGGTCTAAAGATGATAAACATCGTTCATCACTTAGAGAAAACGATTTTATTTATGAAGGTACTCGCTATAATGTTGAGCAATTATGTTCCGTACAAGAAGAGTTTGCTCGTGATGGGGTAGTGTTAAGAGGCTCTGGTAATGTTTCTGACCGTATTCCTAAAAATAAAGATGGCCAACTGGATTTATTTGCAGAAGAACCAATTGTTATAGCGGTAGTTCCTATGGAAGGTCCAGCCTTAATCGGACATGTTTGTATGCAATATCAAAATGTTGTAGTTAATAGGCTTATTCCATCTATACATACAGATCCGATATATTCAAAATATCAGGAGAGAGCTCAATATTACTTTATTTATCCGAGCAAAATTGGGGTGGATCCTAAAAAATTAAAACGAGAAATGGAAAAACATAATATAAAGTATGCTCGTAAAAAATATAATCTTTTTACAAACAATTGTGCTAAAAATGTAGGAGATATCTTAAAAAAAGTTGGCGTTACGGATATAGACTTTTACGGATGGGATGATATTGGTTTGGTTTTTACCAATCCGGGAAATAATCCGTGGGGTAAAGGTATTAAAGGATGGTGTTTAAGACATGGAGTTCATGTAAACTTAAAAGAAATGGAAACTTATCATAGAGAGCATGATTTTACCAATGTTAAAGAACAACGCAAAGAAATGGATGAAAAGCGCAAGCGTTATGAGCAATATAAAAAAACAAATGCTCATTTGTTGAAAAAACATAAAGGCAGGTAGAAAACTAACGAGCTTTATTAATTTAAAAGAGATATTTTATGTTTTTGTTGATTTATTTTTCTGGCATATAGAAAAATAGGTATATATATTCATAGTTAATACAAAAAATTGACAAAACACATAAAAATGTGTTGACTTTAAAATAAAGGTATGCAAAAATACAATAAATTTTACTAATATTATTAACAAAGAGGAGATAAAATATGATTACTTATGAAGAAGCGTTGAAAAAATTTGAAGGCGAGACAATGGAAATTACTCCTACAGATTTAAAACGCATATGTATTCCGGTTCATGGCCATATTGGTTCACAAGAAGAACGCTATACTTCATGGGATGGTTCTGAGCAATCAACAGTTGGTGTTAAAATATACAATGAAAACGATTCAGCATATCAAGTGGCTTCTGCTGTAGATGGTGTTATAATATGTGCTGAAGGTAAAGCACCAGATGGTAGAGATCGCTCTGTTGTAATTCAAGAATATTTAGACAAGCACCCATTTGCAACAAAAACTAAAAGTGGAATTGAAAAGTTAGCTCAGTTTATGAATGAGGTAACAAAAGAATGGAGAGAGAAGAAAAATCCGGAAACAGGTAAAGTAGAAAAGCAATTGTTAGGAGATGTTTATACAACAGATTTAAACTTCGTTTCTAAAAAAATTGCAGGAGCTCCTGCAAAAGATGATATCAAACCAGGACAAATGATAGTAGGTCAAAAGGTTCAATCTGTATTACAAGCAATTAGAATTGGCGAAGGCGTAGAGTTTGAAGGTGCTCCAGGTACATCCGGACAAAACAAGGGACATCAAACAGCACGTGCCGGCGGAGCTTATCTTGTAGCAGAAATGATAGATGGCCAAAAGCATGTTCGTTTAGTTCAAAAAGAAGATTTTGACAAAGCTTATACCATTATTAAAATGCCTAAAGCTATGGCAAAAGAAAAAGTTAAAGAATAATATCTATTCATAAACAAATTAAAAGCCAGACTAATTGTCTGGCTTTTTTGAAAACTAGCCTACCATAAATTGTTCTGTAGAAAACCGCACTTAAAAATCATCAAGTGCGGTCTTTTTAATTATCGTTGTTTTCCAGTCATCAACACGTGAGATAGTTCCATTTTTAAAGGTTTAGGAGGTGCTTGGTCATTGTATTCGGCATTTAATGTGTTATAACGATTTACCCATTTTAAAAGAGGGGCTTCTCCTTCAACCCAATCTCCAAAACCTCTTTTCTCATGGAAAGTTTTTGCAATTTCTCCCTTATCGTTAGAGTTAATCCAACCGGTACATAAGCCATATTGAATATCTGTACCTAATGTTTGTAGATAATATCCATCCATAATGTCAGAAAGTAACATACCTAATCCTTTACCTTGTAATTCGGCATCCAGTACGACTGTATCATGATATAATAGGGTTTGGCCATCTTCTGCTTTGTAAAGTTTTCTGTCATCAGGATCATTAGATATACAAAAGGTTGAAAACGCTACAGGAACTTCTGTTTCAATGTTTTCAATAACCCAAATATCATGAGTTTTTGCATATTGTTGAAAACTTTCTTCATTAATGAAATAGTCTGGGAAATTGTTTTGATATCTGCCAAAATAGTCATATAAACCTTTAAATTCTTGAGCATTAAAATCTGTTTCATAGAAAAGATTTGATGCTGAAGGTTCTTCGCTGTCATAATCTCCACCTTTAGGAGTAATGGCACTATGCTTAACAATGCGATATCCTTTTTCTTGCAATAAATCAACTAAACTATCAATTTCATCATATGTTTTGTTTCTTTTTTGTTTAGCTTCTTCTGACATTGTTCCGTCAAAATACTTAAACATCATTTGTTCATCATCTGCACAATCTTGACTGGTACGATATCTGTCAACAATATCACTAAGCTTGCCTTCCCATGAATGAGGGTCTTTTTGTCTTGCTCTTCTAAGATTTTCTAATAAAGCATGTTTTTTTCCTGTCATGTTTTCAATAAGTGTAGTGGTTTTATGTGTCCAACCATACTTATCGGAAACGGTTTTAGGTCTAACAGAACTTCCCATATTAATATCCTCATGAAGTAAATGTTACAATAAATCTATCATATTAAATATAAAGAATCAATTAAATAAAAAAAATGATATTTTAGAAAATGCAGCAAAATAAAAAAATCCCCCTTAAGTAATGTAAGAGGGATGGTCCTTAGTTTAGTTCATCAATCTTTTTGCGTATTTCCTCAGGCAAATCAAACTTTTTAGTATAAATCTTAAAAATTTCTTTTGCACGAGGAAACTTTAAGATTCTGCACAGAACGTCAGCGCTCAATAGCCAATTGCTTGCATAGATACAAAAGATGTCTTCTGCATTAGGTAATTCAAATATTCGCCAAACAGCCTTATCACAAAGGGGTTCAAAACGAACAAACCATGGCACAAAATCTTTTGCATTAGGCAAATCAAACATACTAACCATTGATTCATCAGAAATCATGCAAAATGTTTGTAGTGTCATAACTCGCAAAATTTCTTCAACATTTGAAAGGTTAAACATTTTAACCTGTGCTTCGTCGCAGAGAGCATATTTTTTAGCATACTCTAAAACAACATCTTCTGCATTGGAAATCTCAAACATTTTGAGCTGTTCAAGTTTTGTCTTTCTCATATAATACAGATTTTATAATTATAATTTTATATATCTATTATGCATGCTTATATCAAAAAAACAAGCTTTTTATTTTAAAATTTAGTTTGTTAGAGTTATCCGAAAAAAACATATTCCATCCTGAAAATATAAAAATAATCTGTGAATAAAATCTTTCTATTTTAGAAAATATGTTATTTTAAAAGTATACTACCTGATAATATAAGTTTTGGGGATAAATTAATGTTTATGAGTAATTTGTGCAGTAAAACAGATACGTTTGCTAAAATAATGAGTATGTTTATTTTTCTAATGCTAGGTATTTTATTTTTTGCAATGTCGCAAAAAGATACATTGTATATTGATTGTAATAAAGCTCTGAGAAAATGCACTATCGGTGAAATAAAAAATGATCAAGTTATTGTTAATCGAGAAATAAAATATTATGAAATAAAAGGATATTATTTGCATAATTCATCTAAAGGGTATTTCTCGGTATTTGATAATCAGCCCAATACAGTATTTGTTTTAAAAATTAAGCAAAAAAACAAAAATGAAAACCTTATGCTTCCGTTTATTACCAAATTAGATATATTGCAGGCAGATAAATTGTATAATGATATTTTACATAAAGGTATAAAGATTACGCAAAAGAATCATCACGATTTGTTTTGGCTCATATCGTCAGTTTTAAGTTTTCTAATGTTTTTTCTAAGCTTATATTCATTGATAAAAAATAGTAAAAAAGAAAAAAAGATATAACTTGATGTGGTTGATTGGGGAAACAGCTAACTATTGTTGGCAATATTTTGCAATCAGCTAGATATAAATAATATGATACAATAAGCATGTCTGTTATCAGTTAGATTATATGAATATAATGAATGCCACTAAATAATGTCATTCATGACATTTTATATATCCATACTTTTTCCTCGTATATACGCAGAGCCTACTTGTGTGCTAAAATAGTTTGCTACCTTTCCTTTTTCTTCAGGAGACATCTGGTTATTCTTTTCATAAATTTCAAATATAGTAGGCGATGTTATAACCTTTGAAGCTCTAAAAGCAGCGCTTTTTATAGATGCGTCGTCATCAACAAAATACCATTTAACTAACTGAAGAATTTTTCCTTCATTTTCTCGCAAAAACTTAAGGTCGGCATCTTTAACATTGGCAGGGTCTTCGCCGCGACCTACAATATAGTTGTGAAAATATCTGGGTGCATGTTCCACAGAATTATTGCTTTTATCAAAATCTTCATTTTTTAAATTTCTGTTTACAAGCATAATGACATTATGGTTTCTTTTTAATGCTTCTATAATTTCATTTACAGCAACTTTTCTTCCGCCGGTACAAACAAGAACATTTGAAGCGTTGGCAGTTGCTTCTAAATATGTCTGGTTATCAGAAAATACGTGAATAGGTGCTCTTGTAAATTGACGCATATTTACATCTTTATCAAACTCTTCTAACTTAGTACCTTCCCAATAACGTTGAGTTGTAAAAAAGGCTACGTTACTTGGTTTTAATCCGCTTACTTCTGTTGTCATATTATATATTGAGCCTGAATATAAAGTCGGTGGAGTTATATATCCAGTATTACAAGGCTTTAATAATTTATCTAATTCTTTTAAAAACTTAAGAGTGGTGTCGGCATATCCTTCTTGGTCAAAAGAATAGCCTGAAGTTGCAATTCTATATTTTTTTTTGCCAATGCCACTGTTTTTAAGAATGTCGGAGACGTCAGGAGTGTTATGATGCACAAGATTGCAATCATCTTTTGTAAATTCTCCTTTAATGATAGCTTTCATCTGAGCTATTCTATCTTTGAGTGAAAGCATAAATCTCTCCTTTTTTACGCATAAAGCTTCCATATTATTTATTATAACGCAAAAAAAATGTTTTGTCTACATAATTTAACTTGAGATATTTAGCAAATAAACCTTCAATATATCAATTGTTGAATCATTGTTTTATATTAGGCCAAAACTTAACAAATATTATGTGTAAAAAGTAAACTTTTTTTTCAAGTTTTTGCGATTTCATGATAGGCTGAAAAGCAGTTAAATATTATGTTAATAAGGAGATTTTTATGAAAAAAATTGTTTATTTGTTATCTGGTATTTTATGTCTAAGTATTTTTATTGCAATAAATAGTATGGCTTTTGATGGCTCTGTTTCATTTGATTCGGGAAATGGAGCAAAAAGCATAAATAAAACTCCTTCTTTATATAATTTTAGTGAACAACTTCTACAATCATCAGAAAACTGTTCTCCTTATACAGAAAATTTTACAGAATTAAATCAAGAATTAGCCGGACTAGGAGCTATGTTCGGTGGAGATTTATCTGTTCTAATTGATATCAAAGGAAAACAAGAGGAAAAATGTGTTTTTGATGTTATAATGCAGATAGGTATATTGGGACGTCAGATACAACACTGTCAAATCAGTGATGATCAAAGACAAAGATTATTAACTGCAATGAAAGATCGCTCCAATGAAGTTATAACAGAGACTTTTGATAGTTATATGACAGTAGAAGATGGAGACGGAAATATAATTGATAAAAAAACTTACAAAACCACAATGACTGATAATCGATTTAATATTGAATGGGCAAAAATTATTCAGGAATGCAATATTACACAAAAAGAATTATCAGAAGAAGATAAAGCTGAACAACAAAAAAAATTTAATACATTTGATGAAAGTTTTCTTAAATCTCTAAGATCATGCCAACAAGATATTGCTTCTCGGCAAGTATTATTTTTTAACGAGGACGTTGAAATAAAAGGGAGGATAGATGAGAAATGTATTATTAAGTACAAAGATTTTACTATTCATTTGCCACAAGAAAAACTAGAAAATATTCAATCATGGGATAATATTTTAGAAATTATCAAAGATAGAAAAATAAGTAAATATAATTATGAGCAAAATTATATGTTTAGTGATTTGTTATTTGCAATAGATACCTGTATTAAGAAAGATGGTTCAAATGGTGAGTTTACACAATCCATAGGGGAAATAAAGATAATAAAATCTCTTAAATATAAAAGAACAACAAACGGATGCGAAATTACATTTGTTAACCTATTAAATCGAGGAAGTGAGGAAGAAATTTATACAAAGATATGTAAACTTCCAGAAGATTATATCCAAGGTATTAAAAATGAGTATTCTACGTTATTAGAGCAATATGGAGAAAAATCAGGTATTGATGAAAAAGGATATTTTTATAGTCATTCTGCAAAATCTAATGAAGAGACAAAGACTGTAGATGAAAACATTTGGTTAGAAATAAATGAAAATAATTATTGCCGCTTATTGAAAGATATAGAATAGAGTTCGAAGATGTTGTAAAACAAGCTATCAAAATATATTCATCTTCGAGCCAACTTAAGTTGTTGATTTATAAAGAAAAAGTCGCCATTTCTGACGACTTTTTAACTCTGGCTGGAGACGACACGCAATCCTCGAGATAAATAGACTACTTTTTCTTACAAATATATAACAAATGTGCGCTATATCCTTGCTGATCAAGACGTTCACAAGTCAAAAAATGCCATTTAACAAAAGCCTCATAATCTTTTTTAGATAGTTGTTCTACCCATTCTCTCATAGCATATGCTATACCATCAGTGGCCACATTAGTAATATATTTTGTATTTGTTTTATCAAATAGTTTTTTAAAGTCTTCTATATAAAAAGCATTAAAGATTTCTTCCGGAATATCTTTAAAACGTCCCACTTTGTCCATCACCTCATCTAAACGAGTAACAGCTTGATGACGTAACCCATAACCAGTCATTAGCGATGCACAAGGAAGATATGCAAACATACATATTGCTCCCTTTTTAGCAACGCGCAAACTTTCGCTGATAGCTTTATTTTTATCTTTTTTGTTAAACAAATGATACATTGGCCCCAGATTTAAAACCATATCAAAAGTTTTATCCTCAAACATGCTCAAATCCAAAGCATCGCCCACCATACAATTAAAATTCTTTAATCTTTTGCTTTTAGATTTCATTATTTCAACATTTTTAGGAGTAAGGTCAACAGCAGTAACATCATACCCCATCTTAGCTAAAGTAATAGAATAACGTCCGGTTGCTGCACCAATTTCCAATATTTTAGCACCGGGTTTTAGGAATTTTTGAATATAACGCATAGTGGTCAGATATTCTAAATTGTGCCCTCTATCGCTAACTAAACGAGTATCTTCATCATATTCCGTATATTTATTGATAATGATGTCTTTATGTTTATTTACAGTCATTATATATCTCCTATAATAATCGAGTTCCAATTATAAAAACATAGATTATTCATAAATTCAACTTATTTTATTACTAATCCAACCTTTCACATAGCTATGTTACAAGTCAAACCTTTGCAAAAATTCGCAGAGGTTCATTTTTATACTCAAAAAAGGCTGAAATTTGATAAGTTGTTGAAAAATATAGAAGCAAGTTCGAAGGTGTTGTAAAACAAGCTATCAAAACATATTCATCTTCGAACCGGTTTAAGCGCTTGTAAAATAACAAAAAAGTCGCCATTTCTGACGACTTTGGAACTCTGGCTGGAGACTACTTGCAATCCTCGAGTAAGTTATTGTTGGTTGTAAAGTAATCTTTTTGCAATTTATTTAGCTAATCCCTTGCGTTTCCAAAATAAAATTCCTAGATATAAATTAATAAGAAGTATAAATAACAAGGTGATGTACTGTGAGTAAAATTGTTAAAACAAATATAACTTTAATGTTGGCAAATGACATTACAATTGAAAAATTGGATGAATTAATTGAAGGTTTTGATGAAAGAGAAATTATTTATCCTGAAAATTATGACATTAATTTAGAAAATATTCCTTGTATTATATATAGAAGACAAGGCAATTATAAAAAACCAGATTGGGCAGAAAAATTAAAAAAGACAGTAGGAATAGATATATCTGATAAATTACATAATACATTATCTCAAGGAGCAAGTATATTAATTCCTATAAATAAGAATGAAAAAAACTATATGTTTATAATTAATTATGCAACAGGACATTTTTCTATAAAAAGATCAGCCATTAATAAATATTTTGGCATATACATTGCGCATAAAGAACTTGTTGATGGAAAAGCAACTATTAAAAGAGGAAAAAGTAGAGAAATAAGCACAAATCCAATCAATAAAGATAGAATGTTTGGTAAATCAGTTGATGATGAAAATTTTAATATTGTGCTTGAAGATAATGAAGTTGTTAGAGAAGTGACGGCTTATTCAGTAGATAAACAATATTTTTATCATGGAATGGTTGGTAACTATAGTTCATTAAATGTAACACTTAACTTTAATTTAGATGAAACAGAAGAATGTATATCTTTAGAAATGTTAAAAGATAGTTTGTGTAAATTAATAGATATTTATGATTCAATAACTGAAGATGATAAGAAAAAACTATTTAAAGGACTTGCTCCTGTCGAAATAACGGAAGAAATGAAAGATATAATTAATGAGAAATTATCAACAAATCTTCACGATTTCTTTTTCTTTGAACCTGAAACAGATATAAATTTAGCCCAAATTGATCATTTTAAAATAAATGGAATTGAATATAGTGAATTTGATATTACTAAATATGCAGAAGGACAAGTTTTAACATATCAAAAATTAGAAAATGAAAATGTGATTATCTTAGATGACAATGGTAATGAATTAAAAAAATGGAACTTGCTAGATTGTTTATATGGTGAATTTGAAGTAAATGAAAAAGTTTATTTTATTTCACATGGTGAATTATTCGATATAAATAAGGATAAATATGAAGATATAAATGAAAATGTAAATTCAATTTTTGATAATTCTTTTGCTTTAAGTATAGATGGAATAGATAGAGCAAATCAACAGATTCAAGAAGATTTAGATAGTAGAGTAAAAAAGATAAAAAGAGAATTTTTTTATAATAAAGAATTAAGTCATGAGTTATCAGCTGAGTTATTTGATACCGCAGATAAACATATAGTTGTATATGATACACAGATGGAAGTTTGTGATGTGTTTATTCCTGAAAACAAAGTTTTTATTCATTCAAAAATCAGAAGAGGTCCAGATTCTCTTAGTCATTTGTTTACTCAAGGTATAGTTTCAGCAGATGCTTATGCTAAAACAACGAAACGATATGTTAATGCTGTAAATTTAAAAATATCTGACGAAAATAAACATATTGACGAAGACTGGAATGGTAGCACAATTCATTATATTATTTTAACAAATTCAAAGGTAGAAAAGAAGCTTCCCTTTTTTGCTAAAATGCATTTAAATAATATTATTAATGATTTGCATAGTAAGAATTTTAAAGTAAAATTGAGTTGGGAGGATAGGGTTAATGTATAATATAACAACATGCTAAGCTCAATAACAACCTAGTTCGTTAGTAAAACCTGTTCTTTAACCAATTTCACCTCATCAGCAATATTGGTATATTTGTATCCGTCAAAATATGGCGTATCTTTAGTTTAATATCCATACAACAAAAACTAGTATGGAGTATTAAAATGGATAAAGCATTACATATATCTGATGCATTTCTTGAATATATTAAAGAAGTTGAATATCGTTATCAAATGAACGGTGAGCCTCTCGGATTGTCAACATGTATAGATAGATTAGATGAAAGACTAGGATATATTCGAGGTGGTGATGTTGTTCTTATAGCTGGACGACCTGCAATGGGAAAAACGGCATTTGCAATAAACTGTGTTTATCAGGTAGCACAAAAATTCAAAGAAGAAGCAGAACAAAACAATTCAGAAATGAAGCAAATTTTATATTTTGATTTTGAATGCAATAATAAGAATATAATGCAACGGTTTGTTAGTTTAGCTTCCGGAATTCCTTTATATGAATTAAGACACAACATAGAAAACTATAAACAATTTGAAAAAGTAGCATTCACTAGCAAAAAAATAAATCAATTGCCAATATATTTGTGTAATCAAATAAGCTCTATTAGTGATATAAAAGATAAGATATATGCATTTGCAAATAGAAATAAATTAGGGCTTGTAGTTATAGATTATTTGCAACTTTTGCCACTTTATTCAGAAGATAAGTCAAATCAAGCTTATAAAAAATTTATGCAAGATATTAAAAGTATTGCAGAAAAATTAGATGTTCCAATACTTATACTTTCTCAACTAAACCGAAACCTAGAGCAAAGACAATGTAAAATACCAATTAATAGTGATATTGGAGGGTATCGTAATATCGTTCCATATGCTGATAAACTCTTATTTTTATATAGAGAAAGTTATTATATGTATGATAAAGAACCAAAGCAGTATAAAAGAGAAACAAAAGAACATTTTGAAAAACGATATAAAGAATGGCAAGAAGATTGCCAAGAACAAGAAAATAAATGTGAAATAATAATTGCTAAAAATAATAATGGTAGTTACGGATGGATAAAATGCTTATTTGACCGAGATATAGGAAAATTTAGCAATTTAGAAGATGATTGCTTTTAATTAAATAAGCCTAACAACTCCCCCCATCTTTTTTGCTTTTGTTCTAATGTCATACGAGCATTTGCAGAACTTGGAGATGGTAATGCTTCTCTAATAACAACATTTTCTAACCAAGTTTTAATTGCAGAATCTTTTAAATTGTCTCGCAAATATTTTTGATAAAATTGAAAAGCTTTTTTACTGCTAAAATAAATGTGCTCTAACTTGGGACATTCTGTTTTTAATGAAGCTAAATCATTATAACTAGTATTTTTTATAGAGGAATCTTTGCTTTTATCTATGTCACATTTATCTATAACATCCCATAACCCAATTTGATGTTTTGTTAGGAACTTTATTCTTCTATCAATTAATTGTTCTTCATTATCTTTAGATATTTCATTCTTTTGTAAATGACAAATATCATTACAATTATAAAGCTTACTTAATATAGTCCAAAACTGATTGGTTGATTTGTGATAAAAGAAAGTATCTCTTGATGCTTCAGAAGGAAATGTTCCTAGAATTACAATTTTAGTATCTTTCTTGATATGCTTTAATTTATTTTTTTTCTGCGACATTTTTATTTCCTTTCTGGTTTTATTACTTTAACTTTATCGCCCCAGGTATAAAGATGCCAATCCATTTCTTTTTGACCACCTGCAAAAAACTTTACGGTTAAAGTCCCATCTTTATTTTTTATCATTTGTTGAGATGGATGAAATTCATATTTTTCAACATCTTTAGCTACATCAGCATTAAATAACCATTCAACTTCAAAAGGTTTTTCTTTATAAACACCAAAACAATCTTTGGTAAATTCAGTTAATGAAAAAGTATTATCTTTAATAAAATGATTATTGGTAAGTTGAACAGAAGTTACCTTATGCAAAGCATAGTATCTGAACTCTTTTGTATTATTGGAATAAGCTACCAAATAAGGCTTATTACCATATAAGAAACCATAAGGAGCTACAATTTGAGTTTTGTCATTATGCTTAATTTTTAGTTCTTTGCTAGATAAAATAGCCTCTTTAATTGTTTCCAAATATTGAGTATCAATTTTAATTTTGGGACCGACACGACGAGCAAAACCTTGAGCTTCTAACAAAATTTCAGCATCAGGTTCTATTTTTAATAAAGTATTTGGCTTAATGGAAGCTGTAATTTTTTCAATAATAGTATTTAATTGGTCGGCTTTATCAGATAGTTTTTCTTTAATTAAGGCATCTTTGGCTAAATTAAGACAAGCAATATCATCAGCAGAAAATTGAATAAAGTCTTTTAATGTTCCTTGCGGAATATACCAACGTTTTGAATTATTTTCACCGATTTCTTCAACAACTTGAGGAAAACGATTTAATATCATATCACGCATACGTTCGGCAGTTCTTCTTGATACTTGAAAACGATTCATAATATCTGATAAACTAATACCTTCACGAGTTGATTGCATCCAAATCGCTAAATCTAACAAATCAAAAGTTTTTTCATATGCCATATTAATCATCCTGTATAAAACATATATTTAGATTACGACATATTTTGACATAATAAACAATGTAAATGTTTTTATTAACAAAAATATATTACTAAAACAATTTTTTACATAACTATGTTAAAAGTCAACCTTTGCAAAAATTCGCAGAGGTTCATTTTATGCTCAAAAAAGGCTAAAATTTGCTAAGTTATTGAAAAATATAGAAGCAAGTTCGAAGATGTTGTAAAATAAGCTATCAAAATATATTCATCTTCGAACTAGAGTAAGTGCTTGAAAATAAAAGAAAAAGTCGCCATTTCTGACGACTTTTTAACTCTGGCTGGAGAGGACACGCAATCTGGGAGTAAGTTATTATTTATTTTTTTAATCTTGGATTTGTTGCAATTTGCGAGCCTCTAAATATTCATTTGGTCCTTCAATCTTAGTATCAAATCTTTCAATAAATTTCCAATTGCCATTATCTAATGTAAAATGGAAACATTCACAATGTTTAATTTCTCCAATTTCTTCTCCGCATGCCCAACACAATGCTCTTGTTACGCCACCATGTGAGGCTATAGCAATATTGGAGTGAGCATCATTTATTAAAATATCATCCAAACAAGATTTTATACGATTAAAATTATCTATAATTCTTTTTTGTTTTTCATCATCATTGGAGTACCAAAAGCCAAAAGCAGATTCAATTAGTCTATCATCAACAATAATATCAATATTAGGATTATTAATTGCAATTTTAGCAGTATCTATTGCTCGCTTAAGAGGACTGGAGTATATAACCTCAATATTTTTATCAGCTAAAAACGCCTTCAATTTATTCGCTTGAGTAAGGCCTGTTTGATTTAGTGTAGACAGCTCATCTATACCGTTTCGTTGTCCATGCCTAAAAAAATAAAAATTCTTTTTCATGATTTTTCCATAAAGTTGACTATTTATGTAAGAATTATACATGGTGTTTTTATTTCTTTCAATAATTAAAAATATAGAAGTGAGTTCGAAGGTGGCTTTTGTTTTATAATGCTTGCATTTTTTGTAAAAGTATTACACCATGTAAATAAAACAGATAGTAATAAACAGCTTTTGATAATTTATATGTTTGTATCTTGTGCATAAAGGAATTAGTTTAGATGATAATTTAATATTTT
>JAZKXV010000007.1:0-31086 GCA_045611785.1 Alphaproteobacteria bacterium
TAAACTATCCATCAACAAAAAAATCTATTGAAAACATCAATAAACAACTTGAGTTCTTTCTTACTCATTGTGAAGATATCACTAAAGTTTCTTTCATTACTCAAGGTACCGGTTGCTTAATTTTAAGAGACTTAATTTCAAAATCGTACGGCTGGCAAGAAAAGTTCAAACTAAATAAAGTTATTAACATAAACCCTATAAATTGCGGAAGCGACTTCTTTGAGCTTTTATCTCGTTGCAAAATATTTAGTTTGATTTTCGGTCCTTTATTAAAAGAGGCAACGCCTAACAGCGCAAGATCAATTTCGAAACTACCTACAGATATAAATTTAGGTTTAATATTTTGCGACACTTGGCTTACAAGGTTGTTAAAACCAATTACTAATAAATTTAAAAGTGTTAAGCTTAAGTCGGACACTGTAGAAACAGATTTCTCAGACAAGACAATTTATATAAAAAATAAAGATTATAACATTTTCAACAACCCCAATACCATTAGCGCATGCTTGAATTTCTTATCAAAAGGAAGTTTTGAATAAAAGTTTAATGATATTGTAACACAATTTTATATATTTTTATGTTAAAATAATTTATAATTGCAATTAGAGGGAAATATGAAGTCGGTTTTTATTACATTATTAATGTTTGCGGTAACTATTGGCGCTATACATTTTAAAATATTTGATATAATGTCAAGCGTCTATGTATACGTTTTAGCTTTCGTATTAGTAATTGTATCACTTATATTTGCTCTTAAAATTTTGGGTAACCCGTTGACTAAGGAAGAAAAAAATGACAATGAACAAAATTAAAAAAATTCTATCAGCTGTTTTAGTCATTTTCGCTATATGTTTTTTTACGTCTAAAGCAATGGCGGATCCGGTTACCGAAGGGTGCACACCTTTGCCTCAAAAATACAGAGAAATGAGTGCCTGTATATTATGTCCCCTATTTGAAGTCATTTTAAAAACAGACCAATCAATCGCGACAAAAGCTTTTGAAGCTTTAGCTTCTTCATTTAGAAATGTCGTAGTAGTTGCTTTAGCATTGTTCATCGCTTATCACACTTTATTATTAGTGTCTTCCTTCACAAAGCAAGACGCTCCTAAATATATAAACACTCTTTTAGTGCAAATTTTTAAGGTTCTGATAGTTGTTTGGATGTTAACAAATCCTGAATATATATATAAGTATGTAATAGACCCGCTTATGACGGCCGGGCTAGAGTTTGGTCTGGCGCTACTGTTAGATAACGGAACCAGTGGAAATACTGTGATATCTCAGTTTCATAGTGAAGTTAACAACACTTCAGGTAGCATGCCTAGTGGTGTAATTGGTAAAAACGTATTAGCCAGTGTTATAGCTGCCGTTAAGCTATTTTCTAACTCAGCTGCCAAAATGCCGGCAATAGGAAGTGTGCTTATTTGTGTATCTGTTAATGAGGCATCCGGCACATTTTTACCAGACTTCTCAATGATGATTCAAGGTTTAGTCGTTTTAGGTTTTGGTTGGGCAATTACATTATCTTGCTGCTTCTATTTATTAGATTCGGCTGTCAGGTTTGGTATATTCTGCGCATTACTCCCATTCTTAATTGCGTCATGGCCATTTAAGGTTACGGCAAAATACACGAAAACCGGATGGGATATTTTCATGAATGCCTTTTTCAACTTTGTAATGGTCGGCTTAGTTATCAGCATCACATCAGAATTGATAATGCAAGCACTTAGTGGTGGTAAAGGCGGTTTAGATGCAATAGAAAAAGCACTTTCAGGAAGTGACGTTGAAGCACTTCAAGGTTTATTAGAAATTGGCGGAGTCGATTTCTTGGTTTTACTTGCATCTTGTATGTTTGCATTTAAGTTAGTAGAACAAATCAACTCATTAGCAACCGAAATGGCCGGTGGCGGCGGAAGCAAAGGCATTGGCTCTAAAATTGGTGGTGCTGCAGCACAAGCTGTCGGTAAGGTTGGCGGCATGGCTAAAAGCGCAGGTGGAGCTGTTGCAGGAGCTGTTTATGAAGGAACAGGTGCTAAAGCTAGCGTTGATAACATGAAACAAGGCGCAATGAACAAAATGGCTAACTTCGGAGCTAAAATCGGCCTTGGAAACAAAGCTAACCCTGGCGGAGCCGGTGGAGGTTCCGGCGGAGGCTCTGGGGGCGACGGAGGTTCCGGTGGAGGTTCCGGCGGTGACTCTGGTAGCGGTGGCAGCGACGGGGGATCTGGATAACTCTAGCGGCGATGGAGGTGACAGCGGTTCCTTAGAAAACTCAACAACTCCTGGTAACGCCGGTGGCGATGGAGGTTCAAGCGGTGGATCTGGTGGAGGTTCTGGGGGCCCTGAAGGTGGTGAACCATCTGGCGGATCTGGTTCTCAAGGTGGCGGAGACAACAACACTCCGGATAAAGATGGCAATACTTACTATGAAAATGGTAACATAAAGTCATCAAGAAGCACCGATGAAAACGGAAACGTTGTTGAAAAGGACTTTAATGCAGACGGTACAATGGCTGCACAAAGAACAACAGATAAAGACGGAAACAAGTCTTGGGAAACATATGATAAAAGTGGAAACAAACAAACTGAAGGAAGAATAAACGCTGACGGAAGCAGAGAAAACAGAACATATAAAGACGGAAAACTAGCATCAGAACGAATAACAGACAGTGCCGGTAACGAATCTTGGAAATCATATAAAGAAGACGGATCCGTACAAAATCATGGCCATAGAAATGTTGACGGTTCAGGATCTGCTACCATCGACGGAAGAACAAGAAGCTGGGGACCCGACAACAAGTAGTTTATAAAAGCTTTGTCAATAATTTGAGGACTAAATATGAGCATAACTAAGAAAAACATATTTCAAATACTTAAAACCATACTAACAGTTTTATTTATGGTCTTATGTCTTTCTGCGTGCAGCACTGATAAAGGTGATATGTCGGGTGCTGAAATGGAAGGTGAAGAAAGCGAGCTAGATGAACAACAAAGATCATGTTGGCAAGCAAACTTATTAGAAATGTTCTACAATGCTATGGCCGGTTCTTCAATGAAAGCTTATCCTAAAGTTACAAAAAGCACCATGCCGTTTATTATGGTTGCGTTTGCTATTTGGTTATCAATAAGGCTTTTAAAGCACGTTACATCTTTAGTTGAAGAATCGCCGGCCGAAGTATGGACCGAAGTCGGGCGAATGGCTTTTATGTGTGTATTTTGCGGTTTATTAGCCTCTTCTACCGAGTTTTTACTTTTTGCGTTAAATACTTTTATTTTTCCGGTTTATTACACATTCTTGGAATTCGGCAGCCGAATTTTAGAATTAACGGCATCAGGTGAAAGCACAGACATAAAAGGACAAGTAATTGGTCAAAGATGCTTGTTTTATACAAATTCTTTAATATGTGCTGCACCTCCGCTTGAAAAAGTTACAGTGAGCGGAAGCGCAGCCAACTTCCCTTCAGGACCATCAAACTTAATGCAATGTCTTGTTTGCGCAACAAGCGACAGAATGCAACTTGGTTTTGTAATGGCAAAAGAGTTATTGGCTGCAGATAACTTCACAAGTGTTATCATTGGTCTTTTATTATATGGTATCTTTACAATTGTAAAAGTTTCTTTCGTATTTTATCTGGTAGACAGCATCTTCAGAATGAATATTGTTGTTATCATATTACCATTCTTAATTTTAGCAATTCCGTTTAAGGCGACCAGAGGTTGGGCAAAAGAAGGTATGCTAACAATATTTAACTCTGCTGCCTGTATGATGTGTATTGCCATTATAGCAACCATGTCAATGCTTGCTATGCAACTTTTAATTAACAATAACTCGACCAACTTTGGAGACCAAGCTGTATATCAAGAATTTGGTGTAATACCGTTATCTATTTTACTTATTGCATTTTTAATATTAAAAAGTATCGGTCTTGCTGTATCTCTCGCCAATTCTATTGTTGGTGGTGGCGGAAGTACCAACTTCCAAAAGAAAATTGGAAAACTTGCAGCATTTGTTGCTAAAAAAGCCTTCGGATTTATTACCAGTGGTGCAGGTAACATTTTCACCAACATAATTGAAAAGCATCAAAAATTGCGCGAAGCTAAGAAAAAGATTCAAAAAATCAAACAAAAGGCAAATGGTGTCCTTAACAGCTTAGCAGGGAGGGATAAATAATGATAAAAAATGTTAAATACATATTTTTAGCCCTATTTATCACAATGCTTGCTTGTGTTATCAAATCCAACAGCGCTAATGCAGCAATTGGTGATTATACCATGACATGCGGTAAAACTCCTTTAGGAGACCCTGTATCATGCTCGACAGATAAATATAATTGCGTTGTTTGTACAGAACACTCTACACCTTGGGGATTGCGTTGGGTTTACGATGAAGAAAAAAGGGTCTTTTATTGCAGAAACAAAGACTTGAAAGTAAAAGGAAATTGTTCAGTTACCACTACCGGAGGATTAGAAGGAGAATCGGAAACTAATTTCTTAATCTTCACAGTGGATCAAGATGCTGGTTATGAGTGTGTAACAAACAACTTTTTATCAATGTACACATCAACTTGTTATGGTTGTGAAATTGTCGAAACTTTGGCATCTGCATTTGTTAGAGCAGCAGCTAAAGCATACAATGTTGCCCGAGAAGCTGGTAATGCCATTTTGGTTGTTGCAACCATTATTTGGATAGGAATTTTTGTACTTAAAAACATATCATCATTTACCACTGTAGAGCCAAGACAAATGCTTCAGCAGTTAATGATACAATTGTTTAAGGTTTTTATTGCGTTTGTTATCTTAAACTCAGGCATTCAAACCATTTTGCACTATACGTTAGAACCTATCATGCTTTTCGGAACCGACTTTGCTGATGCTATCTTGGTTGGAACGGCAACTGTAGAAGGAATGTAAACAATGAATAAGTTTGTTAAAAATATAGGTTTGTTATTTTTCATTCTTTGCACTGCACTGATGCTTAGTGCTCCATCTTATGCCGGAACATATGATAAAAAGTTATCAAAATCAGAACGTGAAAGCTTATGCACGCAATTAAAAAACCAACAACTTGCCGACAAAAGTGGCGGCTCATTGGGTGGAGGTATCATTCCTGACAAAGTTTTAACCAGCATATATGAAACCACCAAGAAAATTAATGATAAAACAGCTTTAATGTTAACCATGGGACATTCTCTTACATGTCATGCCGTGCATGCCGGTAAGCAAAGTGTAACGATTTTAAGTGTTGAACTTTTTGATTATCCTGATTTTTCTGTTTGGTTATGCGGAGCTATTATTTATGTTGTCGGCTTCATGATGACTATGAGTATCACTTTTTATGTGGTGGATATTGCTTTTAAATTAGGTTTTGCGGTAATTATGTTGCCCATTGGTATTTCTCTATGGCCATTTTCAGTTACAAAAGATAAGTTAACCACTTTGATAAGCATTATTTTAAAAAGTGCCGGTGTGTTTGTCTTCCTGGCTATAACAGTATCATATGCCTTAAATTTGGTAGATAGTGCTACAAGCATGAATTTAACTGACGAAATGCCTGAATTTGCTTTAGCAGTCATGAAAGATACAGCAAGAAGCCAGGGATTAGACTGGGATAACCTCGGAGGTATGGAAAAGTTGTTCTTTATGATTAACAACAATGCCACCGATGCAATTGCTCAAAACTTTACATTATTTAGCTTATACTTTTTAGTATTAATGTTTGCTATGGTATATGGTTTTAAGTTAATTGGTTCAACAATTGAAGATTATGTTGATAAGTTTTTCCCTGATAAAGCATTCGGAAAAGCCGCACCTATGCACGGCAGTTTAACTCAGGCTGTGGATTTTATGAAATCGCACACAGTTGATAAAGCAGCATCTTGGGCAGGAGACGTTGCAAAAACGCAAGCAGGTAGAGTAGTTCAAGGAACCGGAAAACTAATGACCGGAAAATACAATGACAGCATTAAGCATTATATGAAAAACCCGGGTGATATTTCCAGAAACATTGCATCAACAGTTCACGGTGCAGGCGGCACTTTAGCAAAAGGAGCATCTTCTATCTTAACCGGAACAGTTGGAAGAGTTGTTTTAGGTAAACAAGCAAGCCAAGATTTACAAGCACAAATCAGCGGAAAAATTGATGAAGGTGTAGATAAATTAAACCATGCTGCCGATGGTGTTGCACAAAAAGTAAATAACTTCCATCAAAAAAATATTAATAAAATAGGTGAAGCAGTCGACAATGTAAAAGAAAAATTTAATAACACTGCTGTTGGTAAAACGATAAATCAAGCGGCAACTTCTGTAAAGCAAGCTCATACTAATGTTAAAACAGCATTCGATAAACGTATCGACAAGCTTCAAAGTAAAAGAAAAAGCATTAACGCAGCAATCAGAGGCTCTAAATATTATAAAGCCGTAACAGGCTTTAAAGATAAAGCTGTTTCAAAAATTGAACAAGCTGAACAAACCGTTATCCAAGCAATTAACGGTGGAAGAGCAAAACTAAACAATGTATTTGACAAAGGATATGAAGCTATTGACAAGTCTCTTAAAGCCAATGAAACTGATGGAAAGATGAAAAGATTTGGTAAAGCCATTGCCAGAGGCGTATCAAAAGGTGCTATCGGAATTGTAGATATACCACAAAGAGTTTTAACAGGCGGTGCTGCGTTAACACTTAATGCAACAACAGCAGCATTAGGAGGCGTAGCTAAGACAGCTGTTAAAGGAGCTACCGGTATAGCCATTGCGCCTACAGAAATAGCCGGAGCAGTAGCTAAAGCCCCATCGCTGATTGCTGAAGGTACATTAAAAGTTGTTAACATACCAAGAAACCTGAAAAAAGCAGCTAATGCTACAAAGTCTTTATACAACTTTACCGGTGAAATACTTCAACATACCGGAGGGCAAATGCAAAGAAACAAAAAATCGGATGAACAAATCAGAAGAGAAAGAGCTCGAAAAGAAGAAGAAGAATATTTGCGTGAAAAAGAACAACGTCAAAATGGTGAGTGGTAATTTTTTAAGAAATGGAATTGAAACGATGAAAGCTAAAAGGCAACATATTTTATCATACACATGTAACATACTATTCATAGTATGCCAAATGTTGATATTTTCTTCAATTGCACAAGCACAATCAACTTGTGGAGGATCATCTTGTAGCAATTCTACTTGCCAATTAACTTTGAACAGCCAAGGTCATTTAAGCAATAATTGTCCTAGCGGAACCAGATACGATGTTGACCCTAACTGCGTTATGAACCAAAATGCTGAACCAGGTAGTTGTATTGATACAATGCCGGTTGCCTCTATCAATCGTGTTTCTGAAACAAACTGCTTTCGTGCAAATGGTGCCGGTGGAAACCCTAAACCTCGTAACCACTTAGGTACAGACTACGCATCCACTCAAGGTACAGCCGTTACTGCTGCAGCTGATGGCACTGTAGTTTGGGCAAAACCAATGGGCGGTGGCGGAAGAACTATCATAATCGAACACGAAAAAGCTTGTCAATGTACAGCCGGAAACCCAGGTGGATCATGTGACAGTAAATACATTACAGTATATATGCACCTTCAAAATTTTGCCGTAACCGGAGGAAGTGTTAAAAAAGGTGCCGTAATCGGTTGGGTTGGAGGCTCTAACTACAGCAGTTCCAGCGGTATATTGTGCGATTATCCTGATACCAATTCAACAGATAACTGTAAACCTTACGGACCTCACTTACACTTTGAAATTCATAGCGGACCTTTCAGCAAAGGATATAGTAATTTAAAAAGTTCCATTATTAACCCATTGTGCGATGACATTCAGCAATTTTGCGGTGGTTGTAGCTATGATGTTGACAAATGCCAAAATAAAGATGGTGCTCAATCATGGGAGACATTAAGTGAAGAAGCAAGCGCAACTAAAAAACAAGCATCTGCAACCGGACAAACAACTGCACCATTACAAGACACTCCTAGTCTTATGATGAGTGAATGTGCACTCAGCCGATTCTTAGCAGATGGAGACACTTGTTGGTTCTGCTCAATATTCAGAGTTTTATTTAACACCGCAAGTACCATTGCATTAAAAGCATATAAAGCCTTAGCTGACAGTATTGCCATTGTCGTTGTTGTAGGATATGCTATATGGGTAAGTATTGTTATATTAAAACATATAGCAGCAGTTGAAGTAAAAGATCCTAGAAAACTTTTACAAGAATTGATGATTCAGGCATTTAAAGTACTTTTGGTAGTCATAATATTAAAAATGAGCTTTTTCCAAGTTATGCATTTAACGCTCGAACCCGTATTTAATACAGGTATGACGTTTGTACAAACAATTAGTGAAGGAAATTGCTCATCTGGTGCATCTTATATGCAAAACATTAACGGATATGACAGCGACACAGGTGTAACAGATTCGTCTACCGGTGGTTTACCAAAATCAATCGGAGAAAGCATTATTTGTTCAATTAAATCTATGCAAGATAGCATTATGAGAATGATTGCATATGGACGTCAAGCATGGTGTGTTGCTTGGGGACCTGAATCTTTCTTATGGGGAATATTGCCACACTTTGCATATTTAATAACCAGTCTTGTTATTATGATTGGTGGCTTTGTTCTGCTTGTTTCATTCCCCTGGTGCTTGGTAGACTGTGTAATACAGATGTCAATAGCTGCAGGCTTGGCTCCAGCCGCAATTGGTGCGTGGGCATTTAAAGCAACAGGAAGATACTTAAAAATGATATGGGACTTCTTTATGAATGCAATGTTTAACTTTGTATTTTTAAGTATCATCATATACATCATCATGACTGTAGTAGATCAGTTCATGGGAGGTTTAACAAACCGAAATGCAAATGACTGGGGCTTCTTAATTGATCCTATAGACGGATTGGCATATTGGGGAGTTTCCGGATTAAAATTGGTTGTTATCTGCCTTATGGGATGGGTATTCTTAGATGAAGGAAAAAGTTTTGCCGATAAATTTGCAAAAGGTGCTATTGACGGTATCGGCCGAAGCGTGGGCGGAACTTTTGCTCAAGCCGGTTCAAAAGTCGGTGGTGCTGCTCTAAAAGCCGGCAAAGCCACCTTCGGAGCTGCTTTACAAGTGGGAGATCACTTTATTGGATCAAGAATCAGAGATAAAGTAAACAACTATCGTATCAACAAAGTTAAAAATGGCGCTGATAATGTAATAAGAGATGAAAACGGAAACATTACCGGATATGAAAGAACTCGTCGTAATGTATTCGGTAAAAAAGTAACTCGTAGAGTTGACATAGGAGAAGACGGAAAAGAGACTTGGTCAAAAGAAAAACATAGTTTAAGTGCCGAAATAGGTAATAAAATATCCAATAAAATAAATAATGTTCGCCGCGATTTAATGTTTAATCGTGACAAAGATGAAAATGGTAATTTAGTAGGAGCTAAAGATATACTTGATGATAAAGGAAATATTATCGCAAGAGAAACCGAACACGGCAAAGAATACTATGATGCCGAGGGTAAAGTTATTGCAAGAGAACACTATCATCGTAATTTACTTGGTCGCAAAGTTACCACAAGAGATCAGCTTGGTGAAGATGGTAAATGGCATATGACAAGACAAAAGAGCAATGCTCGTATGGAATTATTAGCCGTAGCCACTGCTAAACTGCAACCATTTTTAGATAAACAAGTAGTTAAACACTCAAATCCAGACAGCAAGCTTGCCCGAGCTGCACACAGTGCATTATCAAAGCTACAAGCATCAAATGAAGCTGTACACAGATTTGCAGATAGAAACATTGAAGGAAAAGAAAAAGTTTTAGGTGCTGAAAATCAAACATCAAAAATTGTAAGTGCCGATAAATATCTGAAAGTAATTTCACACAAAGGAAGTAATGGTGAAATTGTAGGAAAAGAATTTGCTTTCCATGCAAATTCAGCAAAACATTTTGTTAATCCTGATGGCTCTATTAATATGCAAACTATCAGTGCTATTGCTACTTATAGCAATATTGATACCAAAACCATTATGGAAGGTGCAACACTTAGCATATTAGAAAGCCGCGGAGTACAAATAAGTAATAAGTTTGAATCTCGTAAAGTGCAATATGATAAAAATACAGGCGCTCTAAGTATTGAACAAAAGAATTTGGATGGCAGTACTTCTATAATTTCGATGTCAATAGGAGGACCAAACGGAAATCAAATGCTTACCGAGGTTAAAACCATAGATAGCGAAGGCAGAACCACCATTCAAAAAGATAACGGTATTCAAAATTGTACCATAACTGAGGACAATAAAGGCCGACAGATTGCAAGATATGGTTTTTCTCAAGAATATTTAAGACGTCATAAATATGAAAAAGTATTAAACAGTAATGGTCAGTTTGCTCGCAATTTAGATGTTCCTGCTGCAATGTATGGCTTCACTGAAAAAGACCATCAGTTACATACTGCACAAGTAAAAACCGGAAGAGCACAATTATATTCATTACCACAAACTAATACACCTGATGGCAGAACCCCTACTCCGGATAGTAGAACACCTACACCGGATAGTAGAACACCTACACCGGATGACAGAGCCCCTACTCCAGATGGTGGAACTCCTACTCCGGATGGTGGAACTCCTACTCCGGATGGTGGAATACCTACACCGGATGGCAGAACACCTACACCGGATGACAGAACTCCTACTCCAGATGGTGGAACACCTACACCGGATGACAGAACCCCTACTCCAGATGGTGGAATACCTACACCTGATGGCAGAACGCCTACTCCGGATGACAGAATGCCTAATCCTGATGATGAAAGATCTCCAAATCCTGATGAGGAAAGAGATCAGAATGCTGATGAACAAAATCCTGATGACGATAAACCAAAAGATGATGAAAGAAATGACGAACCTAAAGAAGAAGGTGAAGAAGAAAAATCTGCTCAAGATGAGTTATTGGATATCATTACCGACAGTGATGAAGTGTTAACACCTGAAGAACAAGAACGTATTGACCGCGAGCTGACTGAAGAATCTCTTGATAATCGTCAACAATTGTGGAACTTAAAAGCTGAATCATCCAGAATTAATGATGAATTAGAGCAATTAAAGACTTATAAGCAGGCTAACGAAAGCAGATTATCAGCTGAAGAGCTTAACGACATAACCATAAGGATTCGACAACTGACAGATGAATTAAGGGCTGTTACAGATGCATTAAGGAGATTAAATTAATTTTATTTTGTAATAGCACGCATAAAATAATATGAAAAATATATTTTTATCTTGCATTATGATTATGCAGTGCTATTATAATTAAAGTTTTATTAAAGTTTTAAGAGGTCAAAATGGAAGAAATTATTTTCCCTAATCAAATCAGAATGCAAAGAAGATTAAAAGGCATGTCTATGCAAGAACTTGCTGATCACTTAGGTGTAAGCTTATCTGCTATTTCAAAAATTGAAAAAGGTTATCGCCGTTTAAATCAAGAGCAGCTCATTCAAGTTGCTGAATTAACTGATTGTACCCTACAAGATTTATACGTTAATGAACAAAACTCTCAATCTGATGTTGTTTTATCTTGGAGAAGAGAACAAGAAAGGCGCAACAAAATAAACATTGATGCGGGCTTAAAAATTTTAGGTGCAGGTTTACGTCACATTCGTACCGACAGAGGCCAAACATTAATGGAAATTGCTGAACGCGCTGACATGACTCTTTCTGTATACCATCGTATTGAAATGGGACAACGTGAAGTTTCTGAGAGAGAATATCAAAACATTGCAAAAGCTTTCTCTTTTGATTCTATTGAAGAATTAAAATCAGCTGTTGATGATTTAGATAAAGACGGAAAACTTAACGAAATTATGGAAAGAACAGATACTAAGTTTAAATTGTTATCTACTCCTAAGGGTGGTACGGTATCTATGTATGGTGTTCCTACCAATGAAGCTCTTAAAATTAAAATTTATGGTAGTCCAACCAAAGATGGAAACATCATAATCAACAAAGAAGATAAGGATGCAAAAGAAGTAGCAAGACCTGCTAATCTTTTATATAAACGTGATGCTTATGGTGTAAATTTGTGCACAAGACGTTTAGGTAACTTATTACCAACAAGAGCTATCTTGTTTACAGATCCTCAAGATATCGTTAGTATCGGAGATATTGCAATTTACTATATTGATGATTACACTGCTCAAATACTAAGTATTAGAGAAGATGACAATGGACAGCTTTATGGAATTCGTTGGAATCCGGAGGAAAAAATACAGTTAACCGACGACGATTTAAGTAAAATGCATAAAGTTGTTGCAATTAATTTGTAATTTACTTAAACTCCACTGTAGAAAGTGGAGTTTTTTTTCAATTTTTAACTTGAATTTTACTCCTTTGTGATTAGAATGCTAAGGAATGTTTTGGTTTTAAATTAATTTAGGATACAAATTGTGGCAGACGAATTGATTGAGAGCGCTGAATTTGGTAAGAAAAACAAGGATGAGGAGCCACCTATTCTTGTTGCGCAACGTTTTTTAAATATATACAGACAAATGCATATTTTTAACAAAGATCGTCAAGAAGAATTTAATGATATGCTTTTAGAAATGACACCTGAAGTAAGAATTTTATTAAGCACACTTCCGGGTGGAGGCTTATTGCTTGAACATATTGCGGAAACTGAGCAAAAAAGAGGTGTTGTACCTTCAGCCACATTAAAAACCAATACTTTACGCAAAAAAGAAAGCGCACCTGCTACAACCTCTTTGCATCCGACAGATCAACATAGCGAAATGAGGTCATCAGGTGGTGGTGTTGTAATTGACGCATCTTTTGCTAATGAACTATCTTCTTCACTATCAATTGCATTACAACAGTCTGAAAAAAGACACAAAGATGAAATGAGAACATTAACAGAAACTTTAACTCATTCTATTCTTGAGTCTCAAACAGCCATGATTGGTATGATGCGTGATATTTTGATATCTACAAAATTAGGTAAGTCTACCGACTTTGCTACAGAGAAATTAGAAAATTTATATGCGCTTCATAGCAAACCTTATATACCTAACCAAAGCACTTCTGCACCGGCTCAAGCTAAAGCTCCGGAAAGTAAACCTGCTACCCCTGCAGCACCGGCTCAGGCTAAAGCGCCAGAAGTAAAACCTGCCACACCTTCAGCACCTATTCAAGCTAAAGCTCCGGAAAATAAACCTACTACCCCTGCAGCACCGGTTCAAACTAAGGCTCCGGAAATAAAACCTGCTACACCTGCTGCACCGGTTCAAACTAAGGCTCCGGAAGTAAAGCCTGCTGCACCTGCAGCACCGGTTCAAACTAAGGCTCCGGAAATAAAACCTGCTACACCTGCAGCACCGGTTCAAACTAAGGATCCGGAAATAAAACCTGCTACCCCTGCAGCACAGGTTCAAACTAAGGCTCCGGAAATAAAACCTGCTACCCCTGCAGCACCGGTTCAAACTAAGGCTCCGGAAATAAAACCTGCTACACCTGCAGCACCGGTTCAAGCTAAAGCTCCGGAAATAAAACCAGCTACACCTGCAGCACCGGTTCAAGCTAAAGCTCCGGAAGTAAAACCTGTTGCACCTGCAGCACCGATTCAAGCTAAAGCTCCGGAAATAAAACCTGCTACCCCTGCAGCACCGGTTCAAGCTAAAGCTCCGGAAGTAAAACCTGTTGCACCTGCAGTACCGATTCAAGCTAAAGCTCCGGAAATAAAACCAGCTACCCCTGCAGCACCGGTTCAAGCTAAAGCTCCGGAAGTAAAACCTGCTGCACCTGCAGCACCAGTTCAAGCTAAAGCTCCGGAAGTAAAACCTGCCGCACCTGCAGCACCGGTTCAAGCTAAAGCTCCGGAAAATAAACCCGCAGCTCCATTTATTGCATTATCTTCTGCTCAGCTCATTGCCCAAGAAGCCAAAAAAGCAGCTGCCACTATACCTGCTCAAGCTAAAGCTCCGGAAGTAAAACCTGCCACACCTGCAGCACCTACTCAAGCAAACCCTTTTGAAGCAAAGCCAAGTACCCCTGTAGCATCGTTACAGCCTAAGGCTCCAGAACCAAAAGGTTTATCACTTGATGACATAGCTTTAGAGCTTCAGGCAAACAACAAACCTTCTGAGCCAAAAAACGCACCTAAAAACATCAATTTAACTTCGAATAACGCATACCAAAATGAGTTAGATAAAATTAAGAATGCATTACAAAACAATTCTGAAAAAATATCACTCGATGATATTGATGATATACCGGTTTCATTAGACGATATTGAAGATGATTTTGATTTCGTACCTCTTAGTGCTCAAATGGAAGAAAAACAGTTTATTTCTCCTCAAGACATAATATCCAGTAACGACGATGAAGAATGGGAATGGGAATATGTTGATGACGATTCCGGTAATAATTCTGACGAATGGGAATGGGAATATGTTGATGAAGACAGCAATTCTGATGAATGGGAATGGGAATACATTGAAGACGAGGAAAACAATGCTTAATATTGCATCGAAAATGCAAAAAAGTCATTTACAAATTCGACATAGTTAATTATTATTTGGTATAAAAGGAGTTAGTTATGGAAACTGAAATAGATACTTATGTAGAACCAAAACAAATCTCTAAAGAAGATTTGTGGTATATTGATAATTATTTAGTTATCAGAGATTACTATAGCCGTACCATATCCAGAATAGCAGCAAGATGTATTCGTATGGGGAATATTGCTATAGAAGAACACCCTTTTTATCCATACATTTTAGATGTTTTAGAAGAAATTTGTGAAACAGGAAATTATATTTTATCACATACTGAAATGTATCCATATGTAGAAAGAAAAATAGCTGGCGGTGTTAATGCCCTCCAAAAAGATTTAAGCTTGTATCAACAAGAGTTAAAGAACAACTCATCTCCGGATATGATAAAACAAGATCCTTCTGAATTAAGCAAAATGAAAGAAGCTTTGGGCGATTTTGATAATTCTTTTGATCCGACCGCTGGTGCCGGCATGAATATTGATGACTTAATGGTCAAACTTCTTGCTGAAAACAAAAAAGAACAAGAACAAACAAACAACGATCCAATATCTGAAGGAAATCAGCAATGATAAAAAAATCGACATTACTTTTCAGCTTTGCTGCCCTATTCTTTATATCGTCTTGCAAAACAACTGTAGAGGAAGAAAAGCCTTTATCTTTTGATGAAGGCGTCAACGCTGAGATTATACTTCCAAATGGTGAAAGAAAAATCAGAACACCTGATGGTGCTAATGCTCTTGATTTAGAAACTCCTTTAAGATGCAATGTTAACTGGAAAGATCAACAAATTGTATTAACTTTACCTTTCAGTAATTCTGCCTTCAGAATTGAGAGATTAGAAAAGAATGATAAGCTACCGGGCTTTGAAGTAACAGGTTTCACATTTGAAACGATGTCTGCAGAAAAAGCTTTATACAAGCTCACAAAAGAAGCTGGTATAAAGTTAGTTGCTAAAGATGCTCCTTACACATCATTGTCCGGAGAAAATTTAAAAGGTGAATTTTCTGATATTATTGATATGATTACACAAGCTGCCGAAATTTTTTATTCTTACGATGCAGACAATAAAGTTATGACATTATCTCGTAAAACAGAAATTTCATTATACGTTCCGCAATCAAGGCCTATTATTTTATCTATGCTCGATGTATTAAGAGGTTCCGGAATTACTGATATGACAACAAACTGGGCTGATTATTCTATCACTTTTAATGCTGATATGGAGCTACAAAACAAAATCGTATCCCTCATGGAACATTTTGAAAACAACCCAAATTTAATTGCATACGATGTTAACATCTTCAAAATTTATCCTAACAACAATTGCGACATTGAATGGAAAAAATTACTTGATGACTTCGAATTCGGAACAATCACCACCGCTCAAACAGGTGTTATAGGTAGAGTATTAACCACAACCAATGAAATAAGCTTGGAAAAATTACAACAATTTATCGGTAAATATGCAAAAATGGAATCAGTATCTGAAGGAAAATTCATTGTTCCTGATCAATGGCTTTCTCGTTTTGATGTCGGCAAATGCGGAAAAATGGAAACAGATGAATCTGAACTTTCCATACTTGCAAAGGCTTCACTCATTGACAATAACCGTATTGCATCAGAAATCACTCTTGAAACCACAAAAGGTCAGATTACTAACTTTAAGGTTCGCAATAAACTTGGAGAAAATTTTGTTATAATTGGTATCCCAAATGAGGTCTTTATAGCTGATGAGCCTCATTCTGAAACTGTAATTTTTATAGTACCAAGATTAATAAGAACTCTAAAAACAACAGAAACAATTAAAAATAAAATTTAAGGGAAAGAGCTATGGATAATACATCAAATAACAACCCTCAAAATATTATCGATATGCAAAACAAGCCTCGTTTAAGAAAAATTAAACGACCTAAACAGCATAACGGACCTATTAGACCAGATCAGCCCCAAAAGAACCCGCCTAACACACAGGGATTACACAGAGCAACACCTGCTGTTGAAAATGGCGGATATACAAATGGTGGCAGCTTAGTCAAAGCTGAAAACAAAGAAGTTTATACTCAAGGCTTTAACAATTATGCAGCTGTAAATTTCACAGAAGAAAACACAGAAGATGAAGCTTATGCATATCAAGATAGCCAAGATTACGCATATCATGCAGATAACAATAAGAAATTATTGTTTATTTCCTGCATTTGTATCATCATTGGCTTAATCCTCGGCAAATTTATGTTCAACGGTGAAACTGTTGTAAGAGATGGTTTACAAGGTGTTATCGTAAACCCAGAAGTACCAAAAGGACGTAGCCGTTGCGGTATTGCTGAAAAAACGCAAGGTTGTGTATTGTACATTATGAACCCACAACGTAATGAATTAAATGGTAGAGATTTTTATGATTTAGCAGCTCAATTAACAGGTAGACAACGTTTCGTTATTGAAACTGGTAATATGAGATATTCTACAATAAAAATTAAACCAGGAAATATTGCTCAACTTAATATTCCACCACTTCAATAATTAAAAAAACCGCTAATAGCGGTTTTTTTAATATTTAATTACCAGTGGATATTTCTCATCATATTGCCAGGTTTCAAAAAAACGCAGTCTATCATTAAAACAACTTTCATCAATATAAAGTGTATTGACATCATTTAATGTTCTATCTAACGTCCTTTTTTTTGCCAATTCTATATCACAATCAATAACATGAAAAAACACATTATCAGTTAAATTTTTAGCCCAAGTATAATACTCTTTTCTAGATTGTTTATTCCAAAATCCGTAATCTAAAATAACATGATGACCTTTTTCAATTTCCTTACTTGCCTCACTTTTAATAAAAGCATCTACCTCGATATAATGTTTTTGAAAATCATCAGGAGTTCTTCCGTATTTTTCGAGCATATAATCATCAGGAGTATACCTTTTTGCAGGTAACTTATTTTCAAGCTCCTTTGCTAAAGTGGTTTTTCCAACCCCCATAAAACCGCAAAACAAATGGATAGAAGGCAACAAATTACCTTGCACACCAAATACTAATTTAAAATTAAATCTGTTTTTATTTTTAATTTTAAAACCATCATTCATTGAATAGCTAAACACTTTTTTGCCTATCCAAAAACGAATATAATATCGCTTATTTTTAATTTTAACATTTGATTGTACGCGCCATTCTGTATCTGCAAACTCAATTTCTGTACTGCGCCCAAAACCAAACTTATTATTATCAAAATCTATTCCATATTCAATATAAGCAATCATAAGCACTTCCTTTTACAGAAGACATTTTATGATATAAATATTATATCGTCAATTCTATTTTACAACACCACAAGCTATACGCTTTCCGCCAGCACCTAAAAATAGCGGAGTATCTTTATAGTTGTCTCCACCCATATGTATAATCAATGAACGATTTTTAAAACTTTGAGCATTTATATTTTTTAAATAAAAACTTCTTCTTACCTTACCATTTTCATCAACGCTTAAATATGGTAAATTACCTAAATAACTGCTTCCCTTGGGATCTAAATGTTTACCTATTTTATCAGAATCAAAATATCCCCCTACACTTAGCGCAAAATCTATTTTTCCATTTACGTTTTCTACTGACGAACAATCCGGATATTCATAAACATAAAAACCATGTTCTCCTTGAGGTAAACCTTCAAGTTTTACCTCAATCAGCAAACCTTTTCCGGTATCCTTAAACCAAACATCACCCACTTTAACAGAAGGGTTTTCTGTTAAATAAAGATCTACTTTAATTCTTTGTTGATGATTAGTACAACCGGTAAGCAATAACCAAATAAATAACATATATTTCATTATTTTCTCCTAATTAAAAATTATATATAATTTCTTCAACAGGAAAAACAACACTAACAAATCTGACTATAAGCTATAATAATTAAATAAAAAAGCCTCCGATCTCTCGGAGGCTTTTTCATTCTAAAGTAAAGAATTACTTTTTAGCTTTAACAGCAGCTTGAGCTGCAGCCAAACGAGCAACCGGTACTCTAAATGGTGAGCAAGATACATAATCTAAACCACATTCTTGGAAGAATTCGATAGATTTTGGAACACCACCGTGTTCACCACAAACACCTAAGTGAATGTCTGGGTTAACTTTGCGACCTTCAACGCAAGCGCGTTTAACTAATTTACCTACACCATCAACATCGATAGAAGCAAATGGGTCAGCTACATAAACACCTTTTGCACGATATTCGTCCAAAATAGCACCTGTATCGTCACGGCTCATACCCAAAGTTGTTTGTGTTAAGTCGTTTGTACCGAAACCGAAGAATGCAGCAGATTTAGCGATATCTTCAGCCATCAAAGCAGCTCTTGGCAACTCAATCATAGTACCAACGATATATTCAACTTTTTTGCCTTTTTCAGCAAATACTTTTTCAGCAGTTGTATCGATAATGTTTTTAACAATATCCAACTCTTTCTTAGAACCTGTTAATGGAACTTCGATTTCAGGAGTTACAACAACACCTTCTTCAGCACATTCAACAGCAGCTTCTAAAATAGCGCGAGCTTGCATTTCTGCAATTTCAGGATATGTAATTGGCAAACGACAACCACGGTGACCTAACATTGGGTTTAATTCGTGTAAAGATTCTGCTCTAGCTTTAACGTCAGCCAATGTTTTACCTAATTTGTTAGCAAGTTCTTGCATTTCAGCATCTGTGTGAGGCAAGAATTCGTGCAACGGTGGGTCAAGTAAACGAACAGTTACCGGTAAGCCGTCCATGATTTTGAACAAGTCTTTAAAGTCTTGTTTTTGGTAAGGCAATAAGTTTGCGAGTGCTGCACGACGACCTTCTTCGTCATCAGCCAAAATCATAGCGCGCATATCAGCAATACGTTTTGGATCGAAGAACATGTGTTCTGTACGAGCCAAACCGATACCTTCAGCACCAAAATCAAGAGCTTGTTGAGCATCTTTTGGAGTTTCAGCGTTTGCACGAACTTTCATTGTGCGAACTTCATCAACCCAGCCCATTAATTTACCAAAGTTACCTGTATTTGTATCAGCTTGAACTGTTGGAATAGCACCTTCAATAATTTGACCTTTAGCGCCATCTAAAGACAACCAATCACCTTCTTTGATTACATAACCAGATTTTGTTGTCATTGTTTTTGCTTTGTAGTCAATTGTGATATCTGTAGAACCAGATACGCAAGGAGTACCCATACCACGAGCAACCACAGCAGCGTGAGATGTCATACCACCACGAGCAGTGATTACACCTTGAGAAGCATGCATACCGCCAATATCTTCAGGAGATGTTTCGTTACGGATAAGGATAACTTTTTCACCTTTGTTAGCCCAAGCTTCAGCATCATCAGCATTAAATACTGCACGACCAACAGCCGCACCTGGAGATGCTGGTAAACCTGTTGCAATAACATTTCTTTTAGCTTTAGGATCAAGCATTGGGTGCAACAATTGGTCTAATTGGTCAGCACCAACGCGCATAATTGCTTCTTCCTTGTTGATTAAGCCTTCTTCTTGCATTTCTACTGCCATACGAACTGCAGCAGCTGCTGTTCTTTTACCATTACGGCATTGCAACATCCAAAGTTTACCATGTTCAATAGTAAATTCCATATCTTGCATATCTTTGTAATGAGCTTCGAGTTTTTCACGAACATCAACTAATTCTTTATATAAGTGAGGCCATTTTTCTTCTAATGATGTACCATCATTGATAGAAGCCATAGGTTGTGGAGTTCTGATACCAGCAACAACGTCTTCACCTTGAGCATTGATTAAATATTCACCGTAGTAAACGTTTTCACCTGTTGCAGGGTCACGAGAGAAGCAAACACCAGTTGCACAATCATCACCAGCGTTACCGAACACCATAGTTTGAACGTTAACAGCTGTACCCCAGTCACCAGGAATATTGTTTAATTTACGATATGTAATAGCGCGAGCAGCCATCCAAGAACCAAACACAGCGCCGATACCAGCCCAAAGTTGATCCCATGGATCTTGAGGAACTACTTTACCTAATTTAGCACCGATTTCTTTATATTCTTTAACAAGTTCTTTTAAATCTTCAGCTGTTAAATCTGTATCAGAAGCATAACCTTTTGATTTTTTCATATTTTCTAATGCTTCTTCATACAAATCAATATCTGCGCCTAAAACAACGTCAGAGAACATTTGTAAGAAACGACGATAAGAGTCATAAGCAAATCTTTCGCTGCCAGAAGCTTTAGCCAAAGCTTTAACTGTTTCATCATTTAAGCCCAAGTTCAAAACTGTATCCATCATACCAGGCATTGAAACTCTAGCGCCTGAACGAACAGAGAACAATAACGGATTTTCAGAATCAGCAAATTTCTTGCCCATAATTGATTCAACGTGTGCAACAGCAGCACGAACTTGATCTTTCAAATCTGAAGGATAAGTTTTGTTATTGTCATAGTAATATGTACAAACTTCTGTTGTTACAGTAAATCCCGGAGGAACAGGCATACCAACCACATTCATTTCAGCAAGGTTGGCACCTTTACCGCCGAGTAAATTTCTCATAGAAGCATCGCCTTCGGCTTTGCCGTTACCAAATGTATAAACCCATTTACTCATGGTTATAAAAGCTCCTTTCGCAGCTATTTTAAGTTAAACACATAGTCGCACCAAAATATAAAACTTCAACACGACCAAAATTAAAAAAAATTCAATTCGGCTCAAATTTATACTACTAATTTCGATTCTTCAAGCAAAAAATTTCAATAGTGTAATAATTTATCAATACTTTAATTATAAAATTCTATTGCATTTTTGACAAAAGAATGATAATCTGAACATAATGTTAAAAATATAAGGGCTATTAAGATGGATATTACTAAAATCAAGGAAAAAATTCCAACAGACTTAATTGAGGAATTAAAAGTTGTTTCCGGCACAGTTGAAGAGGAACAGCAAAGGCAAGATTATCTTCAAGGCATTTGCCAACGCCTTATGGGAGACGAGCTTGATTTTGAACGATATCCTGTATTTTTTTGCGTAGTGGATAACGAAGAACCTAACGCTGCTTTTGTCCCCGGTAAAAAACCGGAAATAATAGCCGAAGATGATAACAAATTTATATTTATGTCTGAGGAAGAAAAAGCTGCAAAAATTGCAGAAGCCGCAAGAGAACAATACCCTACTGTTTTTGTAACAAAAGGCTTACTCAAAATGGCCGAAAACGAAGATCAACTCGCATATATCTTAGGTCACGAGTTAGGTCACTTACGTCAAGACTTCTTATTTGGTGATCATATCAATTCAAAAATGGAAGAAGCCACATCAGATTTAAACTCTCTTGATATGATGGCAAGAGCAGGTTACGACATTAACGAAGCAAGAAAACTGGCACATCATATCTTTACCAATGAAAACGAATTATACAGTTTAAGACAAATTATTGCTCGTACGCTAGATGCACATCCTAACAACGAAAGCCGTCTTAATGCAATTGATATCAAAATTAAGGCTATAGAAGACAGTTATCAAAAAGAAAATATCGATATCAATACCATAGAACCAACTCCTGTTTCAGAAACTTTCGAAGACGACATCAACGGAAATAGGTTTGTTTCTTTGTTCGAAAGAGAGCTAAAAGAACTCGGTTATTACGATTCTTCTCTTGATCAAAAACAAGAAATTTTACTTTCATACATGATAGGTTTATATGAGAGGAATGAGTTTTGGAACAATGATTCAACATTCCATAGATGGCTAAAACATAAGGAAAATTTAAATAAGATTGTGTATGCTCACATTAAAGAATTAAGAAAAGAAATGCCTGCACGCGTCATTAAACAAAGCGATGCTGACTTTTTCTTGGGCTACATAGATCACACTAAAGAAAACGATGAAAAATGGTTGAAAATTGTCGGAAAAGAATATTGTGAGATATTTTATGATGGTTCTTTACATATGCCATGGCACTCAGATGATAGAAGACCCATCTTAAATAGTTATCCGTTTAAAATTGTTCCCGATGAAGAATATGAAGCTCAATTAGCTATTGAAACTGAAAAAAAACGAAGACAACTCGAAAAAATAAGTAATGGTACAGATCTATCTCTACAATTTTGGGATAGGTTAATAATGTCAGATATGTATGAATTCACAGATTATGCAAACGTTGCTATAAATCCTTTAAATGGTATAGACTTAACCAAAACAGAAACCGGAAAACGCGCTATAGAAACAATCAAAAGAGCTATTGATGATGAATATTTTTCAAGTACAGCCATCTCAACTCTGACAAACAACTTTCAAAATTATAATGAAGAAAAAGAATTATGGTCTGAAAACAAATCAGAAAATATGCATATAGCTTATCGCGGAATCTTCTCAGCGTTTTTTTACAGATTCGATCCTCAAAGTTTCCCATCATTAAACTTAGAAATGACCGAAAATCCTACTGTGAAAAAATTACCAAAAAAACTTCTTTTTAGTAGCAATATTGACCTTAGCAAATTCGGCCTAAAATTAGAAAATCTTATGGAAAATGTTTATTTAGTTCAATACAATGCAGACTATCAAAACCCATATCAATACAACAAAGATACAGCAGATTGGTACTATTTTGTAGATCAGGAAGGAAATATATTAGATTCTTTTTCTCCGAAAAAACTCCAAGATAAAAAGAATGAACTAATTGAACAAAAAAGAATAGAATTTTTTAAACAACTTGCTGATATTGTCAAACATGATTATGCTATGTTGCAAGAGATTAAACAAAACCCCGGTCAAACAAATTTAAAAAGGTACGAATTAGAGCGTTTAAAAAGATATACATCCGGACAATATCCTAGCATCAAACCAACAGATGATAAAGATTGGCGACTTAAAATGTATATAGCAACTTTATCTACATATGATCCATACATAACATACAGCACTACAAATCTGAAAAAAGTTTTGGAAAATGATTATTATAGATTATTAGATAAGTCTCCAATTTCAAATGATTATCTACGTTTTGACCATGACTTAATATTATCTTTTCTAACTGAAGAAGAAAAAGATTTCGCATCTGAAAAATATTATGTTGATAACGATGAAGCAATATTTAATGCTATATATGACCAAATGGTTAAAACAGGAGACTACAACCTTCATATGAGTGAATTTCGAACATCCGATTATTCAACATATGAACAGAATGATTGGCGATTAAACCCTCAATTATCTTGGCTCTTTACCAATTCTCAGGTTATAAGATATCAAAAAAAATATTTGGAAATAACTCCTGCTGAACAATTGCAAAATTCATACAGAAGCGACGTTATGGATATGGTACATACGGAGTTAAACCACTTGTATGGGTTCATTGAATATACCCTTAATCAAAATCCGGAGATTGCATTTAAAGACATAGATTTTACACAATATCAGTCTTTATATTCTGAATTATTATCCAACAAAATTGGCATTCCTCTTGATTTATCAAACTACACAAGACCTAACAAAGATTTAACATCTTCGGAATATATTTTCTTGTCATATGCATTGACAAACCATATCTTAAGCGAAAAAACAAATAAACTTCCTTTAAAAGAGTTTTTTAATAACAATTCCACACCAACATTTCTCCACAATGTTCTTATAGAAAAATTTGAACCATTTTTATTAAACAGAGAAAATTATCCAGAAGATACTGTTGAAGCCGCAAAGGTATATAAAAATATATCAAAAGACATCAGAAAGCTTGAAGTTGTTGGTCCTTTTATGGTTGATTTGATTCGCTCTGAAACAGATCCTAAAAAAGCATTACAAGCATCATTGATTTTCTTAGAAACATTAAAATATGAAAACACTGACGAAACGGCTGCCTTAAAAAATTCGTTGCTTGAGAACAACATAATTTTTGATAAAAGCAGACCATTAATGTACAGGATTGGCGCATATCAACAAGTTGCTGCCATTTCCGGTTTTGCAGATGATTATCGAATTCAAAACGAATTGTTAAGAGGCTTTATCAACGAAATTGAAGCAATAAAAGACCCTGTTGAGAGAAACTCTTTTTACGATATTTTTATAAACAAAGATCATCGCATTTCAGACCCTGATATACGAAGAGAAGTTCAGAGACTATGGGTAGAAAGTGCATTTGAAGCATGTGGTTCACAAATAGATGATAATTCAGCTGCTTTGCACCAAAAAATAGGGGCATACTTAGATAAACTTCATGGCTCTTACGAAGTAGAAAAATGGGGTGATAAAAAAACTGTAGATAACGTTAGCTTGGCAGATAGAATTGAAATTTCCAAATTGCTTGCCGACAGATTCGTTTCTCAACAAAAATTATCCATGATGATAAAACCAAAACCATCAGGTTATGAAGAAATGAACACCGGCAACAAAGCTGAAAACAGCATGATGATTAGTGGCTTTGATGGAATTAAGTTAGTTCTTGAACATGACCGTGATGAAGCATCTCAGCTTATAGACTTTTTACTTTCAAAAGGCGAAATGTCTACATGCGCAGAGTATAGTGCTCATTTAAAAGAAAAAACGGAAGAAATACGCAAATATGCATCATGGTTCGACCCCAATAAATCTATATCACCTGAAACCTTACAAGTAATGCATCGTGAGTTTTGGGGATATCCTTTGGAAGCCAGAGCCGTTGTAATTAACGATTTATTATATTCTGCATCATCTCGTGGCGAAGAAAATCGTTGGGAAGATATCTTCAAAAAAGTTGCTCCCAAAATTTTTCCTAATGCAGATAGCGATATGAGCAAAATCGGAACTGAGTTTTTACATTCATACATTAAATCTCGTAAAGAAAACGAACGTACATTATACTTAGCCGCCATGATGGTTGCAGCAAACGAAAACTCTGAAACAACCGATCCGGAGAAAAGTATTGCAAAAGGAATTAGGCTCTTTTTGGAAAACTCCGGTCCTGCTGCCATCAAACTAGGACAAGCTATGGCATCTTATACCGATGTACCTAAATTTATCCGAGATGAAATGCAAAACTTAAAATCTAATGCTTCTCGCCCATCTCGTTGGGAAATATATGAATGGTTAGATTTTTATAAAAATAAAGATGGTGATCAAAGTTTACAATTTGATAAAGATGTATGGCTTGGTCGCATAATCGGTTCTGCATCATACTTTGTAACTTTAGAAAAAGGAAAATTTGAAGATGGCAAAATTCCGGAAACAAGCGACAGAGTTACCAAAATTTTAAGAGCCGGAGCAAAAATTTCTTCAGATAAAGAATTCAAAATCTTTGAAAATATGTTATACGATTTAGCTCAAAAAGGCGTAATGACTAATGGTGTTGACAGCTTTGTACGTCTTGTAAAACAAGCGCAAGAAACAGTAGAAGTTGAAACAGACTTAGGTATCGGATATTCTCAACTTGAAACTGCAAAGAAACTATACAAAGAAAAAGAAATTGAAGCTGACGGACACACATTTAAGCTCCGTGTTGTAGATTGGCCAGAATATGGCAAAAACTGGGCCGATTTGGAAAGAGCTCAAGGTCTTGACTTAGATCAAATACAAGATCCTCAATATAAAAAAGCAGCATCTAAAGCATATTTCACTGTAGAGCTTATGAATATGCTATCAGGCTCTCGTTTCGACCACGACAGACACGGAAAACAACTTAAAATTGATCCTAAAACAAACACAATCGGTTTGTTTGATACCGGCGCAATGGCAATTGTTGATCCTTCAGAAAAAGATAAAGAACTATTAGGAAAAGTAATCTACAAAACATTACAAAAAACTTTAGAATTATCTTCTGATGGACCTGCTGCATTCGGTAAAATAGGTGCAATTTTGAGTTCAGAAATTGAACAAGTATATGCTAAAGGTGAAACAACCAGCACATATCTTACCGAATGTCAAAGAGGTTTGCTTGCTTTAACAGACTTCTATAAAGACTTATCTGCAAATGACTTTATGGAATGTATAAACAGTGCTATCAACAACAAAGATATGCCTATTGATAAAAGCATTATTAAAGGCTTTGTTCAAGAAGGAATAAAAGAAGTTGGTATCTTTGAAAGCAACCAACCTCTCCTTTCACACAAAGATAAAGAAACTTTAGGAGCTCTCATCTTTAATGTTTACGCATCAGGTTCAGTTCACGGAACAGCAACCATAGGAGAAACATTAAAGCAAGAGGTTCTAAAACTTAAAGATCAGGGAGTTAATATGCCAATATTAAATATTATCTCTGAAAAATTATCTGATACACAAGGTGAATCAATCGGCCTTAATATTCCTAAAGAATTTATGCCAACAGTAAGCGAAGTTGTAAGCCAAAAAGATATTGATATTGCAATATTAAAAGGTGTAATGAAAGAAGCCGTAAATTCTGTTGATTTACAAGGTCAAAAAGATAACTATCCTGTAGCTGACAGACAAGAATTAGGTAAACTTTTATATGACACATTTGACTTAATGGTAGAAAAAAGAAGAGAAGGCGAAAAAATTGATATGGCAACAGCTTTTGTTAATTTACAACAAAGCGGCCAATATAAAACCGAATTAGGTACCAAAATTGCAGCAGTAATTAAAACTGCTCAACAATTAGGTTCTACAAAAGGCATGAATGAAATTGATGTCAATGAAATTGTTAAAGCCTCCCTTTTATCCGGAAATATGGACGCTGAAATTTCTAAAGGAATATCTGAGCGTTTCAAAGAAAAGCATCCTAACCTCTTATTACGCAACAAAATTGCAAAAGGGTTAAATGCATTTTTAACTCAGAAAACCGAAGATATGGGCTTGATTAAAAAAGGTCTTGTAAGACTGTTTGTTAAAAAGCCTAATATTATTGCTCAAACAGCAACTGAACTTGATAAGCAAATTTCTTCACCTTCAACCGGTAAAAAACTTATTGAAACAATCAACGGTTATGTAAATAAATTTGCAAGAATCATTAATCAGAAACCTGTTAAGACACAAATTAAAATTAATGATAATACAAGATAATAACAAAAAAAAATATTTTTTACATTCACAAAATTGCAATTTGGTGCAAAATAAAGCAAAATCAATATGTTATCGAGCGGTATAGTAATACCTCTTGATAACATATTGATAATATGTGTTTTTTTATTGTTGACATCGCAAAAAAAATAAGTATATTGAAGCAGAATTTAATAACAATTTTTTTTGAAAGAGAAAAAAGATGAACACATATGCAACCAAACCCTCAGACATTGAGAGAAAATGGTATGTAGTTGACGCTCAAGGCGTTGTATTGGGTCGTCTTGCTGCTGAAATCGCTAAGATTTTACGTGGTAAACACAAACCTTACTTCGTTCCAAACTTAGACTGCGGTGACTATGTAGTAGTTGTAAATGCCGATAAAATTAAATTAACCGGCAAAAAATTAACAGATAAGAAATATTTCAGACACACAGGTTGGATTGGTGGTATCAAAGAAACAACAGCCGGCAAAATCTTAGATGGTCGTTTTCCTGAAAGAGTTGTTGAAAAAGCTGTTGAACGTATGATTTCCCGTAATCCTATGGGTCGTCAACAAATGACAAAACTTAAAGTTTATGCTGGTGAAAATCACCCACATAGCGCACAAAATCCTGAAGTTTTGGACATTGCATCACGTAACCCAAAAAATAAAAGGAGTGCATCATAATGGCTAAAAAATTAGAATCTTTGCAAGAAATTAAATCTGCAACAGCTAAATCTGAAGCTCCTGTTGCTCGCAAAGCAAACAAAGACAAATTCGGTCGTTCTTATGCTACAGGTAAAAGAAAAGATGCTGTAGCTCGCGTATGGATTATGCCAGGTAAAGGTAACATCACAATCAATGATAAAAACATTGACGCATACTTTGCTCGCCCTGTATTAAAAATGATCATCAATCAACCATTCGAAATCACAAATCGTTTGAATGAATTTGATGTTGTTTGTACAGTTAAAGGCGGTGGCTTGTCTGGTCAAGCTGGTGCTATCAAACATGGTATTTCTAAAGCTTTGAATGAATACGAACCAGAACTCCGCACTGTTTTGAAACAAGCTGGTTTCTTAACTCGTGATGACCGTGTTGTTGAACGTAAAAAATACGGTAGAGCAAAAGCTCGTCGTTCTTTCCAATTCTCAAAACGTTAATTGGTATCAAGAAAATATTTTGTATTTTCAATGGGTTGGAAGAAATTTCAACCCATTTTTCATATTCACATAATATTCACATAACCCTTGACTTTTCTAAATTACCAATTTACCATTTTCACAAAATCTTCACATTATTGAGGCATAAATGGATAGTAATTTTTATTCAGACACATATAGTTATAGAGAAGGAAGAATCCTTATTTATAAGAGACCTAATTCTAACAATTTTCAATGTAGATTGAGAATAGAAGGAATCAGAGGATATATTATTCAATCTTGTAAAACATCAAATTTGGGTAATGCTGTAAAATTCGCAGAAGATACATATGACAATTTGAGATTTAAAAAATTAAACAATTTACCATTAAAAAGCAAAACATTTACACAAATATATAATGATTGGTTTGCCAAAGCAGATAAATCTGAATATAGACAAGATTTCTATCAAAGCAGAGCAAAATTGTATCTAAAACCATATTTCGGTGATTATGACATTAAAGATATCACAGAAGATGTTATTGATGGGTATTGGAGATGGAGAAAAAACTACTACAAAGACAATCCTGAAAAATTAAAAGGAAATGCTACAGATACACCATCGCAACAATCATTAAAAATGGAAAAAACAGCAATTAAAGAGGTTTTAGAATATGCCTTCAGAAAAGGATATATAAGAAGTATTCCTAAAATTAACTTTAAAGCAAAAGCAAAAACAGAAAATAGAGACACATTTACGAAAGAAGAGTTTACAAGTTTAGTATCATATTTAATATATTGGTCTGATTTTTCTTCAAAAGCAAGTGATAAATATCAAAGAAAAATGATATACAATTTGGTTAAATTTTTAGCATTTACAGGTATCAGACCAAGTGAATACTATAAAATAAAATGGAAAGATATTACAATACAGACAAAAAACGATATCAAACTACTTTACATATACATACCTGACAATACCAAAACAGGACAAAGAACTGTTGTGAGTTTGCCAGAAGCATATTCCTGCTACACTAATATCAAATCCTTTTCAAAATATACAGAAGATAATAATTTGTTTTTTACAAATTATGATGGTAGTTCTATGAAAAACTTTAGTAAAACATATATTAAAGTGTTAAAAGATTTAAATCTATACATTAGTAGAAATGGGAAAAAAAGACCACCATACTCACTAAGACATTACTATGCGACACAAAGATTGCTGAATGGAGTTCAAGTATATGATTTAGCAAAAAATATGGGGACTTCTGTTGATAAAATCGAAAAACATTATGGACATATTTTATCAGTTCAAAAAACTGCTGAATTGATACAGGGAGCACCAAAATCATCATTACAAAATATGGAAGAATTAGAAAAAATATTCAATGATACAACATTATCACAAGGGAAAGACCCAATATTAGAAAGACAAAAAGTGAAACAAGAAGTTGAAGATATTTTAAAGCAGGTAAAAAATTTAAAAAGATAACAAGAATAAAAATTACCTCAACAACTTCTGATTTATCAATTGTTGCCCTTCATTAATTAATTCATCAATTTTACCAATAATTGCTTCATCAATATCAGGTAAATCTTTTAAAATTGTAAGATTCTGAAGAAGAGTTGATATACAAGCAAGTGATGGAGATTTATTTTCACATACAAGTTTGCCTAAATAAAATTTATTAGAATTTAAAAATTGTTTAGAAAATTGATATTGATTATCAATCAATTCCATATCGTTTAACAATAAATTGTAGCAGTTTTTCAAAAACTGAATAACCTTGTTAGGTAATATAATTTTATTAATTTCATTTCTCATTTTTTTTAATTTATTATGTTTTTCAATATTTTCCATCACATTCATTTTTCAATTCCTTCTTGTAATAAAAGTATTTATCAGAAATTATTGATTTTCAATATGTTCGGAAAAAGTCAAATTTAAAATTTTCATTTTTAAAAATAATAATTTTGAAAAATTCCCTGATGAAATGATATTTTAATAAATAAAGTTAGGAGGCAATTTCGTTCCATATTTTCCTCCTGATGTGGGATTAAATTGAAAAGTTATAACATCCTTGCTTGTGCGGTCACAATGAAGGTTTCTAAAAACCCTTAAAGAAGTAAGGGTATAAAAAATTATTATCTAAAAACAATGATTAAATAATTAAATAAAACATATAACAACAATGATAAAACAAGGATAAAAACAATGATTAAACAATATTTTATTACAATAAATCCTCATCATATTGAATTAAATGAATATGTATTGAAGAAAGATTTGAAAACATCATTGTTAAAATATTATAGGAAAACATTGGGAAGATATTTTAACAAGAAGAAAGATGAACAATATGAGTTATATGTATTTATGGAACAAGGTAGAAGTAATCAATCTCATATTCATATGATAGCATTTGTTGATGATATTAAAA
>JAZKXV010000008.1:0-45442 GCA_045611785.1 Alphaproteobacteria bacterium
ATAAAAATTAAATCATATTAGATAATAATATTATTATTTTTGAATTAAATATTAAGTATTCTTCAATTAACTTCCATTATGAAAGGATATAATAATGACTGAAAATAAAGCAACATCAACAACATGCAAATATATAATTAAACCAGTTTCAGCAAGCGAATCAAAAAATGCTTTGAAAGAATCAAAGAAACTTCAAGTTAAAAATACTATTATTGATAAGTTAAATGATGCAATTTTAACAGCAAATAAATCAGTTGATGAATTAACATTAAAACCATTGCAAAGAATATTCTCAACAACTCCAAACAAGAAAACATTAATTCAAGTTCGTTATGGTTCAAAAGTTTTTTATGATGGTATCATTGATGATATGATTATTAAAGGAAGTTCTAAAACTCCAAATGAATTGAAAAATGATAATTATCAAGCCAAGAAAGAAATTTTAAATCAAATATTAGCAACAATGAATAATGATAGTGAGTTTTCAGCATTATATGAAACATTTTTGAACAAAAAAACTTCATCAGCTAAAACATCGGCAAAAAAATCAACTAGTAAAAAGTCAAAAGCAAAAACTGAAACAAATTAGTTGATATTAATTTATTAAAAGGGAAGTAATTTTACTTCCCTTTTTTCTTACCTATTCGTTGCAATGCATTAACTGTTTCATTCAGTTTATCTCTTAAATGCTCAACCCCAAGATTTACATAAACTTGTGTGGATTTAATTGATTTATGTGTTAATGCTCTTTGAACAATAAATGGATTTGCACCTTGTGCAATCATATATGTTGCCAGTGTATGTCTTAAATCGTGTATTCTTAAATTTGTTATGTTGGCTTTCTTTTTGATTGTAGCCCACACTCTTTTAATATCAACTAAATGCCCACTTGCTGATGTCATTGATGGAAATACATATTTTTCATCGGGATTATTGCTCTTAATGTTTTTCAATAAATCAACCGCAGAATCAGCCAAGGCAATCGTTAAATTTTTTCCTGTTTTAGTTCTTGGAATTAACCATATTTTAGAATCAAGGTCAATCTCACTCCACTTCATACATAAAACATTAGATTTTCTAACACCTGTGTAAAGCAACATAAGAATAGCATTACGACTGACGGATTCATCAATTTCATTCATAGCATTGTAAAATCTTTCTATTTCTTGGCTCTCCATATAGCGAACACGAGGCTCTTCTTTATTGAGTTTTATGCCTTTGGTAGGATTATCTCCTTTATATGTTCCCTCTTTTATAAAATAGTTAAACATACCTTGAAGAAAGTTAATGCAACGATTGGCATAATAAGGTTTATAATCAAACTTTTTATGAAATTTTTTAATGCTATCAGCACTAATTTGCGACAACTTCTTGTTTCCAAACACGGGTTTAAGGTCTTTATTCCACATTCTTTTATATTCCTTGAATGTTGTGCTAGATATTTGTGTTTTTTTCTCCGTCATAAACTTTTGAAACATTAGTTCGGTGGTGTCTTCGGCCCTTAAATCTTTTCTTGTCTTTTGCGGATTAACTCCACTCATAACCATTCCACGAATTTTTATAGCCTCTTCTCTTGCTTTTTTAACACTCAAATCCATTGTTTTGCCTAACTTATATCTTACAGGCAATCCATCCATTCTTTTGTAAATATAAAATGTCTTTGCTCCGTTAGGTGTAATTTGTAATAACAAATCTTTTTCTACTGTATCGTGATAATACTCTCTTTTGGCGGTTGGTTTAATGTCTCTAATCGCCTTATCTGTAAATCTAAATGCTTTATTACTCATATTAGCCCTCAAAAACGTCATTTTTTTCATATTTTTGTAGCACGGGTGCTACACAGGTGCTACTTTTTAATCATATTCAATACCTTACACAGCCTTGATTACAAAGTCAAGGATTTTCAACAAATCCATACACATCAAGACTTACGGCGATTTTTAAGATTTTTGAAAGTGGCTATTTTCCTATACGTCTTTATCAATGGCATTCAAGAGGTCAGGGGTTCGATTCCCCTCAGCTCCACCAATAAAACCAAGGCTTTCAGAAATTTTTCTGAAAGCCTTTAATTTTTTCTTCCATGAATATCTTGATTTTTTTCATAAAATAATTTATCCTCCAAGACCTATTTAAAATTTTTATGTTAAACTATTTAAATATTATATTTTATGGAAAACTACATTGAAGGTCGTGTTGTTTTAGGTGTTTTATGCTTGATACATTTGTTTTTAAGTTATGCATCTGTAGGTCCTTGGGGGCATATTAAAGGAAAGGTTCTTGATGGCATTTTCTTGACGGAGCTTATTGCAGTAACAGCGTATATTATATACGATAACGTACAAACGCCGCCGTATGATGGTTGGTTTTGGGCTATCATCGGTTATCTCTTTGTATATGCTATGATTTTTATGACGTGGTTGATGTATGGTGTTTTTGCCTTACTTGAGGAAGATAAGGTTTATGAAATGACAATTACTCATCATGTGCATTTAATGAATGAAAGGTATTTCCAAGGAACTGTCATTAATGGAAAATATGAACATCAGGTGTACTTACCTTATTCTTCAGAGCTGCATTCATTAATTGAAGATAATTACAAGCTAAATGTTAAGTTTGATAGGATTATCAGAGGAATGTATATTGTGGTAAAGTGTGTATAGTAACTTTTAAAAACTTTATGTTATGGAAAGAAAATTAACTAAACATCGTAAAGAAGGCTGGGTGGAAACCGAGTACGGACTTGTTCCATCTGCAGAAGCTGTAGAAAAATTGATGGAAATTTTTAAACCATCTCCAGCAGAAATAGCAATTCATAAAAATGCTATTAATCGTCGTGTAGCAGAAGGGGTGTTGACTAAAGGTAAAGATGGTAATTATTACCAAACCGAAAAAACAATATCTCTTCTTCAATAAGTGTAAATAAACTAAGCAGTATTATGATTAGTGACATTATTATTTTAGTGCTCTTGTTTATGGCGTTTCTTTGGGCGTTTTCTAAATTACTTAAATGTATTTTTAATCTCCAAGCGCTAAAAAGAGAAATGAAAAATCCGGGCGCATTACCTCGCACATGCGGAATGGTGCTAAATAAAAAGACCAGAAAACTTGAAGCGGATTCAAGACCTATAGCGCCTTTTGAATAATACATAAAAAAAGCAATACTTGAAAAAGTATTGCTTTTTTTATTTCTCGTATATTAAAGTGCAAAGTTTAAGTTAAACATACCAAAATAGTCAGGTTTTGCGGCTGCATCATGTTCCGGATTTAATCTTATACCGAAACGTGTTTTAAATGTTGCTTCGTCTTTAATTTTGGTGTTGTAAAACATGCTAAAATCCCACTCTCTTGTGTCGTCTTTTAATGAAGTTTGATAGTTGTTTTTATAAATTGTATCTTCTGTCGGATGACGACCACTTGCTAAAGATATGCTTGCAGTTCCTTTAGTGATACGTAACGGAGAGTATACATCAAGACCGAAGTTTGTTTTTTCGGTTAAGTGGTATGTGGCATTAAGAGCAACACTTTCACTTTCAATGTCTGACATGTTAAACATATCACTTCTGATAGCGGTGTTGGTATATCCTTTATAATAACTTCCGCTTAAAGAGAGTTTGTCGGTTGGTTTATATGAAACCTTAATTCCGCCAAAATATGTATTGGATGTGTTCATATCAAAAGCATTAGAACCTATCATACCTAAAACCGAACTGTCTTCTCTTAAAAGACCCATTGTGGATGTTAGGTTAAATTCTTTTGTTAGATTATAACTCAATTCAGTGTTAACAACATCCATGCGATTATCGTATAAATCTGAATTATCTTCATCTTCAAAGAAGTTGTTTTTACCGCTTACAAAATCAAATGCTAAATTTAATTTTCCGAAGTTTTGATTAAACCCTGTTCCGAAAGCATTATCCATGCTTATGAACGGATTTTGTTCGGTGCGAGTAAAAATTTTTCCATTGTTTAGAACAGTGTTTTCAGAATAAAAAGCATGGAAACTTGTTTGCGGATTATACTTATAATCTATGCTTAAGAAGCCATACGGACTATAAATGTCATTTCCTGATACGGAAGAATTAAATCCGAAAGATAAATTGTTATTTGCTTTTATGGTTTGTTTACCACTGCTCATAAATGCTTTGAAATCATTTTCAAAGAGATGTTTTCTTTGTTTAGATGTATCAGCAACCAATGAAGATGTACTTATTTCAAAAGCACGATCATATTTATCAAAAACTGTAAAGGTTTCAGGCAATGCTGCCAATATTTTTGATGTGACAGACTTTGATAATCTGAGAGAAGCTTGAGAGTAATTGTTTTGAGCTGATAAGTTTACAAAATCAAAATTTAAATATCCGATAGGGCTAGTAGCTGCTTCTAAATTAAGCAAACCATGTCCATATATTTCATCTACTCCGGTGGATCCTAAGTCTGTTGCTGTTTCAAATATTATTTCAACAATTTGTTGTGATGTTAAGTGAGGATACGCGCCCATAAGTAATGCTACACTACCTGTTACAACAGGGGCAGCCATAGATGTTCCTTGCATATATCCGTAAGCAGCGCCATCATCATTTTTGATGTGATTATCATCGTTTTGAACAGTTGAATAAATTAAGTTATTTTCGCTGTAGTCACCTCCCGGAGCAGCAATACAATAATTTTGTGTTGCGCCACATTTTTGTGAATAATAAGCGAGTTCATTTTTACTGTTTACAGATACTACAGTAATAAATAAATTTGATAAATCATATTCGCTACCTGCTTTGAAATCGTTGCTAAGAGGTACGCCGGATAATATATCTGCTTCAAAGTTGTTACCGGAATTGCCTACAGCTTTAACTGTAACAATGTTCTCTTTTGCAAATTCTGTAAATAGACCATATAATGCTCCGGTCATCGTTTCGCTCATATTTTTATTTATTAAATAAGAAGCTTGAGTGTTAGCGTTATTTGATGTGGTGAAACCAAAACTCATGTTTACAACTTTGGCGTTCTCATTAATAAAGGCTTCGGCGATTTTATCATAAACATTTTCATGGCTATAAGCAACGTTGTATGTTATACCAACCAACTCTACGTTTGGAGCAACTCCTTGCATTCCTCCATTATTAGTTGTAGCTCCTACAATTCCCATAACGTGAGTACCATGGTCATTTTCGTTGCTGTTAAGTGTTTCAGTTATTTCTTTAGTACCTGATACATATGATTTAGGATCATTTTTTAGCTTATCCCAATCGTAATCATCAGGAAAATACTTAAAAATACTTTCGTAATTGTTTCTGGTAAAAGTTGATTTTGAAGTGATTTGGCTCTTACTGTTATAAAAAACTATATAACCTTTTGAGTTTTCTTCAATATAAGCATAACAGTTTGTTTTATCATCACCACGACATGGGCCATAGTCAAAAGTATAGCCGTATGCTTTACCGTTTTTATCTTTTACCATGTTAGTGACAAGGTCAGGGTGGTTAATGTCGAATCCGTTATCAAGTATACCAACTTTAATTTTTTCATTAGTAAGAGTGTTATTTTCATCTATTAAATATCCGTCTTCGTCACGATTTGTAATATATCCGGTATATCCTCTGGCATATGCATAATCAGCGCCGATTTGTACTAAAAAGTTAGAGCTCTTTTTAAATTCATTGGTGTGGTATTTGTTTGGATCTGTATCTTTAGGTGCTCCACCCGGTTGAGTGTATACAATGCACTCTCCATTAATAACTACACCACCTCTTTCTTCACAAGGAATGTTAGTTTCTTCAGCGGGGTTTCTTTCTTCAACAGGTACATTGTTGTATGGCAAATCTCCGATATCCGGCTCATCTCCGCCGCTACCGCCGCCGCCACCACCACCTGAGCTTGATCCTCCGGAGCCGCCACCGCCGCCACCACCTCCGGCAATAGCAGCAACACCTCCGCCTACTAAGGCAACAGCGCCTAATTGTAAGCCTAATTTGGTTGCAGGGCCCATACCTTCAGGATCAGGCATTTTAGTTCTGGAGATAAGAGATCCTGTTTCGTTATAAGCTCCGGCTGTAGAATTTTCATATGCAAATAAAGTTTGTTCAAAGCGCCTTCTTGCTAAGAAGTTTGCTTTGTTTAAGCAATATTCTTTACTTTTAGCACCTAATTTTGTTAAATATTTGTAGGTTTTTACATCGTTGCTTTTAATAGCATGACAAAGAGCTGTATCACCGTTAGGATCCATAACATCGATGCCGAAACGTTTACTTATACGTTGTAAGCCGGAAGTGTTTGATTTTGCTGCATATATGTATATCATTCTAGCATATTCTTGCGATGGAGCATATGCTTTTGCGAGAGGTGCTGTCAGATAAAAACCTAATAAAGCGCTGATAAATATTTTTTTGTTTAACATATGAAAATCCTCATGATAAAATAATGTATTATTTAATCAGGATATATTTAAAAATACATTAATATATAAAAAAACCGCCTGATTAAAAATCAGACGGTTTTTTTAGCTTTAAGGCACTAATCTTTATTGGCTGCTTCAATTCTCATGCAATAGAATGAGCGATATACAAATATAAGACCGAAGATAAAGAAGAAGATTCCTAATCCGACGGAAATACATTTTGGTGCAGTTGCAGCCATTTCAACTGCTAATAAGCCGAATAATGTTGTAAACTTAATAATCGGGTTTAATGCCACAGAAGATGTATCTTTGTATGGATCTCCTACGGTATCACCAACAACGGAGGCATCATGTAAAGCAGTTCCTTTTTCTTTTAAATCTACTTCGACAACTTTTTTAGCATTATCCCAAGCTCCACCTGCATTGGCCATGTATAAAGCTTGGAACAAACCAAATACGGCAATTGAAATTAGATAACTTGCGAATAAGTTAGCGTTAAAGCATGCAAAGGCAATGGTAAATGAGAAAATCACGATAAAGATGTTGAACATACCTTTTTGCGCATAAACGGTGCAAATACGAACAACATTTTTAGAATCTTCAATTGATGCAGCTGTTTTACCATCAAGTTTAATATGCTTTTTAATGTAGTTTACAGCCCTGTATGCTCCAGCAGAAACTGCTTGCATAGAAGCACCTGAGAACCAGTAAATTACGGCGCCACCTAAAATGAGACCGAACAATACATTAGGATCAAGCAAGTTAAGTGATAAATTTAATAATAAAATGATTGAGAAGATCATGGTGGTTGCACCAATAACAGCTGTTCCGATTAATACAGGTTTTGCTGTTGCTTTGAAAGTGTTTCCGGCAGAATCGTTTTCTTCCAAAAGATGTTTACCGAGTTCAAAGTTTGGTTTGAAGCCATAATCTTTTTCAATTTCTTTTTCAATGTCTTGAATTTGTTCAATTTGAGAAAGTTCAAAAACAGATTGAGCGTTGTCTGTTACAGGGCCATAAGAGTCAACGGCAATGGTAACAGGACCCATGCCTAACATTCCGAAGGCGACTAAACCGAAAGCAAATACTGTAGGATATACCATATATGCATCCAGTCCGGTACGAGCGGTAAAGTATGCAATTACCATTAAACCAACCATAACTAAACCTTGCCAGAATCCTGAGAAGTTTCCTGCAACAATACCCGATATAATGTTTAATGAAGCACCTGCTTCGCGACTTGCGTTAACAATCTCTTCAACGTGTTTAGACTTAGAAGAAGTAAAGATTTTTGTAAATTCAGGGATTAAAGCGGCTGATAATGTTCCGCAGCTGATAATGGTTGATAGTTTCCACCATAAATCAGGGCCAAATATAGCGGTATCAATCATCAAATATGAAACGCCAAAAGTTACCAAAATTGAAATTATAGAAGTTATCCAAACTAAAGAAGTTAATGGGGCTTCAAAATTAAATTTGTCTTTGTTACCAAATAAGGCTTTGCAGAATACGTTGTTCAATGAATATGCAACAATTGATGTTAAAATCATTAAAACACGCATAGCAAAAACCCAAGTAATTAGGCGAGCTTGAATATCAATTCCGTTTGACAAAGGTACGAGGTCTCCATATGGTGCATATGTCATTCCTGCGCCTAATACGATAAAACTGATAAGAGCTACACCAGTAACACCGTAGGTTTCAAAGCCATCAGCAGTAGGACCGACAGAATCGCCTGCATTATCACCTGTACAGTCGGCAATAACACCAGGGTTTCTAGCATCATCTTCATCAATTTTGAAAATTATTTTCATTAAGTCTGCGCCTATATCTGCTATTTTGGTAAAAATACCACCGCAAATACGAAGTGCAGACGCTCCTAATGATTCTCCGATGGCAAAACCGATAAAGCAAGCACCAGCATTATCACGAGGAACAAATAATAAGATGAATATCATCATTATTAATTCAACACAAATGAGCAATACGCCGATAGACATACCTGAATGCAAAGGCAAGTTCATTACAGGATATGCTTTTCCTTTTAATGAAGCAAAGGAGGTTCTGGAGTTTGCATATGTGTTGATGCGCATACCGAACCATGCAACAGAGAATGAACCGACAATACCTAAAATTGACCACAATAAAATGTTTAATACTTTTAATAGTGGAGTTTGGTTTAAGTAAAAGAAATAGTAAAAAATACATATAGCGATGAAGCACTCTAAAACAAACAAGAGTTTTGCTTGTTGTTTCATGTAAGTTTTACAAGTTTCATAAATTGTTTCAGCTATATTTAGCATAGATTTATGAGAGGGCATTTTTTTGATGCGGACAAACTCGTAAACACCAAAAAATATACCTAATATGCATACAAGCATTCCGGCAAACAAAATGTTTGAACCGGTAATAGATAATCCGAAAATATTAAAAACGACATCTAAAGATGGAATGTTTAAATCAATTTCTGAAGCGTATGCATCTTGAAAAAAAAATAAAGAAGATAAAGCATATAGAATAGCTTTATTAAGCTTACTGAATTTTAACATAATTACATCCTTTTAAAAATTGTTACGCTTATAATCGGATTAAATAATCCGATTATAAACAATTATGAGGATATACTAAACCTATATTTATAAAAAATCAGTTAAGTTTTAACGTCAGCTGATGGATTTAAAATTAAATTGCAGGATCTACGTTGACCATTTCCATATCAGTATAAACTTTACCGCTTACATCTTTAATTTCTGTGTTTGCACCATGTTCAATTAATAACTTTACAACCTCAGAGTTTCCGCTGGCTTGGGCATAAAACAATGCTGTTTTTCCATTGTTATCTTTTATATCCAAATCAGCACCTGCATCGATAATGATCTTTACAATATCAAGATTCCAAATGTTTGTAACAGCATTCATCAAAGGAGTGCCTAATGTGCTTGTTAGATTAACATTTGCACCATTTTCAATTAATAATTTAGCCATTTCAATAGCACGTGTCATTTCATGAAAAAGTTTCTTTTTGAGTTCTTCTTGAACTTCCGGATTATTGGTATCAAGCCCCATGGTTTTCATCATCATGATTTGGAGTTGCAATTCGTTTGCTTTTGATGTGGCAATGTTAAGAGGAAGCATACCGTTTCTTGCAGGGGTGTTAACATCTGCACCATATTCAATGGCTTTTTTAGCTACTTTTAAGTCTTGGTTTCTTGCCAATAAGTAGTATAAAGGAGGGTTTCCGGCATTGTCTTTAGAATTAAAGTCAAAACCTTCGTTTTTTAAGGTTTCAATAGTTTCAACTGTTGCATTTGCCAGTAGATCTTCTAAGTCGTTATTGCGAAAGTCATTGCTGACAACGGAAGAACTAATTTGCTGCTCTTGGTTAGGAGAGTCGCTTAATTCTTGATTTACAATGTTATTTTCTTGAGCGTTGCACAAGAAAGGGAATAACATAATAGCAAAGCTTAAAAAAACAGATTTTGACATAATTTTCTCCTTTAATTGTTTATTTTAGCATAAACAAATTTGTAGACATTTCAAGCGATAAAATTTTTATTGACAAGTTAGGGGCTCAGATTGCTGTTTTAAATGTAATTAATATAAAATTGTTTATTAGTCTATTTTATGTTGTGTATAACTTTGTTAACAAAATATATCTTCAGTTGCGAATCAATAAAAGTTAACTAATAGTTAACGTATAGTTTAACAAAGGTATTTTGATATGAATTTTGAAAATGAATACGTTACTGCGCAAACAGATGATATAGTTATTTCTGCTTGTCAGGCTTATTTGGAAGATGAAGATGATAATGCATGCTCATATTATTTGCGCATTGAAAATAATTCTGATGATAGAATCCAGATATTAAGTAAAGAATTTAGTATAGCAGATGATAAGGGAAATTTGTATTTAGAAAATGGTTTAGGTTTTAAAGGTGAAATTCCTGAACTTGAGCCGGGTGAATATTTTGAATTTTCAAACAGTGCACCTGTTACTTCTTCTTTTGCAGTGTTATATGGAAGCTGCAGAATTGTTAAAGAAAAATGCAATCAAATAAAAGATATTAAAATTCCGGCAGTAAGTTTAATCGGAAATACGCGCTTAGGGACTGCTTTTAATTAGAAAATAACAAAAAACTCCGGAATTCCGGAGTTTTTTGTTATTTTCTTTTTTTGCTAATATATTTTATTAGCATAAGAAGTGCTATTACTGCAATGTTAAACAAGAACAGAAGTCCGAATCCCAGCAATGCTGTTAGAGCTCCTGTTGTGTTTATACAGAACAGATTGTTTCCAACTAGCCCTAATATATAAAACGCTCCTAAAGCGCAATATGTTAGAGCAAGCACCATGAAGGTAAGTTTGAGATTCTCGTCGTAGGGGTGTTTTTCGTTAGATAGGCCAAAGGGTACAAATAGCACTGCTATGGTGATTGCAATACCGATGACTTCTCCGACTTTTCCCCAGTACTCTTGTAAGTAATAACTTCCGAGAAAAGCAAAACCTATTACAACAGGTGCTAACACAAGGATGCGTAATCCTCTTTTGGCTGATGGGCTCATAATGATTCGTAAATTATAGTTAGAAAAAATAAAATTATGCATTAATGTTAGTGTTATTTTGTGTTTTTGTCAATAGTTTTGTAAAAAAAAGATGCTTAAGGAACTTAAGCATCTTAAAAAATAACTGGAAAAATTATTTTATTTTTTCAACTTGAGTAAATTCTAATTCAACCGGTGTGTAACGTCCGAAAATTGAAACAGAAACTTTTAATCTTGATTTTTCAGTATCAACTTCTTCAACAACACCAACAAATGAAGCAAACGGTCCGTCAATAACTCTGATTTGTTCACCAATTTCAAAGTCAACAACGGTTTGAGGACGATCAACACCTTCTTCCATTTGTTTAATAATGCGTTCTGCTTCAGCGTTACTGATAGGTTGTGGCTTGTTACGGCTACCTAAGAATCCGCTAACTCTAGGAGTGTTTTTAACAACGTGCCAACATTCGTCAGACATTTCCATTTTTACCAAGATGTAACCAGGGAAAAATTTGCGTTCACTACTAACTTTTGCGCCTTTTTTAATTTCAATAACTTCTTCTGTAGGAACTAAAACTTCTAAAATTTTATCTTCTAAGTTTTTTAATATTGCTTGTTCTCTTAAAGATTCTGCAACTTTTTTTTCCGAACCAGAGTATACATTAACTACATACCAACGTGCAGACATCAGATTATGCTCCTAAACCCAAGATTAATTTAACAGCCCATGCTAAAACAACATCAGTCATGAAGAAAAATGTAGCAGCAATAGCTACAATAACGATTACCATGGTTGTAGCTTGAGAAACTTCTTTTCTGGTAGGCCATGTAACTTTTTTAACTTCTTGTTTTACTTGCCTGAAAAATTGAATAGGACTAATTTTCACCTTGGATCCTCTTAACTAAAAAATTAAACGAGATGATTTGATAAAAATGGCAGGGGCAGCAGGATTTGAACCCACGACACTCGGTTTTGGAGACCGATGTTCTACCACTGAACTATACCCCTTTAATAAAAATATAATTATCAAACCGATTTTAGCTATTGATACACACTTTATATTAATAAATCAAGAGTTTTTTGTTTTATTTTAGCAATTTTTTTATTTATATAAATTTCCATGCTATAGCGCATAAATTTGCAGTACCGCAATTACATACATTATAGTTTCTTTGTACATTGTTTTGTTGTAAATCCGTAGCACGGAAAGTGACTTCTGAAGATGTAAAATCATGAGGTACTAAAGAACTGGTTTCAATAGTTAAATCGCCATCAGACTTAATGGTCATACCGATAAATCCGGTTTGGATATCTGATCCCCAGTTTTCCAGTAACAGTTCTTGACAAGTTAAAGAGTCTAATCCGTTAAAGATAATAATAAAAGCTCCGTTAACGTCGTCGATTGTTTCTGCAGACTTTATAAATACGGATCCTTTATGTCTGTTAATTATGTTTTGTTTATCGATGCTTATCATATCTTCAGGAACAATACCTGTACCAATTGCCATTCTTTCGCTTAGAGCCTGATAATTGTTTTGTGTAAGAAAAACGGTTCGAATATTTGCAACCAAATGAGATATATCGTCTTTGAGTTTATTTGTTCTGAGTTGGTGGCTGCCTTTAACGTATCCTGCAATACCGCCGATTCCTAAAAGACCGACAATTGCCAATACGCCAACCATCTCAACCATACTTCTACCTAATTGAGATGATATTTTGTTGCCACCATTAAATAATTTATAATTCATAAACAAATACCTTACACAAAGACTGTTGTTATTTTACATAATAATTTTTAAATAGCAAGCACCTATTTAAAAAATGTAAAAAAAGCTCTGTATTATGAGAACAGTGCAGAGCTGAAAAGTAAGACAATTAAGCGTTTTCTATACGTGAACGCTTACGCAAAATAGGGTCTAGAATTTTCTTTCTTAATCTTAAAGATTTTGGTGTAATTTCTAACAATTCATCTGATTGAATGTAAGATAATGCTTGTTCCAGGCTCATTTTTCTAGGTGGTATTAAGTCAATTGCTTCATCTTTTCCGGCAGCGCGGATGTTTGTTAATTGTTTTGCTTTTGTAGGGTTAACTTCCAAATCGTTAGATTTTGTGTGTTCACCTATAATCATACCAACATAAACAGGGCTGTTATGTTCAACAAACATAGGGCCTCTTTCTTGTAATTTCCATAAAGCGTAAGCAACAGCCGTACCGCTTTCGCTTGAAATTAAAGCACCGGTTCTTCTTCCTTCAATTTCACCTTTATAAGGTTCGTAAGCGTAAAAAATTCGGTTCATAACGCCTGTACCTCTGGTGTCGGTTAAAAATTCGGAATGATAACCTATTAAGCCTCTTGATGGAGCGTGGAAAATTAATCTTACTTTGTTTCCGAGTTGAGATGGTATCATTTCGGTCATTTCTGCTCTGCGTTGTCCTAATTTTTCAACAACAGCACCGGAAAATTCTTCATCAACGTCTATTACAACTTCTTCAATTGGTTCAAGTAAATTGCCGTTTTCATCTTTTTGCATTAAAACTCTAGGGCGAGAAATTGATAATTCAAAACCTTCGCGACGCATGGTTTCAATTAAGACACCGAGTTGCAATTCCCCACGTCCTGCAACCTCAAACGAATCGGTGCTTTCGGTGCGAGAAATTTTTAATGCAATGTTACCCTCAGCTTCTTTTTCTAGCCTATCCCAAATCATACGGGATGTTACCTTGTCACCTTCGCGTCCTGCAAGTGGCGAATCGTTAACAGAGAAGGTCATAGCAAGCGTTGGAGGGTCAATAGGCTGTGCTTTTATAGCTTCATTAATGCTATAATCACAAATTGTATCAGCAACAGTACCTTTAACAATACCGGCAACAGCGACAATGTCACCAGCTTGAGCCTCATTTAATGCAACTCTTTCTAAACCACGATATGCCAAAATTTTAGTAATACGAGTTCTTTCAACTTCGCCTTTATCATTAATTACTTTTACGGCATCATTTAATTTTAAATTTCCTGACTGAATTTTTCCACTTAGAATTCTACCTAAAAACTTATCTGCTTCTAATGTGGTAACTAACATGGAAAAAGGATTTTCAGGTTCACATTTTGGTTTGCTTACATAAGATAAAATAAGTTCAAATAAAGGAGTTAAATCTTTTCTTTCATCATTTAAATCTTGAACAGCCCAACCATTTCTACCTGATGCATACAAAACAGGAAAATCAAGTTGCTCATCATTTGCATCTAAACTCACGAATAAATCAAAAATTTCGTTTAAGACTTCATCAGGGCGAGCATCGGCTTTATCTGCTTTGTTTATTACGACAATTGGTTTTAAGCCAATTTTTAAAGCCTTGCCCAATACAAACTTTGTCTGAGGCATAGGACCTTCAGAAGAGTCAACTAATAATACAACACCATCTACCATAGATAAAATACGTTCAACTTCACCACCAAAGTCAGCGTGACCCGGAGTGTCAACAATGTTGATATGGGTGCCGTTCCAGTTAACAGATGTGCATTTAGAAAGAATGGTAATGCCTCTTTCTCTTTCCAAATCATTACTATCCATAACGCAATCAGCAACCTTTTGGTTGTCTCTAAAAGTTCCGCTTTGTCTTAATAATCCGTCCACAAGAGTGGTTTTGCCGTGGTCTACGTGGGCAATGATTGCAATGTTTCTCATTTTTATTTTCTCCTAAAGAACTGTCATACAGTAAATAAGACCAAGCGAACTATTATTTAAAAATCGCTTATTAACTTACTTCAAGCACAATCAAATTATATAAGACGTGCATTGTTATGACGTAATTTTTTTTGCACATTAGCGTGTTTTTTTTAAATTTCAAGAAAAAAACTTGCAAAGTTTGTAAAAATTATTTATATTTTTGGCAATATTTAATTATTAATCTTCTTAAAACGTTATCATTATGAATCAAGCTTCAATTTTTGCCGCTTTAACTGTTGGCACAGCGTTTGTTATGGCAGTTGTTATGTGTTCTTTTGCTTGGAATGTGTTTAAACAAATTTCAGCATTAAGACAAACTTATCACACTCCGCGTAAACATATTATGGAAAATCAGATGTTGACATCCATATCTAAAGTAATTTGCTCCGGAGTATCACTGATAGTATACTTGCTCTGTATATCTATGATGTTTATGTTTAATCATATCAACACTGGCTTATATTTAGGCAGTTTGTTTTTCAGTGTTGTAATTGGTCTTGCTCTGTTTTTTATTGTAGCAGGATTTAAACAAGAGATTGATAAACACCTTCAAAAAATTGAAATCCATTTTTAATAAAAAAACCGTGCTTTTATAGCACGGTTTTTTGACTACAGTGGTTTTTTAAGCTTTTTTACCATATTGTAAGAGTCGATTTCTTACAAAACCTCTTAATGAAACCTCAGGTCTTGCTCCATAATGAGTGATAATTTCAGAAGCAGCCATAGAGCCTATCATTGCACATGTGCCAAGGCTTCTTTCTCTTGTCATGCCATATAAGAATCCTGCAGCATATAAATCTCCTGCTCCAGTAGTATCGACAACGCCATCTACTTTTTCTGCTTCAACAAAAATTTTAACTCTTCCGTTTACAACAACAGAACCTTTTGCGTTTCTTGTGATGGCAGCAATTTCAACCATAGGTTTAATTAAATCAAGAGCTTTATAAAAATCTTCAGTATCGAAAAGAGCTCTAATTTCGTGTTCATTACAGAACAATACATCAACATATTTTTCAATAAATTCTAAAAGCTGAGGACGATGACGAATCGTGCAATTTTTATCAGATAATGTAAATGCAACTTTTCTGTTATGAAGATGAGCCAATTCGCAAGCTTTGATAACAGCAATTCTAGCTTCTTCCTCATCCCAAAGATAGCCTTCAACAAAGGTATATTTAGCAGCTTTTATAGTATTTTCATCAATATCAGCAATGCTTAGACGAGTTGCAGCGCCTAAATATGTAAACATTGAGCGTTCGGCATCAGGCGTTACAAGAACGATACTTCTTCCAGTTGCAGGGCCTTCAAGCAATGGATGTGTAAAAAAGTCAATTCCAGCAGCACCAATATCTCGTTTAAAGTTTTGACCTAACTCATCATCATGAACTTTTCCTATAAAAGCGCAGTCTGCACCGAGAGATGCAAGACCAGCAACCGTATTTGCAGCAGAACCACCAGATATTTCTCGTTCTGGTATAATATCTGTATATATTTTACCTGCGGTTGTTGCATCTACAAGTGTCATACAACCTTTTGTTAAACCTCTTTCGCTCAAAAATCCGTCGCCAACTTTTGCTAAAACATCAACCATTGCATTTCCAATTCCGACGACATCATAAATTGTATCTATTTCGTTCATATTTTCCTCCTTAAAGTTTTAAGACAATACCGATAACTGCTGATAAGATAATATAAAGTATCGGGCTTTTTTTATATTTTAGCATTAAAAGTGTTAATATAATGAAAACGCTTAAATTTAAATATGTTGTTAAGCTAATTTTTGCAATTGAGATAAGAGCTAATAATATAAGAGCCAAAACAGCTGGCCTAATAGAGCTTAAAACAGTTTGAACATATGTATTTTGAGCGTAACAGTTTAATAGTTTTGCAACCATAATTATAATTATTACAGAAGGAGTTACAAGACCGATTGTTGCTATAATGGCACCAAGTATACCAGCAGTTTGAAACCCTGCGAAGGTTGCCATATTTACTCCGATTGGTCCTGGAGTAGATTCAGCAACAGCAATCATATTAGTTAGTTCTTCAAAGCTAAACCATTGTAATCTTTTGCTTAAATCAAATAAAAATGGAATTGTAGCAGCACCACCACCAATAGCAAACAAACCAATTTTAAAAAACTCGTAAAAAAGTTGCAAATAAATCATTTTAGCCTCCGTTGTAGCTTGTTAGCAGCTATTCCAATAAGGCTAGCTATAATAACGATAATTACTGCGCTAACATTTATAATCATAAGTGCAACGGCAGAAATTAAGAATATAGCAAAATGTAATTTTTTATTTTTACTTTGAGAATATATTTTTTTTGCCATATCAAAAACTAAAACGCTAATGAGAGCGCAAACTCCAACACGAATACCAGATAATGCATGAGCGACTATAGGATTATCAATGTATATATTTAAGATGGCTGCAATTAGGCAAATAATAAGAAGCGACGGAGAAATTATACCTAAAGTTGAAGCAATAGCGCCAACAGTTCCTTTTAATTTATAGCCAGAAAATGTAGCCACATTAACAGCGATAATACCTGGTGTACATTGTCCGATAGAAAAATAATCTAGAAGTTCATCTTCAGTTAGCCACTTTCGTTTTTCGACCACTTCTGCTTTTAACAAAGGTAACATTGCATAGCCACCACCAAATGTAAACAAACCGATTTTAAAAAATGATAAAAAGAGTTTTATAAGTATTTTCATAGCCTTTATTTTCTACTTGGTTTATGTTTTAATGATATTATATCAAGTGCTATAAAATTTAAAGGGGAAAAAATGATTATTGGTGCATTAAAAGAAACAAAATATCAAGAAACAAGAGTGGCTATAACACCTGATATAGTTATAAAATATAAAAATTTAGGCCTTGAAGTTATGGTAGAAACGGGTCTAGGAACAGCCTCTGGTTTTAATGATGATGACTATATTAAAAGTGGAGCATTAGTACTAAAAAATCGCAATGACATTTTTAAGCAGTCGGATATTTTGGTAAATATTTGGTCTTTAGCAGATTATGAATATAAAAAGTTAAGAGCTGGCCAAATTTTGATTGCAAATTTTGAGAACAGTACAAACTGTGAAGAACTTTCTAAAATGAAAGTTGTAGCACTTGCCTTAGAAAAAGTTCCTAGGATTTCTAGAGCTCAAAACGTTGATATATTGTCATCGCAAAACAATTTGGCAGGATATAAAGCAGCTTTAACAGCAATGAATATGTTAAATAGAGCTGTGCCGATGATGATAACTTCGGCTGGCACTATAAAACCAGTTAAAGTTTTGATTGTGGGCTTAGGTGTCGCAGGTTTGCAAGCACTTGCTACATTTAAAAGAATGGGAGCCATTGTTTATACATCAGATACAAGGGCTGAAACTAAAGAAGAAACAATTTCTTTAGGAGGTCGCTTTGTTGAGCCAAATCATCAGATTGAAATTTTGCGCACAGTTGATATTTTGCTAACTTCTGTAATGCCACAAGGAAAAAAAGCTCCATTGTTATTTACAAAAAAAGATTTAGAGCAAATGCCTGCAAATTCTGTGATTATTGATATGGCATGTGGCAATGTAGAATGTAAAAACATTAGAAAAGATATACAGCTAGTGCAAAATATGTTTTTTGTAAGTGAAGTTGCAAATTCTGCAAGTAAACTTTTTGCTGAAAATGTGTATAATTTGATAAAAGAAAATGGTGGAGCAAAGTTCAAGATAAATCTTGAAGATGAAATTTTAAAAGCCATGTGCTTGTGTGATAATTGTAATCTAAGAGAGGAATAAGATGACAGCATTATTTTTATTTACCATATTTATATTGGCTTGTTTTATAGGTTATTTTGTGGTTTGGGGAGTAACTCCTGCATTACATTCGCCCTTGATGAGTGTTTCAAATGCCATTTCAGGAATTGTGATTATTGGTGCATTATATACAGCGGCACATTCTGATACATATTCTATTAGCGAAGTTTTGAGTATAAGTGCAGTATTTTTAGCATCAGTAAATATTTTTGGTGGATTTGCTGTTTCTGAACGTATGCTTGCAATGTTTAAGAAAAAGGATGATAAAAATGCTAAATAATGAATTATATTTAATATATTTGCTTGTGAGCATAATGTTTATTTTATCTATTAGAGGCTTAGCAAAACCTAGTACGGCGCTTGTTTCTAACAGATTAGGTATGCTTGGTATGTTGTTGGCTGTTATTGCCACTTTATTTATTTTGCCTGAGCAAAATCATATATGGATATTAATTGCCATTTTTGCAGGTGCTGTTGTGGGCATTTTATCTGGCTTGAAAGTAAAGATTACAGCTTTGCCACAAATGGTTGCAGTTTTTAATGGTTTAGGAGGTTTATCTTCGGTTTTGGTTTCCTTAACTGAAATCAGAAATATAAATTCATCATATTTGGAGATTGGTTTATCTGTTGTAGTTGGAGCAGTGGCCTTTATGGGTTCTATGGTGGCATATTTTAAGTTACAAGGTAGTGCAAGAAAATGGTTAAAAAAACTTCCATTACATAATGTGATAAATTTGATATCTGTTGTGGTAGTTGTTTTTTCATTTGTAAATTTTATGATAAATCCTACAGTTGATACACTGTTTTATCTTATGTGTTTTTCGTTTTTATGGAGTGTAATTGTTGTTATGCCTGTAGGTGGCGCAGATATGCCAATTGTTGTATCGGTACTAAATGCATGTTCAGGTTTTGCTGCAAGTGCAATAGGTTTTTCGGTAAGCAATGTAGCTCTTATTATCACTGGTGCAATTGTAGGGGCTAGTGGTTGTATTTTGACGTTTATTATGACAAAGGCCATAAATCGTTCATTGCTAGAAGTGATGTTTTTTAATAAAACTCAAGAACAAGAAACTTTAGAACAAGGTGAAAAAGTGGTCCATTCTGCAAGCCCAGAAGATGCAGCTTTCATATTAGAAAATTCTTCAAAAATAATTATTGTACCTGGCTTTGGTATGGCAGCAGCAGAAGCACAATTTGCATTAAAAAATATGGCAGTGTTACTTAAAGAAAAATATGGTGCAAATGTTAAGTTTGCTATTCATCCTGTTGCAGGTAGAATGCCCGGACACATGAATGTTTTGTTAGCAGAAGCAGGCATAGATTATGAAGATGTTTTTGAGATGGAAGATATAAATCCAGAGTTTGCCACTGCTGATGCTGTTTATGTAATTGGTGCAAATGACATTACAAATCCATCAGCAAAAACTCTAACCACATCACCATTATATGGTATGCCTGTGTTAGATGTATATAAGGCAAAAACAGTGTTTTTTGTGAAGCGTACATTGGGTTCAGGATATTCGAAAACTGATAATCCGTTGTTTTTTGCAGATAATACAATGATGATTTTTGGTGATGCAAAAAAGGTTACTGAAAATATTGTAAAATCGTTAGAGCAGGGATAAAATTTTGAGCAATATTTTGTTATGTAAAAATATATAAAAACAATAACAAAATATAAAAAAAGACTTGCAAATTGGTAAAAAATGTGTAAAAACAACTCTTGCCGGCAATGGTGCCGGCATTTAATTTCACACGCAAGATAGTGGAAAGCCGTATTGGCAATTCGCTCCGGTGCTTTTAGATAAAAGCCGAAAGTCTTGCGGAGGTTTAACCGGAAAAGAAGGATTTTAAAATGACTATTCCTACATTTACATTGCGTCAGCTTGTAGAAGCAGGCGCACACTTCGGACACCACGCTCGTCGTTGGAATCCACAAATGGCTCCATACATCTATGGCAAAAAAGATAATGTTCACATTATTAACTTGCAAAAAACATATCCTATGCTTTACAACGCATTAAATGCTGTTCGTGAAGTTGCTGCTAATGGCGGTAAGGTTTTGTTTGTTGCTACAAAAAAACAAGCTCAAGAAATTGTTAAAGAGCATGCTCAAAGATGTGGCCAATACTATGTAAACTATCGTTGGTTAGGCGGTATGATGACTAACTGGAAAACAGTTTACAAATCAATTAACCGTTTGGTTAAATTAAACAACATGTTTGAAAAAAATGAAACTGAAGGCTACACCAAAAAAGAACTCATGAACTTGAAAAAAGAACAAGAAAAATTGGCTATGTCTTTAAATGGTATCATGAACATGGGTGGTCAACCAGATATGTTATTTGTAATTGACACACCAAAAGAATCTTTGGCTATTAAAGAAGCTAAAAAATTGGGTATTCCTGTTGTTGGTATCGTTGATACAAACGCTAACCCAAATGAAGTTGATTATCCGGTTCCGGGTAATGACGATGCTATCAGAGCAATTTCTCTTTACTGCGAACTCGTTTCTGGCGCTATCTTAGATGGTATGCAAGCAGAAATTGCTGCTCAAGGTGTTAAAGTAGAAGAAGCTGTATCTGAAGCTAAGCCAGCTAAAAGACGTGCTTCTAAAAAAGCTAAAGAAGAAACAGTTGAAGCTTAATTTTTAAAGTTTTACGTTTTTTGTGTTTTAGGCGGCGGTTTTTGCCGCCGCCTGAGTTAAAAAATCATTACCAATAAAAGAGGAAAAAACAATGGCAGAAATTACAGCCGCTATGGTTAAAGAATTAAGAGAAACCACAAGTGCCGGTATGCTTGATTGCAAAAAGGCTTTGATGGAAACAAACGGAGATATGGAACAAGCTGTTGATTGGCTCAGAAAAAAAGGTTTAGCGTCTGCCGCTAAAAAAGCAAGCCGTATCGCTGCTGAAGGTTTAGTATCTGTTGCTGTTGAAGGCAATAAAGGTGCAGTTGTTGAAGTTAACTCTGAAACAGACTTCGTTGCTAAAAATGACATCTTCCAAGAATATGTTGAAGATGCTGCTAAAGTTGCTTTGGCTACAAATGGCGAAATTTGCGATATGAAAACTTTTGCTTGTCAAAAATGTAACAAATCTTTTGAAGAACGCTTAACAGATATGATTGCAAAAATCGGCGAAAATATGAATTTACGTCGTGCAAAAGTTTTGAGCGTTGAAAACGGTGTTGTAGCTTCTTACATGCACAGTGCACTTCGTTCTAACTTAGGTCGTATCGGTGTGTTGGTTGCTTTAGAATCAACAGCTGATAAAGCAAAACTTGCTGAACTCGGAAAACACATTGCTATGCATGTTGCTGCTTCAAATCCGTTGTTTAAAGATATTGCAAGTGTTGACAGCGCTGCTGTTGAGCGCGAAAGAGCAATTTTTGCTGATCAAGCAAAAGCATCTGGTAAACCGGAAAACATTATTGAAAAAATGGTTGAAGGTCGTATCCGTAAATATTATGAAGAAGTTGTTTTAGAAGAACAAGCATATATTATGGACCCAGATAAGAAAATTAAACAAGTTGTAGCAGATGCTGCTAAAGAACTTGGCACAGAAGTTGTCTTGAAAGATTATGTATGCTTCAAATTAGGTGAAGGCTTACAGAAAAAAGAAGAAGACTTCGCTGCTGAAGTTGCTGCTCAACTTAGCAAATAGTATTTCTATTTATAGAATAAAAAAAACCTCGCTAAGCAGCGAGGTTTTTTGTGCAATTAAGGTGTTTTTTTGTTTCTGTTGAACAAACATCAGGTGTTCTAGGTAAATAAACGACTTCGCAATATTCTTTTAAAAAGTCAAATTTACCTTTCCAATCATCACCCATTACGAATATATCTGCTTGATATTTTTGAACATCTTCAATTTTTTGTTCCCAAGTGTATTCAGGCACAACTAAATCTACATAGCGGCATGCTTCTAAAATCATCTTGCGTTGCTCATATGTATAGTATGATTTTTTGTTTTTAATCATATTAAATTCATCACTTGATAGAACTACAATTAAATAATCGCCAAGCGCTTTTGCTCTTTTAAGCAAATTGATGTGGCCATAGTGCAAAACATCAAATGTACCATAAGTTATTACGCGTTTCATTTATAATTCTCCTTTAGCATATTTTCTAATGGCAATCATTTCTTCTATAGAAAATGATTTTAAATCAAAATGATAAGTTACTGATGATGGTAATACCATGTAATCACGATATACATGAGTTAAATAAGCATCTGGCTGAGCAGGTGCTGGAAATTTGTGTCCGCAAAACTCAACTTCAGATAATGGGAAAAATGTTTCATAGTCAAAAACACATCTGCCCCATATATGATTATAATCAATTCCCCAAAATATAGAAGGTTTTTGAGAAGGATCCGGTATTTTTCCTTCATAAATTTTAGTATTTCTTATTTCTAAAAGGCTTTGTAAGTATTTTTCTTTTTCAGATTCTCGTACTTTATGATAGGAATGTTTCTTGATTTGTTTAATTTTGTTATGTAGGGCAATTCTACCTTCAGTATCCAATTTTTCAACATAAAAATCATAAGGAAAAATATCTAAAAATATATGAGGAAATTTCTTGTGATGAACTTTTAAGATATTGCATGTACCCTTACCGGAACAGCATTTCTCAACATACAAGTTTTTATCAGAAGTCAATTTATTAAAAATTTCTACAAATTTTTCATAGTCTTCGCGCATCATACCAATATCTATATCATCATCCCAAGGTATATAATCTTTATGCCGCACGGCACCTAACAAAGCACCAAAATCCAACCAATATTTTATGTTGTGTTCTTTGCAAATTTTATCTACTTCTAACAGCATTTTCACTGTAGATAACTGGATATCTCTAAGAAAACCTTGTGCTTTTGGTAATGATTGTACATCAACTGTTCTGCGAAGTAAATCATTAATATCAATTAAAAGTTTTTTCTTATTTATGTTTTTTACGGAAAACCGTATACCACATATACGATAAATAGCTTTATTGTTTTTTATTTCTTTTTTATAAAACCAACTCATGAAAAACCTCTTAAAAAGTAACAGTTCCTATAATTTTCAATATATATGAATTACTGAAATGTCAATATAATATTATATATTAAAGATTATTTACAACAAAAAATATAATGATTACTTTTATTTCAACACTGAATTTAGAACCTGATTCTTAAATTCTTCCTTATCAAATCGATAAAGAGATTTATTGGCATTTTTTATAATGCTTTCTCTATCAATTAAGCCTTTTTCATAATCGTTTAGAACTTTTGCTAAATCATCACTGTCGCCAACTTTAAACAAAATGCCTGATTTGCCGTTTTCTAAAATTTCATCAGGTCCAGATTCACAATCGCTTGAGATAACAAGTGTTTCGCAAATTTGACCTTCAATTAATACAGTTGGCAAACCTTCGTTAAAAGAAGACAACAATAATGCTTCAGATTTTTTCATCCAAACAAACGGATTGGCACGATTTCCTAAGAAAAACACTTTATCTGTTAAATCATTATCAACCACCCATTGTTTATAATGTTCAAGTAAGTTTCCATTACCTAAGAACACCAATTTTTTATCAGTTTTTGTTTGTTCATAAACCTTTTTATAAGCTTTTAAGGCAGTTAAAATATCTTTGTCTTTATCTACTCTGGCAACATGTAAAAAATATGGCATATATTGGAGCATTTCATCATCTTCAATTTCAGATTTTGTTTTAATATCTTCTATTGCAAACGGATTACGCACCACTTTAATTTGGTCTTTTAACAAAGGATATTTTTCAATATATTGTCTTTTGAAACTTTCAGTTAAGCAAACGATTTTATCAAAAGAATTTAACTTATAGGTCTTAAATTTCTTTTTCTTATAAAAGCGAGCAAAAATACCATGTATCCATGCAACCTTTTTTTGATGTTTTTCAAGAGGGATGTTATAGATTTTTGAAGAGCCGTTTTTAAAATCTATCAAACAATTATATGTTGAAAAATCAGGAATATGTTTTTTTATAAAACGAAGCATAAAAAGGTTAAGATTTTGTTTTATGTAGTATAAAAATTTTGCAAATTTACATTTAGGTTTTTCACTTCCTACCAAGTGCCAAAGTTTAGAAGTATGTAGTTGTTTAACTCTTTTATCTATATTATTTAGCATAAAATTATCTTCAACATATCCAGTCCAAATAATTAAAACCTCATCACCGTTTTCAACTAAAGCGTTAACTGCCGATACAAGAACTTGTTCAACTCCACCGACAATAAAATCTTTTACAAAAAATATAATTTTATTTTTCATTTAGCCCTCATTTTAAAAAAATTGATCCTCTTGAAACAAAAGAATTAATGTATATTTGCATCTATATGTTCTAAATGCAAGCAATTTATATAATAGTTCATATAATAAAATGGATTGATGATGCCGAAAATTTCTGTTGTTTTACCGATATATAATGTTGAAAAATATTTAAGGCGCTGTTTAAATAGCCTTTTAAATCAGACATTTACTGATTTTGAAGCCATTTGCGTAAATGATGGCTCTCTTGATAAATCTTTACACATATTAGAAGAATATGCTTCAAAAGATTTTCGAATAAAAATAGTCACCCAAGAAAACCAAGGGCTTTCGATGGCTCGTAACAATGGTTTGAAAATTGCCCAAGGTGATTATATTTATTTTTTGGACTCTGATGATGCAATCCATCCTCAACTTTTAGAAATTGCATATCATTTTGCCTCAAAATATGAGGCAGATATGGTTTGTTTTGGTTTTGAAAAATCTGATGGTGTAGAATATGCTCCTAAAAATATAAATATTGAAAATTTGGATTATGTTGTTACTGATAATGCGTTAAAATTAGCGCTATCAAAATCAAAATTTAGAATTCCTTTTAATGTGTGGACCAAGTTTTATAGAAAAGAAATTCTTGATGATATAAGTTTTATTAAAGGCATATATTATGAAGATTATCCCCATACCTATGCCGTGTTAGCAAAGAAACCTAAAACAGTGGCAATTAATGCAAAGCTTTATTATTATACTTTAAATATGCAATCTATTTCGAATCAGAAAATTACGGTTAAGCAACTCAGAGATTTTCATGAAGGTATTAAATATGTTTATGATGCATATAATAAACCGGAGCTTGCTTGCCAGATGAAAAAAATTAAACAAGGGCTAATGCCTAAACTGCTTAAAACACAATTAAAAAGGTGTAAAACAGCTTCTAATGATATCAAAAAAGATATGTATAAAACATTTTCTGCAGAGCTAAAAGATTTGTTTGCAAAAGATTTGGTTTCAATGCTTGGGTGTGGCTTTTTTAGATATTTTGCTTATAAAAAAATTGCTTGCTGATAAAAACTTTTATTTTGCTTTTTTAATAAAGGAGGGAACATGAAAAAAGCTATCATTATATTGGTTTTGGTTTTTGCTGTTGCAATAAGTTTGTTGTTTTAAAATGAAAATTTGGCATATTTTTGTTGTGTTAATGACACTTATAATTAGTGTATCGTTAATGTTTTTTAATTAAAGGTAAAAAAAGTTCTTGACAAGCGATAAATTAGAGCGTATATAGAGCCCAACTTATTGTTATCGCGGGGTAGAGCAGCCCGGTAGCTCGTCAGGCTCATAACCTGAAGGTCGTTGGTTCAAATCCTTCCCCCGCAACCATTAAAACACCCGTTTAGGGTGTTTTTTTATGGTAGTAAGGATTTGAATAAACGAAAAAGTTGGTTCAGTACAAATTTCAGGCAGACGGGAGTATGCCGGTGATAGTTAGCGAAGAAATGCAGTCTAGTGAGCTTGCAGATACAATCCTTATAAACTTATTGTCGTTTGTTGTTACCTTTTTTAGTATAACTATTAAGCAATTTGAAATTGTTTTCTGCTTCTTTTCGTGATTCTAATTTCTGTTGTCTTTCTTTTTTTATCGTTTCAACAGTTTTTTTACAATACTCAGGTATAGCATTTATTTTTCTATGGATACGATTTTTAATTGAATTAATTTTATTTTGAAAAGCTTTTTTTGTTTGTTCTTTCTTTTTTTGGCGTAAGAGATGCCGTTTTAAATCTAATTCTTGTTCGCTAGTAACAAATTTGGTTAAAAAATCTCTTACGTTGTCTGCCCCGTAATTCCACTGTCCATGTTGAGCTATATGAAGAAAATAGCCTACTTCTGATATATTATGAACATTTACATAATAATCTTCTTTAGATATTGATGCAAATTGCTTACCTTCTATACTTAAATTTATGCTTGTTTTAGGGGCTACAGGGTGATCATAAGTTTTGCCATAAGAATCATACTCAGGATGACTTGTTATATTAATAATCGCACCTTTTGATTCTTCGTTATCCTTAGGCAATATAAAATAAAGAGCTTGTATACATTCTCCTTCAAGATTAGACGTAGCATTGGGATGCACATCTTTGACAGGTTTTGTGTTGAAAGATGAAGCCACATAAAATCCATCAACTTCTTTTACGGAAGTAAAGTGGATATCCTCATTTTTGGGATTATGTTGTTTAAAAATATTTTCGATGTTGCTGATAAGTCTATCATCTTCAGTATTTTCTGTCATATCTATTACCCCTGAATAATTTTGTTTATTGTGTCTAATGTTATATCATAATTAGTATTTTGTCAATAGGATTTGTTATACTAGTATTTTAGTCATTAAAAACACCCGTTCAGTTTTTTAAAAAATTTAATGTTTTGATGCTTATTTGCTCGATGTTGACATTTTTAAGCTGATGATATAACTATACAAATATTAAACTAAATATCAGATTGAATAAATATGCAAAACTTGATTATCACATTATTAGCAACAAGCTCTGTTGACAGTTTGAACCCAATTGGTATTACACAGCAGTTCATTTTGCAAGGAATGGTGAAAAAACCTCGACATATATGGTATTTTATTTTAACAACGGCTGTCGTTAATATTGTTTTTGGATATATGGTTTACTATGGCATAGTAAAACTTATTGATATGTTTTGGTCCTTCTTATTAAATAAATATGCTCTGTTTATTTTTTCGTTGGAAACATTATTTGGTATTACCTTGTTTTTATTTAGCATAGGTTGGTTGATTAAAAAGCATGTTTTGAAAAATAAAGGAGATCTTACAAGTTGTGATAAGCAAATAGAAGAAGAAAATAATATGAAAGCCAAAATTAAACATGTAACACCTTTGGCTCTTATTAATATTGGTATTATTTCTACAGTTTCAGAATTAACATCGGCTGTTCCTTATTTTGCTTTTTTATCGGTTTTGGTTACATATAAATTTTCATTTAGCGTATTAACATTAGTTTTGATATGTTATAATATTATCTATATTGCTCCATTTGTTTTTTTATATGTGGTTTATCTGTTGTCTAAGAGAAATTTTGACAAGATATATATTTTTTTTAGAGAAAAATGTAGCAAGATTTTAGGGTATTCAATTCCATTGTTGCTTTTGCTTATTGCTATCATAATTATATATAATGGGGCGATAAACTTAATGGGCATATTGTAATAAATTCGAATATTTAAGACACTTAAATTTTAGAAAATTTAAAAGTTGAAATTAAATAAATCAAAATATACTTAAAAAAACACCTTTTATAGGCGTTTTTTTGTAAAATAATTTATTAGCATTTCATCAGCTTTTTATATGCTTGAAAAAGCTCTTTATTATAAATATATTCTTTTGCTAAATCGTACATATCTAACTCTTGAAAATATTTATTGACTAATGCATCAGCCATCTCAGAAGAAGTTTTTTCATCCATTGTTTGTAAGTAATACAAGCAAAGCTTTAATGCCATATTTACAAAGGATTTTTTTTGTTGTTCATACATTCCTTTATCTGTTAAAAACTTTTTAAATTCAACAAGAGCTTGACAAGGACTTTCCCAAGACTGATGTTTACTGCCTTGCAAAGATTTAGGATTATTTACCCTATAACTAACAAGAGGTTCATCAACTAGCGAAATTCTCTTGGCAGATGCTATGGTAGCATATATGAAAGACAAATCTGTAGTATTTAAGGTTCCTCCAAAACGAATGTTTAACTGATTTATCAATTGTAAAGAAATTATTTTGTTCCATGTAACAAATGAAAGTGCCTGAAACAAATATTCACCAAAATCTGCAACGCTGTTTACTTTATCTCGATATTTAAAAAGTTCCGGACAAACAGCCCATTCCAATTCTCTAAATTGTTTACTAACATTATTATACTCTTTTGCTCGCCAAGTAACAATATCAGAATTTGTTGCTACAGCTTTTTCATAACCTTTTTTAAGCATATTAAGTTCAAAAAAGTCATCTGCATCAAGAAAAGTAATATATTTACCCTTAGCAACCGTAATTCCTGCATTTCTGGTCGCACCTAACCGAAAATTTTGCTGAGATAAAATGGTAATGCGATTATCTTTTGCCGCATATTGTTTTAATATTTGTAAAGAATTATCTGTAGATCCATCATTAACACAGATGATTTCTATTTCCTTAAGTGTCTGGTTAATAATACTATCAAGCGATTCTTTTATATATTCTTCAGCATTATATACAGGAACAACCACAGAAATTTTTGGTTTATATGCAATTTTATTCTGAACAACAACTATTGCTTTTGTGTCTTTTTCGCCATCAGCATTTTTCACACAAATTATCTTATTTTCTGCAGACATATTTAGTCCTTTTAAATCAACAATTTTATAAACATACAATGTATTTATACTACATTTAATTAACTTTGCAAATGTTTATTCTACAACTTGACATCTATCATTTTAGGTATAAAATCAGTTTGTTATTTAACAAAGGAAACAAAAATGGCAAAGGAAATTGAACGTAAATTTTTGGTGGTAGGTGATACTTGGCGCAAATTGGCTAAAGGTACACATTATTGTCAGGGTTATCTTAATAGTATTAAAGAACGCACAGTTCGTATCAGAACAATTGATGATAAAGCTTATTTAACTGTTAAGGGACCTACTGTAGGTGTTACTCGTATGGAATTTGAGTATGAAATACCTTATGACGATTGTGTTGAAATGCTTAATCATTTAGCTGAAAAACCAATTATTGAAAAAGCACGTTATAAAATTAAGGCAGATGATTTGGTTTGGGAAATTGATGAGTTTTTTGGTGTTAACGAGGGCTTAGTTATTGCCGAAGTAGAGCTTAAAAGCGAAGATCAAAAGTTTGTTAAACCTGAATGGATAGGCGAGGAAGTTTCTGGCGACCCTAGATATTTCAATTCTAACTTGGTAAATAATCCATATACTACATGGAAAAAATAGTTTTGGGAGATTAAATAATGACTGATGTTTATGCAAAAAATACGGCAGTGTCAGCAGATGATGCAGCTAAATTGACCCCTCGTGCTGAGTTTAGAGTTTTTGGTAAAAATATTATTGAAAGTGTTAAAGAGCATATGTGGGAGTGTAAAGCTACATTATATAAAGCTCGCTCTATGCCAGCAGAAACATATATTCTATCTAAAAAAACTAATGAGGCTAATGTAAAAGTTCGTGATGGCTTACTTGATATTAAAACAAAAGTGGGGCAAACTGAAGAAGGTTATGAAATTTTTCAACCTCGTGGTAAATTTCAATTTCCAGTTAAAAAAGAAGAATTAGCAACAATTTTAGAAAACTTAAAAGTTGAAATAGAATTAAGTAATTCAGAATATACATTTGATGAATTTTGTGAAATGGTTAAAGCTCATAATGATTTAACTTTGGTAACAGTTGAAAAGAAACGCTATGGATTTTCAGTTAATGGTGTAATTTGTGAATATGCATATGTATGGATGAATGGCGCTTTAATTGAAACAGCTTGTTGCGAAAGTGAAGATTATGCTTCCATGAAAAGTGCCGTTGAAGCTTTAGGCTTATCTTCAATGGAAAATACCAATTACTTAAAGGCAGCTAAAAAAGTTGTTGGTTTTTAGTTGTTTTAGTGTATTAAAAAAACATGCTTTAAAAAACCACCTATAAAAGGTGGTTTTTTTGTTTTTAACGATACGGAATTGAAAGTAATTCTACAATTCTTAATTCTTCTCGGTATAAAATTACCACCCAAAACGCTAAAGCAAAAAGCACAAATGCTACAATCGAGCTATGAAATTTTGAAACAGTGGGTAATGAGATTTTTATTTTGTTTTCTTTAACATATAAAATAATATTTTGAGTCAATGTTGCTTTTTGTTAATTATATTTTTTATATAAACTAGCCTATTGTTTAGATTAAAAAACCGAAATTGGAACATATTTTATCTATGCAGTTTGATTGCAAAATAACTAATTGTCTTAAACTCATAATCATGAAAGAGAGGAAAATATGTTTGATAAAAAAAATCAGTCTACTCACACCAATGAAAACGAAAATGCTACAAGTAGCGCTTATCCAAAAGGTTCTGCAAAAACCAACACATCAAAAGCTTGTGGTTGTGGCTGCAAAAGTACAGCTCCCGTAGATGAAGAAATTATAGAAATTGAAGAAGAGCGCTTTAACTATTAATAATAAAGGAGTAATGTTATGAATGACGTTGTTGCTTCAAACACAAAAAAACAAGAGCCAACGACAAGTTCTGCACATTCGCACGATTTTCGTAGCTTGTGGAATTATTTTTTTGATTTTGGTGGCGCAGATATAGGAAACATTGAACCCAAAATTGATATCTCTAATGAAAAGAATGCCGTTAAAATTGTGGCAGAAATGCCGGGCATTAAAGAAGATGATATTGATTTAAAAATTTCTGAAGATGGTTATTTAACAATTTCTGGTGAAAAACAAAATGTTACTGAAGAAAATGTTAAAAATAATTATTTTAAGGAGATTTCTTATGGCATGTTTAAGCGTACCATTCCATTGCCTTGGGATTTAGATTATGATGCTGCTACAGCAGAATATGAAAATGGAGTGCTTAATTTGTGCATACCAAAGTCGCAAAATGAAAAACAAAAATATAAAAAAATAAGTGTTAAGAAAAAAGATAAAAAAAATAATGAAACAGGTACAAAAAATTAGGCTTGTTTTTTGTGGTTTATTGAAAAGCTCCTAGATATTAGGAGCTTTTACTATATTGACAAATATAAAGTTTTATACTAAACTTAAAACCCTAAACAATATTAAATTATTTAACATTATGGCTTATTTTTTTGTTTCGATTATCCTCGGACTAGTGTTCGCAGGAATGATTTATTCTCGTGATGAGGATAACACAGTTTTAACTGTTGTGGGAGGTATATGTTGGTTTCTCCTTATGGGAGTGATTAATTACTTATGTCTTCCAACACTTGGTTGGGGTTATCATGGCATCTTGTTCGAAATTTTCTTAACACTTGTCGTTGCGGCAATAGTGAGAGGAAGTATTGAAGGCGAGTGGCATTTGTTTTGTTGGCTCCCTGTTGCGTTTACTGTTGTATGGATTGTTTTAGGACTTTCATCTTCAGAGGCGTTTAACAGTGGTAAATATCAGCGCATGCTGGAAGTTAAAGAGGTTACATTCGATAGCTTTTCAGAGGATATTAATGTAATTCCTGTCGATAAGATGCTTGTCGCAGATTATGAATTAGCATCCAAGGTAGCTGAGGACAAACTTGAGGAAGACCCCGGTCTTGGTTCGCGTTGTGATGTAGGTCGTATGACTCTTCAGAATCTTACAGGTTCGTTTGTTATCAACAATGGCGTTGAGCTTAAGTTTGATAACGATCTGATTTGGGTTGCTCCTCTTGAGCACTCAGGTTTTTGGAGATGGGTAAAAAATGATGTAACTCCTGGTTACGTTATTGTTTACGCAAACGATCCTACTAAGCGTTTCTTGGTAACTGAGCTTAATGGCCAGCCTCTTAAGATGAGATATCTTGAGAGTGCATGCTTTAGTGAGGACATCGAGCGTCATATCCGCACAAATGGATATCTTTCAATAGGATTAACAGAGCACAATTTTGAGATTGATCCTAGTGGTCGTCCTTATTGGGTTCTTTGTAACTATGAACCTACTATCGGTTTTTCTGGTGGTAAAGATTCAAAGGGTGTAATCACTGTTGATATTCAGAGTGGTGAGGTTGCGCAGTATGATATGGCATCTGCCCCTCAGTGGATTGACCACATTCAGCCAGAAATGTTTGTTAATTCTCAGATTAGATACTGGGGAGAATACAAACAGGGATGGTGGAATTCGTTCCTTGCTAAGGATGGAGTTCAGGAGCCTACACCAGGTATGGTACTTGTTTATTCGGAGGGCGAATCTTTCTGGTATACCGGAATTTCGGCTTCTAAGTCAGCTCTTGAAGGTAATACAGCAACATCAGGCTTTATGCTTGTAAATGCGCGTACCAAAGAGGCTAAGTACTATAAGGTGTCAGGTGTTAATGAACTTGAGGCAAAGCGCATTGCAGAGGATCAAAACTTTGCTAAGGCAGCTGGATATTGCGCGACTTCACCTGTGTTGTATAATGTAAAGGGTAATCCTACTTACTTTATGACACTCAAGGGTTCGAGCGGAAATGTTACAGGCTATGCGTTTGTCGCAGTTACTAACCGTGAGGCAGTTGGTGTTGGAACTTCTAAGAAAGAGGCTGAGACTAATTATCTTCAGTCTTTGCGAAGAAGTGGTAATGACAACATTACTGACGGCCCAACCATTACAGTTGACGTGAAGACTTTTACTGTAAGAGATATAACTGTAGAGGGAACAACTTATTATGTTCTCTTTAATGAAGTAAAAGGCAAAGAGTTTACTGGTTCAACGGAGTTTTTCCGAGAGCTTAAGTGGACAAAGCCTGGTCACAAAGTTAATGTTTCTTACAGCGAGGGTACATCAGATGTTGTCTTAATCGATGCATTTGATAATCTCGACTTTGAGTTCTAATCTCAAAGTGTAGCTTACAAAAGCACCGATTTTCTTTTATAGAGAATCGGTGCTCTTTTTTTATTTTTTTAATAGATATCCACCTTCTTCGGTTATTATTAGCTGAGCGTTTTTATCATCGTGCTCAACTTTTTGACGTAAACGATATATATGAGTTTCTATTGTGTGAGTGGTAACATCAGGGTTGTATCCCCAAACTTCTTGTAAAAGCTCTGTTTTAGTGACGATACGATCTTTTATCTTATAAAGATATTGCAATATAGAAACTTCTTTTTCAGTAAGTTTAATGGTTTCATTGTTTCTTAAATTTAAAATTTCTTTTCCTGAAGGTTTAAGTTCATATTTGTTAAAAACTAGTTTTCCTGCTTCAGAATTTGCTGCTAAATTGATTGCAGAATTTATATCATTGATAAGCTTATTTAAGCTTAATGGTTTTTGTATGTATTTTATCAAATCTTTTTCTTTTGGGCTTTCTATGCCTTTTTTTAGGAAAACAAAAATAGGGCAGTGAGAATATTTTTTTGCGAAAGAAGAAATTTGCTCTACTTTTTCATCAATAATTACAATATCAGCAACTGAGTTTTCATCAATTATATTAAACTCTAGAGCGTATTTATTAATCTGTAAAACTAAATCTTGTTTAAATAAGTCGTTTTCAGAAACAATAAGTAAATTTGGCATGTTTTCTCCTAAAATTCAAATTGAATGCCTGCATAAGTTGCAAAACCTTTGTTGGAGTCTTCTTGGTCATAAGACCTGAAATCTGTATGTGCGAATCCTAAATATATGGCGTAATTTTTATCAAACTTTATGCTATTATGCAAGTTGATTATTCTATTGTGTGCTTTAGTGTTTTTTGAATACGAATCGAAATATGATAAAGTTGATGTAAAAAATGCAAATTCGTATGAAACTCCTACGTTATAAGCCGTAGAATCTCTAAAATCGTCAAAATATGCTTTTTTATTTTTTGAAGATGTTTGAGTGCTGATCGGTTTGTCAGAATTTTGTGTTTCTGTTTTTAAGTATGAAGCGAAAAGACTCCATCCTTTATGGTAAAAAGAAAAGCCTGCACCATATTCTGTATGAGAATTTTTATAATCGGAAAAACTGATGTAAAAATCAGCATCAGATGATCTAAATTCTTGATAATTATATAATGCAACAGAGTAGGCGCTTTTACCACCATACGATGAAAATTTGCTTATAAGAGAATCGTTTGCATTGTTTTTAGGCGTGTATGATAAACCTAAAGTTGTTCCTTTAAATTCTGGAGTGAAATATGAAAATTTTAATGAGCTTCCATCAGTGTCAGGAGCGGTTGAGGGTAAGGTTGCGTAATATTTTGTTTTTCCATTTTGCTTCCAGTTTGGGTTTTCTATAAAGTCAACTATATTAGCGGGAGTGCTTTGCCAAACAGATAAATTTGAATTTGTTACGGATAGTTCTGAGGCTGCATTGGGCATTTGCCCAAAGTAAAAATCGCCATAGTCAGACAGCATACTGACATAAACTTCTTCTCCCCAATGACCCTGATTTAGATTTTCTAAATAAGTTGAAGCACTGGCTTTTATTGCGGCATGTAAATTAAATGACAAAGTATCATTTTGTTGGTAGCTTAACTTGGAATTTATGTTACCGAATAATAGGAAATTGTTTCTTGATTGTTCGTATGTGTTATCTGGCTCAGTATAGCCATATAATGCTCTGAATTGTGAGTTTATTTCATAATTTAGATTATTGGCATATGCAATATCGGTAATAAGACAAATTATGAAAAAAGAAAAAAAAATAAATGGTTTCATTTAAGTGTCCTGCTAAAATTTAATCCAAAGATTAAAAGTGAGAATGATAAAAGTCAATTATAAACTTTCATACTTATAAAAATTGTTTTCAAAAACAGAAAATAGTGCTTTTAAAATAAGATTTATTATATATAATAAAGTGCAGTTGAAAAATAAAAAAAATTTAAGAAAGGATAAAAATGCAAAAACCTGTTATGCTGTTGATTCTTGATGGCTGGGGCTATCGGGAACAAATTACGCCTGACAACGCTATAGAAAACGGCAACACCCCTAATTGGCACAAATTACTTGAAACATGTCCTCATTCTTTGATTGAGACATCTGGTTTTGATGTGGGGCTTCCAAAGGGTCAAATGGGTAACTCTGAAGTTGGTCATATGAATTTGGGTGCTGGACGTGTTGTTATGCAAGATTTACCACGTATTGACTATGCTGTCGAAAATCATAATTTGGAGCAAAATCAGGTTTTGGTTGATATGATACAAACATTGAAACAAACAGGTGGTGTTTGTCATTTGATGGGCTTGATGTCACCAGGTGGTGTACACTCTCATCAAAACCATATAGTTGCTCTTGCAAAAATTTTAAATGATAACGATGTAAAAGTTGCAGTTCATGCCTTTTTAGACGGACGTGATACTCCGCCATCATCTGCTGAAGCGTTTTTAGCAGAATTTGAAAACTCAATAAAAGATATGCCTTTGGTTAAAATTGCTACCATATCAGGACGTTTCTATGCTATGGATAGGGATAAACGTTGGGATAGAGTTGAGTTAGCATATAATAATATTGTTTCAGCTGATGGAAAGCGCTATGCTACAACAGCTGAGGCTATAAAAGATTCATATGCAAATGCTGTTACTGATGAATTTGTTGTTCCTTGTGTTATTGGTGACTATAATGGAGCAAATGATGGTGATGCAGTTTTAATGGCAAACTTTAGAGCAGATAGAGCCAGAGAAATTTTGTATGCATTATCAGATAAAGATTTTAATGGATTTGATCGTAAAAAAACAGTCGAATTTGCTGTTTCTGTCGGTATGAGCGAATATTCTGTTGATCATAATCGTTTTATGAAAACATTGTTTGGCCCAGAGGGCTTGAACAATATATTTGGTCAAGTTGTTTCAGAAAATGGACTTACACAGTTGCGTATTGCAGAAACTGAAAAATATGCACACGTTACATTTTTCTTTAATGGTGGCGAAGAAAAAGAATTTGAAGGAGAAAGTCGCATATTGATACCAAGTCCTAAAGTAGCTACTTATGATTTGAAACCGGAAATGAGTGTTTATGAAGTAACAGATGAACTTGTTTCAGCAATTGATAACAAGAAGTTTGATGTTATTATTTGTAACTTTGCTAACGGCGATATGGTTGGACATACAGGCATTATGGATGCGGCGTTAAAAGCTGTTGAAGCTGTTGATGAAAACTTAGGCCGTGTTATGGATGCTATCAAAAGAGCCAATGGTGTATTACTTGTAACAGCAGACCATGGTAATGCTGAAAAAATGGTTGATGAAAACACTGGTGAACCATATACAGCTCATACGGTAGGCAAGGTTCAGGCTGTAATTTATAATGATGCAGATGTTAAAAACTTAAAAGACGGACGCTTAGCCGATATTGCTCCGACACTGCTTGATTTATTAAATATAAACCAACCACAAGAAATGACTGGCCAGTCTTTGTTGGAAAAATAAGATGCTAAACTGTAGAACATATATCTTTTGCTTGCTGATAATTTTGTTATCGGCAAGTGCGGATATATGTTCTGCAAAAGTTTCAAGAAGTCAGCTGGAAAGTGTGGAAGAGCAAGCTCATATTAAGGCAATGGAGCTTAAAAGAAAACAAGCAGAATCTATAGCATTAAGTTTGGATTTAGCAAAACTTAATAAGCAAATGATATCTGCTGCCAAACAATTACAAGCTGATGAAGATAAAACTACAGAAATGGAGCAGAAACTGCAGGTTTTAGAAACAGATTTGGAAGCTTTGGAAGCAGAATTTGCAGCTGAATATAAAAATTTATCTCAAGTTTTGTTTTCATTACAAAATTTGGCACTATATCCGAGCGAAACTTTGATTATTCAACCATTATCACCGGTTGAGGTTATACAAGGTGCAATTTTAATGCGTGAGAGTGTGCCGTATGTTCAAAAAAATACGGATAAGCTTGCACAAGACTTAAAAGAACTAAAAAAACAAAAAGAACAAATAAGTTTAGCTATAGAAAAGCTTGATACTCAAAAACAAAGTTTGTTGAATAAACAAACACAAATGAAAGAAATGGCTGATAAAAAAAGTGCTATCAGAAAAAAAATTGAAGGTGAAAGTGAAGAACTTAAAAATCAGGCAGATAAATTGGCTTCACAAGCGGAAGATTTGAAGGAATTGGTTGAAAAACTTGAAAAAGATGAGGAATTAAGCCGTCGTCGTAAAGAAGAAATAAAAAAAGCTGCTAAAAAAAGAGAACAAGAGGCTTTAAGAAAATTAGAAGAACAACAACTTAAGAGAATTAAAGATGGCAAGTCAAAAGGTCTTACCGATGAATATGGTGATGCTTATGCAGATAGTGCAACTGATAGTCTGGAAAACTTGAAGCCGCAACAATCAAGCTATCAGAACTTGGATTTTGCTTCTGCTAAAGGTCGTTTATCAAGACCGGCAAGAGGCGAAATTATAACATCTTATGGACAAGAACTATCAAAAGGGGTAAGCTCAAAAGGTATTGTTATAAAAACAAGAAAAAATGCGCAAATTATAGCACCATTTGATGGTTCTGTTATATTTTCGGGACCTTTTAAAGGATATGGAAACTTAATTATTATTGATCATGGAAAAGGTTATGTATCGCTTTTGGCCGGCTTAGATACATCAGATACACAAATCGGGCAAATGCTTTTGGCCGGCGAACCTGTTGGTGTTATGCCTGATATCGAGGTCGCTAAGCTTTATATGGAAATCAGAAAAGACCAGCACCCGATAAATCCTGAACCATGGCTTGAAAAATAAATTTATTTGAGGAAAAGAACATGTTAAAGAAAATTGTTTTAATGTCGTTATTGTTGCTTTTTAGTTTTAATGAAGTGCTAGCCGAAACTAAAAAAGAAAAAGTTCAAGAAGAAGAGGTTAATACTTACGAATTACTCAACCTGTTTGGTGAAGTAATGGAAAGGGCAAAATTGAGCTATGTAGAGGAAGTTTCTGATAAAAAGCTCATAGAATCGGCAATTAACGGTATGCTAACATCTTTAGATCCTCATAGTAGTTATCTTGATGCAGACAGTTTTAAATACATGAATGAGCAAACCAAAGGTAAGTTTGGAGGCTTAGGAATTGAAGTAACAATGGATAACGGTTTGGTTAAGGTTGTTTCACCTATTGATGATACTCCTGCGCATAAGGCCGGAATTAAAGCCGGTGACTATATTACGCATATAGATGATGAAACAGTTATCGGTCTTAATTTGAATGAAGCTGTTAATAAAATGCGTGGTAAAATTGGAACTAATATAAAACTTTCAATCAGAAGAGCTAATGAAAAACCATTTGATGTAACCATTACTCGCCAAGAAATAAAAATTCAATCTGTTAAAACAGAAATTAAAAATGATGATGTTTTATATATCAGGATTTCTTCTTTTGCAGAAGAAAACGATAAGAATATTGAAAAAGCTGTTAACGATGCAAAGCAAGAACTTGGAGATAAATTAAAAGGGTTAGTTATCGATGTCAGAAATAATCCGGGTGGTTTGTTGGAGCAAGCAATTAATATTTCTGATTTATTCTTAAGCAAAGGAGAAATTGTATCAACTCGTTCAAGAAACAGTGAAGATACTGTTAAATATACAGCAAATGAGGGAGATATATTAAACGGATTACCTATAGTTGTAATTATTAATGAAGGTTCTGCTTCGGCATCTGAAATTTTGGCAGGTGCATTACAAGACCATCAAAGAGGTATTATTTTAGGTGAAAAATCTTTCGGTAAAGGTTCTGTACAAACTGTTGTTTCGTTAGCTCGTTATGGCGCAATGCGTATTACAACAGCTCGTTACTATACTCCTTCAGGACGTTCTATTCAAGCAAAGGGAATTGATCCGGATATTCTTGTTAAGCCTGCAAAAATTCAAACATTGGAGAGGTATGGCCTTAATTTAACAGAGGCTGAATTAAACGGAGCTTTGAAAAACGAAGATGATAATAAAGACAAAGATGAGAAGAAAAAAGAAGAACAAACAGATAATAAAGAAGATAAAAAGGATGAAGATTATCAACTTATCAGAGCTTTAGATTTAGTGAAAGCATTGTCTATATATAAAAAAGGTAACGATGCTATCGTAAAAGAGAGTAACTAATGAATGTGTATAGAAAATGTGCCGGCATTATAGTGTTTAATGCATTGAAAAAAGTTTTGGTCTGTGCCAGAAATGATGCATTTAGTTTTAATTGGCAATTTCCGCAAGGCGGTATAGAAAATAATGAAGCCCCTTTGGATGCAGCGTTAAGAGAATTAAAAGAAGAGACATCAATGGTTTCGGTTAAGCCTATACATACACTTGAAGAGCCAACTCGGTATGATTTTCCAGAGAAGGTATTAAACCAATCTAAAGGAATTGGTAAAGTGTTTGCAGGGCAAGATGTTTATTGGAGTTTGTTGTTCTTTTATGGTTCAGATGATGAAATAAATCTTGCCACTAAAGAGCCGGAGTTTAAGTCATTTGAATGGGTGGAGCCTAACGAGGCAATATGCCGAATTATTGATTTTAAGAAAAATGCATATAAGACAGCATTAATGTCTCTAACGCCTATTATTGAAAATTATAAAGTTTGATTTTTTGAAGTTTGAACAAGATGAACGTATTAAGAAATATTAAATGGCTGGTTACAACAGAATGTATGTATTCTGTTACAAGTGTGTTCATTAATACTTTTATAATTGCATATATTTTTGAGCTATCCGGTAAAAGTGCAGTTGAAACAGGTTTGTACTATTTATTTAGAAGTGTGGCCGTGTTTATTGTTGCATTCATAAGTGGTTATTATTTGAAAAAACACTGCAAGATGAGTATGTACCGTTTAGCCCCTCTTTTAAATTTGGTATTATTTGCTTTAATTTATTTTTTGGGAGATGATGTTAAAAATTATACAGGGTATTTAGGTTTTATCAGCGGAAATATTGTAATATTAAGGTGGATGCCTCGTAATTTATTGATTTCAGATTTGGTATCTAAAGAATATATGATAAAATATCAGGGATATGTTTCTGCTATTGTTGGTTTTACAAATATTGCAATCCCATTTTTATTAGGTCTTTTTTTGACATTTGATAGCTATAATGATGTAATGATGATATTATCAATTTTGTTGCTGATAGAACTTTTATCTACATTTATGGTAAAAGAAAATAGAGCTAATTTGAGCGCTCAATATGAGCCAGTCAAATACCTAAAAATATTGTTTAAAAGTAAAGAGCTTCTCTTTGTTTGTTTTATGGAATTTTTTAGAGGATTGACACTTGTCGGGATATTGCCGGTACTGATGAAACTTTATATTGTTTATTTATTTGTTACACCATTAAAATTAGGTTCTTTAACATCTATATTTGCTTTTACAACAATAATAGCAAATTTTGTTTTTGGAAAGTTTTGCAAGTATAAATATTTTTCGTTCATTTTGATGTTTTCAACAATTGTAACAATTTTAGCTTCATTGATGTTTGTTTTGTATCCTAGTTCTGTCAGTTTCTTGTGTTATAATTTTTGCTTTGTTTCTGTGGCGCAAATTTTGCTTACAATTACATTGGTAAATATATTTAATGTATCAAATATTAAAAAGATAAAAGAAACGTATAAGACTGAATATTTTGCTATCAGAGAGATGTTTTTAAATGGTGGCAGAATTATTGGTGCAGGGCTATTGGTGTTAATTAGTTCTTATCAAGATTTTGAGGTTTTAAGATACTTTATTTTAGCGTTAACCTTTAGTATGATTATTATGGGTTGGTGTGCAATTAAGATAAATGCTTATTTAGAAACAAAAACACAAGATTAATTTAATGTTAGCTTTTATAAAAAACGCCGGTACAACCGGCGTTTTTTATAATGCGCAATTTGTTTTAAGCGCACACATAGTCAAATTCTTTTTTTAATCCACGTTCAAACATTGCTTTGATTGTAGCTTTAATATCTGCATCTTCATAAATTACTTTATAAAGAGCTTGGCAGATAGGCATATCAATATTTTCTTTATCGGCAATTATTTTTACGGCTTTAAGAGTTGCAACGCCTTCAGCTAATTTTCCGAAGCGTTCTCCTTTGGCAAATAATTCGCCATAAGTTCTGTTGTGAGAGTGCTTAGAAAACAATGTTGCTTCGTAGTCGCCTAAATGAGCAAGACCATATGCAGTGAAAGGGTTTCCTCCGAAAAACTTGATTAAACGACCGACTTCAACAGGAGCTCTAGCCATTAATGCACCTTTTAAGCCATACCATTCTAAGCCGTCTAAAATTCCGGCAGCAATACCGATAACATTTTTTAATGCTGCGCCAATTTGGTTTCCGATAACATCATTACCATAATAAAAACGAATCAAATCACTTTGCATAAGCATAATCCATTCATCTTTTGTTTTTTCATCATAACTATCGATAACGGCGCATGATGGAACTTTTTTCATATAGTCTTGTACGTGGCCAGGTCCACCTAAGCAAGCAACTTTAATGTCTTGATTAATTTCTTCTTTGAAAACATCTACCAATGTTTTAGCGCTAGGCTCTTCCAAACCTTTCATGGCTAATAAGAAAGATTTTCCGGTTAAGTCGTAATTGTTGAGCTGTTTTGCTAAAGATCTTAAGTGTTGGCAACCGATAGAAATTATGATGTAATTGTTTTTCAATATTTTTTCTATATCAGGAGTTAAAACCATATTATCGCTTAAAGTTAAATATGAGTTTTTTCTGGTTTCGGTCAATTCAATAAAATTAGGAGATGATGGAATATCGTACATTATAACGCTATCTACACAGTAGTTAGCAGCATACCATGCTAAAAATGTTCCCCAACGACCACATCCTATAACGGAAATTTGTTTCATAAGAAGTCTCCATATTAAAAAGTTCACTTTAATTTATGAAAAAATCTTATATGGATAAGTAAATTATTTCAACGACAAACATAAAACAGTCAACAAGAGCGTATTAAAGTTTGTTCTTTTTCATGCGTTGGCGGTTTATTATGGCGTTGATATAGTCGAAGTCCTGAAAAGATTTATATGCAAAATCGAAGCTTTTTTTATCAAAAGTATAAAAAACCTTATTGGCCATGCTTTTAATTGCTTCATCTATTTTATTAAAAGCTTCGTTGTAATCTTTATTGTAAGAATTGCGAGATTTTTTTTGTACCACAGTGTGATATGCAGATATAACCTTTGCTGTTTCATCAGCGGAGTTAGCATACCCTTTCTGCTCAAAATCATGCATGATTTGGGCAGTGGTTTGGTAGTAACATTTATTTGTTAAAATATTTCTCTGTGAACTATCGCTACTGTTGATAATCATAACAAATCAATATCCTCTATGAACCATTTTATAAATTATATAGCACATTTTTCACCTCTTAGCAAGCATGTATTTAAAAAGTTTTCAAATTTAAATCTATTTGTGTGTCAGATAAAAAGTTTTTTGCTTAAAAACGTTGATATCTTTAATTTAACTCTTGGTTATTTTTGTACTATGTAGTATATTTTTGCGAGATATAAACTATATAAACAGAGGTCAAAATGACAGATTTAACCGAAGAAGAATTTTTAAAAAGTGAACAAGCTTATAATGCCGATTCAATTAAGGTGTTAAAAGGTTTAGATGCTGTGCGTAAGCGTCCCGGAATGTACATTGGTGATACCGATGACGGTTCCGGTTTACACCATATGATTTATGAGGTGTTGGATAATGCTATTGATGAGGCTTTGGCTGGATATTGTGATAAAACAGAAGTCATTTTGAACCCTGATGGATCTGCTACAATTAGAGATAATGGTAGAGGTATGCCTGTGGATATCCACAAAGAAGAAGGTGTTTCTGCAGCTGAGGTTATTATGACAGAGTTACACTCTGGCGGTAAATTTGATAACAACTCTTATAAGGTGTCAGGCGGATTGCACGGTGTAGGTGTGTCTGTGGTTAATGCTTTATCAACATGGTTAAAGTTGCGAATTTGGCGTGATAATAAGGAACACTTTGCAGAATTTGCAGATGGTAATGTCGTTAAACACGTTGAAGTGGTTGGTGATGCACCAAATAAACATGGTACGGAGGTTTCTTTTTTACCTTCTCCGCAAACCTTTACTCAGACAGAGTTTAGTTTTGAAACATTGGAACGTGCTATAAGAGAAAAAGCATTTTTGAACTCTGGTGTTTATCTTAAACTTATAGATAACAGAGGTGCGGAGCCTAGAGAAGAAGTTTTCCATTATGAAGGTGGTTTATCTGCTTTTGTTAGCCATTTAAATAAAGCAAAAGCTCCTTTACATGAAAATATTATTGCGTTTACCAGTGAAGAAAATGATATTCAGGTTGATGTAGCAATGCAATGGACTAACGCTTACAACGAAAGTATGCTTTGCTTTACAAATAATATTCCGCAAAAAGACGGCGGTACCCATTTAGCAGGTTATAGAGGAGCATTAACAAGAACTATCAATAACTACATTGCAGAAAACGGTTTATTGAAAAAAGAAAAGAGCGTTATAACCGGTGAAGATATGCGTGAAGGTTTAACTTGCGTGCTTTCAGTTAAAGCACCGGATCCTAAGTTTTCTTCACAAACAAAAGATAAACTCGTTTCATCAGAAGTTCGTCCGGTTGTTGAAGGTGTTGTGGGCGATAAATTAAAAGAATGGCTAGATGAACATCCGGCAGAAGCAAAAATTATTGTCGGTAAAATTGTTGAAGCGGCTACAGCTCGTGAAGCTGCTCGTAAAGCTCGTGAACTTACTCGTCGTAAAGGTGTTTTAGATATTTCATCACTTCCCGGTAAGCTTGCTGACTGTTCTGAAAAAGATCCTGCTTTATCTGAAGTGTTCATTGTGGAGGGAGATTCTGCGGGTGGTTCAGCAAAACAAGGACGTGATCGTAAGAATCAAGCAATTATGCCTTTAAGAGGTAAAATATTGAATGTGGAAAGAGCTCGTTTTGATAAAATGCTTAACTCAGCAGAAATCGGAACTATCATTACTGCGCTTGGTACAGGTATTGGCCGTGATGATTTTAATGCTGACAAATGTCGTTATCATAAGATTGTGATTATGACCGATGCGGACGTTGATGGTTCACACATCAGAACATTGTTGTTAACATTTTTCTATCGTCAAATGCCAGAGCTTATTGAAAGAGGTTATGTATACATTGCTCAGCCTCCTCTTTATAAAGCTAAAAGAGGTAACTCAATTATTTATCTTAAAGATGATAGAGAAATGGAAGATTACCTCATTAGAGGCGGTTGTGATGACGCATCGTTGGAAAAAGCAGATGGAGAAAAGCTATTTGGTCAAGATTTAATCAGCTTTGTTGAAAAAACTATTAAGGCTCGCAATTTGCTTTCATCTTTAAGCGTCAAAGCTCCTGAGAAAATCGTTGAACAAATGGCTGTTTGCGGGTTGTTTGATGCAAATATATTATCTGATAAAGAAAAGTTATCAGCAGAAATTAATAAGCTTGCTCAAAAATTAGATTTAGCTGAAGCTGAATATGATAAGGGCTGGAAAGCTGAAGTTTTAGCTGATGGTTCTGTTTCATTCTTCAGAACATTAAGAGGTGTTAAAGAAGAACATGTAATAGGTGCTTCTGTAACATCAAGTGTTGAAGCAAAAGCTCTAAACGAATTAAAAGATTTCTTGAAAGAAAACTTTGCAATGCCATCCCGTTTGGTATCTAAAAATGGTGTTGAAAAAACAATTAATGGTCCGGTAGGTCTTGTTGATGCGGTTATGAGTGCAGGCAAAAAAGGTATTTCACTTCAACGTTATAAAGGTTTGGGTGAAATGAATCCGGAACAGCTTTGGGAAACAACATTGGATCCGGAAGCTCGTTCATTGTTACAAGTTAAAATTGACCATATGGAAGAAGCTGATGAAGTGTTCTCAACCTTAATGGGTGATGTGGTAGAACCTCGTAAAGAATTTATCCAAGAAAACGCTTTGAATGTGGTTAATTTGGATATTTAATATGTTTATAAAAACTAAAAACACCCTTTTTAGGGTGTTTTTAGGCGCAAAATCAATATGATATTGATAATG
>JAZKXV010000009.1:0-60855 GCA_045611785.1 Alphaproteobacteria bacterium
TACTTGTTATGAATGAAGTCGGGTATCAAAATATTTCAAAGTTGATGAAAATATTTTATTTGGATAATACTCAAAATGGAGATGAACCTCAACTTAAATATTCCGATTTAAAAAATTTCAATGAAGGACTGATTGCTCTTACAACCGGACCCGAAGGACCTGTGGGAAGACTTATTTTAGAAAACAGAAATCAGGAAGCGAAAGAAGTATTAAAAAAATTGTTAGATATCTTTTCTGACAGGTTGTATGTTGAAATATCCAGAATAGGAACTCCTGAAGAAAAGAAAACTGAAAATACATTTATAGATTGGGCGTATGAATATAATATTCCGATTGTTGCAACAAATGAGGCTTTTTTCTTTGATACAGACATGTATGAGGCACACGATGCGTTGGTTTGTGTTGCTCAAGGAGAATATGTGGCAAATGAGAATCGCAAAAAATATTCAGTAAATAACAGGCTCAAAACTCAAGAAGAAATGATTGAGTTGTTTAAAGATTTACCTGAGGCAGTGCAAAATACGGTTAATATTGCAAAAAGATGTAACTATCTTTCTAAAAAAGTTGATCCGTTACTGCCTGTTTTTGAGTGTCCTAACGGTAAAACTCAAGACGAGTTTTTGGAAGAAGAGGCATATAAGGGATTAAACGAGCGCATGGAGAAACATGTTTATTTTGAAAACATGACTCTCGAGCAAAAAGAAGAAATAGATAAAAAATATTACTCAAGATTAGATTATGAAATAAGTGTTATCAAAAGAATGGGGTTCCCCGGATACTTTTTAATTGTGTCAGATTTTATCAGATGGTCAAAAAATAATGGAGTTCCTGTTGGTCCGGGACGAGGTTCTGGTGCCGGATCTATTGTTGCGTGGTCTTTAAAGATTACTGAGCTTGATCCAATAAAATTAGAGTTATTGTTTGAGAGGTTCTTAAACCCCGATCGTGTTAATATGCCAGATTTTGATGTGGACTTTTGTCAGGAAAATAGAGCGAAAACCATTGAATATGTTCAAAATAAATATGGTTTTGAAAATGTTGCGCAAATTATCACATATGGTAAGTTGCAATCAAAAGCAGTTATCAGAGATGTGGCGCGTGTGTTACAGATGCCATATGCTCAAGCTGATAAAATATCTAAAATGATACCACCTCCGGTTCAGGGAAAAAATGTAACCCTAGCCCAAGCTTTAGAGCAAGTTCCGGAACTTGAACAATTACGATCAAGTGATCCTCAGGTAAATAAGTTGTTTGATATAGCAATGAAACTTGAAGGTTTGTATCGCCACTCAGGTGTACATGCTGCCGGTGTTGTTATTGGAGATAGAGCTCTTGAAAAACTGGTTCCTTTATATAAAGATCCTAAGGCAGATATGCCTGTTACTCAATATGATATGAAGTATGTTGAAGAAACAGGTCTTATTAAGTTTGACTTCTTGGGTTTAAAAACTCTGACAGTTATAAAAAAAGCAGTAGATTGGATTAAAAAAATCCATGGTATAGATTTAGATATAGACGCTGTGCCTTTAGATGATAAACAAACATATGAAATGATGCAAAAAGGTGAAACAACAGCCGTATTTCAATTTGAATCTGCGGGTATGAAAGATGTGCATAAACAAATAAAACCTGACAGATTTGAAGATTTGATAGCTATTGTTTCTTTGTATCGTCCCGGACCTATGGATAATATTCCGACATATATTAAAAGAAAACACGGCGAAGAAGAAATTACATATTTACACCCTAGTTTAGCCCCTATTTTGGATGAAACCTATGGTATTATGGTATATCAAGAACAAGTTATGAATATTGCTCGTTCTTTGGGCGGATATACTATGGGAGAGGCAGATAAACTCCGTAAAGTTATGGGAAAAAAACTCAGAGATGAAATTCCTAAGCAAAGAGAAAAATTTACTAAAGGGGCAATTGCAAACGGAATAGAAGAAGATGTTGCAAAAAGCATATTTGACCAAATGGAAAAGTTTGCATCATATGGTTTTAATAAATCGCATGCTGCAGCATATTCTTTGATATCTTATCAAACAGCATACCTTAAAGCTCATTATCCTGTAGAGTTTATGTGTGCTGTGATGGATTTGGATATAACAAACGTTGATAAACTTACATTCTTCACTTCAGAGTGTAAATCTGCAGGTATAGAAATTTTACCACCGGATATAAATCAATCAGAAGCTGAGTTTAAGGTTGAAGGTGATGGAAAAATTAGATACGCTTTAGGTGCTATCAAAGGTGTAAGCGCAGCAGCTATGGCCAGTATTGTAAAAGAACGTGAAAAACACGGTAAATTTAAAGATATTTCAGACTTTTGTCATCGTATAGATTTTAAGGATATAAACCGAAAACAGCTTGAACAACTTATTAAGGCCGGCGCTTTTGATAGTGTTGATAAAAACAGAGCAATGCTATTTAATAATATAGAAACGATTCTTAAAAATATATATTCGGCAACAGAGCTTAAGGTTAGTGAACAAACTTCACTTTTTGGAGCACAAGAGCTTGTTGCAAAAATAAAATTGGCACAAATACCAGATTGGCCGCAGCTTGAAAGATTGCGCTATGAGGCTGCTGCAATAGGATTTTATTTATCAGCACATCCTTTAGATATATATAAAGAAAGTGTTGTAAATTTAGGTGTTAAAAACTGTTCAGACATAATTTATAATGTTAAATCTGGAGATAATATAAAGGCAAATATTGCGGTTTGTGTTGAAAGTTATCAGAAAAAAGTAAGTAAAAACGGTAATAAATATGCTTTTGTCGGTTTGTCTGATGCAACAGCGTCTTTTGAAGCGTTCTTGTTCTCAGACGGAATATCTAAATATGAAAGCATAATAGAAGAACAAGTTCCTATTATGGTTAAAATAACTGTAGATAAACAAAATGACGATTCTTCGCCTCGAATAATGATTAATTCTATAAAAAAACTTGATGAAGCAATAGCAGAACAGGCAAAAGGATTAATTATTACTTTAAGTGATGTGTCTGCAATTGTAGAGTTGAAAGATATATTGAAAAGCGATAAACGAGGAACAAATAAAATATATATTATTCCTGAATTAAAAGATTGGGATGTTAGAATAGAATTATTAGACGGATATGCTTTTAGCGATACTGATATCTTAAGTAAGATAAGAGCTATTTCCGGGGTCGTATCAGTTAAGGAGATATAATATGAACGATAACGAAAAAGAGATAAAATATTCTGTTATAAAAGCTTTTATGAAGCCTTTTTGGATAATTTCTGACAATTTAAAAGATTTTTATACTCAAGGAAGTATTTTTTCTTTGTTTGTAGTGGTAATTTCATACTTGTTAGGTCAAAAGTATATATGCTTTTTTAATGAAAATATGGCGCAAAATATGTATTGTCCTAAGCTTTCATATTTATATTTTCCATATCTATTAATTAAGTTGTTTGCAATAGCTATTTGCATAAACGTGTGGTATGATAAAGTATTTAAAAAAGAACAGATTAACGAAGAATATTTTAAGAAAAACTGGAAGAAAAATATAAAAACATTTGCTATATTTATGTTGTTTATGTTGCTTAATCTTCTACCTATTGTTTCAGGTTTAATTCTTTTTTTCAGAAAGCCTAATCCGATTTGGCAAATTGAGTTGCTCTTCTTTACGGTTGTTTCTGTAGGATTTTTAGCACCATTTGTTTTGATGAGATTTTATAGTTATTTTGCAAGCTTTTTTAATGGCAATTCGCAAAATATAATTAAAAAGATATGGCAAAAAACCCAAGGTTATAATACGAAAATATCTTTTACATGCATTTTTGTATTTTTAATAGATTTAATATTAATTTTAACTGCAAGAGGAATTTTTGCTAAAACAGTATCTTTTCCGGCAGAAATATATAATATGCTTGCTGAGTTTGTTATGGCTTTTGTTACTTATACAATAGTTATACTTTTTGTAAATTTTATGGAAGTGCAAAAGCAAATCTTTTTAGATAACAAATAATTTTATTTCTATCCTTTATTAATACCCTCGCATAAAATTGCGAGGGTATTTTAATATAATAAAAAACTTGACACACCTTAAACATTAGTATACATTCGCGAAGGTATGTATTTGAAAGAGGTTTTTTAAATGAGAAAAACTAAAGAAGAAGCTCAAGAAACAAGAGCAGCGATATTGCAATCGGCGCTTGATACTTTTTATGAAAAAGGTTATTCTAAAACAACCTTTGATGAAATTGCAAAACGCATAGGCTATACTAAAGGTGCTATTTATTGGCATTTTCGTAATAAGCCTGATTTGGTTGCTGCTTTAATTAATGATTATATTGAAAATAAGACAAAATATATTCAATCAAAATTACCTAAAATAGAATCTATTGATGATATATTAACATATTATGTGTATACATCCGAATTTATAAACAGCTCTGAGAATAATCGTAAATTAGCATTTTTTATGCGTTGTCAGATGGAATGGTCAGAGGCGTTGATTACAAAAGTAAAAATTGAGGTTGATACAAATAAGCAAAATATGCTTAATAAAATCAAAGATGCATTGACATTTTTGCAAAAAAACGGAAATTTAAGCGATGATGTCAATATTGAACAGTTGACATACACGATAACTGGTGTATGGACGGGACTTTTAGGTGATTATTTATCTCATTCATGCCCGTTTGATTTAAAGGTTATGATAAAAGAAAGTTTAGGTTTAATTTTTAAAGGTTTAACTAAAGAAAGGGTTCAAAATGCAAGTAAGTAAACCTAGTAAAAGAGCTATAGTAAAAAATGTTGTATTTGTTTTAGTGTGCATATCACTGGGTTGGTATTTAAAAAGTAAAACAGTTGCTCAGCCTGCTGCGGGTATGATGGGTGCTCAAACACCATATGTTTTAGTTCAGGAAATAAAAGCAAAAGATACAACAAAAGTAAATAGCCAAATTGCTCACGTAGAAGCTATAAATTCTGTTAATTTGGTTCCAAAGGTTAATGGAACTATTAAAGAAGTTTTATTTGAGGAAGGCGGTTTTGTTGAAGAGGGTACTTTATTATTTGTTATTAACCCGGATAGTTATAAAGCAACGGTTGAGCTTAAAGAGGCTGAGTTAGCGCATGCAGAAGCTGTGCTAAAAGAAGCAGAAAAGAACTATAATCGTCAAGTAAAATTAAGTAAACAAAATATTGCATCAAAAGCTACATTTGATTCTGCAGAAAGTGCTTACTTACAAGCAAAAGCTGGTGTGAAAATGGCAAAAGCTTCATTAACATTAGCTCAAGATGATTTAGAGGATACAAATGTTACAGCTCCAATTTCTGGTTATATTGGAAAAGCTTTAGTTACAAAAGGAAACTATGTTGTAAAATCTTCACAAACATTAGCTCGTATTGTTCAAGTTAGTCCTGTTCGTGTTTCTTTTTCATTAACCGATAAAGAATTTTTAACATTGAAACAAAAGTATGGAGAAAATAAAGATATAAAATTAAAGGCTCGTGTAATTTTGCCTGATGGAAATGTTTTAACAGAAGAATTTAATTCTTTATTTGCAAATAACGAAATAAGTTCAGATACAGCAACTGTTTCTATTTATACAGATTTAGCTAATAAAGAAGAAAAGTTAACACCAGGAAACTATGTTAAAATAGCTTTGTTAGATGATAAACCTAATTTAAACGTTATAATTCCACAAGCATCTCTTGCTCAAGATGAACATGGTTTTTATACATTTGTTGTAAATGATGAAAATGTAGTTGAAGAGCGTCGTTTAGAATTAGGTGAAGTTATTGATTCATACCAAGTTGTTAAAAGTGGTTTAAAAGCCGGAGAAAAAGTAATTATTCAAGGCTTACAAAAAGTCAGAAACGGTATTAGTGTTAAGGCCGGTTTGGTAGAATCTGCAAAATAATCTAAAAGGAATAGAACCAAATGTTTTCAAAGATTTTTATTGAAAGACCTCGTTTTGCGATAGTAATTGCTATCGTAATGACCATTGCTGGTGTGATTTCATTGTTCTCATTACCAATTGCGTTATACCCACAAATTACTCCACCAGAAATTAATATTTCAGCATCATATACAGGCGCCAGCGCTGAAGTTGTGGCAAATAGCATAGGTATTCCTATTGAACAAGAAGTTAATGGCGTTGAGGATATGCTTTATATGTCATCTACATCATCTAACTCTGGCTCATATAGCTTATCTGTTAGCTTTGAAGTAGGAACAGACCCTGACATGGCTCAAGTTAAAGTTCAAAACCGTGTCCAACAGGCGATGAGTAAACTTCCTACCGAAGTTCAACAAAATGGTATCAGAGTTAAACGTCGTTCATCAGATATTTTGGGTTTTGTTAGTGTTAGATCTCCTAATGGAACTTATGATACACAATTTTTAAGTAACTATGTTGAAAACAATATTAAAAACAGTTTAAGCCGTGTATATGGTGTAGGTGAAGTTAGCGTTCATGCTTCGCCATTGAGTATGCGTGTTTGGCTTGATGCAGATAAAATTACTGCGCTTAATATACCAATTTCAACAGTTAGAGCTGCCATTCAAAGTCAAAACTATCAACCATCATTAGGTTCTGTTGGAGCAATGCCAGGAGATGGTGGACAACAAATGGTATATTCATTACAAACAAAAGGTCGTTTAAATGAAGTAAAAGATTTTGAAAATATAATTATTCGTACAGAACAAAATGGTGGTTTAGTTCGCTTAAAAGATATTGCAAAAGTAGAAATTGGTTCTGAAAGATATATGTTTAAATCAGAAGTTGATGGTGCACCATCTGTTGCTATGTCAATTAATACTTTATCTGGAGCTAATGCAATTCAAGCTATGAAAGCATTACGTGCAGAGTTAGACCGTTTATCTCAATTTTATCCTGAAGATTTTGTAGTGGAAATCTTTTTTGATGCAACAGATTATATTAAAGCATCTATTGAAGAAGTTGTAATAACACTCATTCTAACTTTTGCTTTAGTTGTACTTGTGTGCTACATCTTTTTACAAGATTGGCGCTCAACATTAGTTCCTTCAATTGCTATTCCTGTATCATTATTTGCAACATTTGCTGTAATGCTTGCTTTAGGTTATAGTTTAAATATCTTAACTTTGTTTGGTTTAGTGCTTGCAATCGGTTTGGTGGTTGATGATGCTATTGTTGTGGTTGAACGTGTTTTAACTTTAATGGAACAAGAAAAACTTTCTCCGAAAGAAGCGTCTATTAAAGCTATGGAACAAGTATCTGGAGCTGTTGTAGCAACAACATTAGTATTATTGGCTATCTTTGTACCAATTGCATTTTTAGGTGGTATTACTGGAAAAATTTATCAGCAATTTGCTATTTCAATTTCTTTTGCTGTAGTATTTTCATCTGTTAATGCTCTTACATTATCGCCAGCATTATGTGCTACCATACTTAGACCATTACAACCTGTAACAAAAGGTCCTTTGTTGTGGTTTAACAAAATATTAGATAGATGTAGAAATCGTTATTTAGCTGTTGTTGGTTATATTGCTAGAAAAGTTAGTGTAATTGCTCTTATTTTAGGTTTGTTAGTGTTCTTTAATTTGGTATTCTTAAAAATGAGCAATACTTCATTTATTCCAGCTGAAGACCAAGGTGTTATTTTAACAAATATTCAACTACCAGAAGGTGCTAGTCGAACAAGAACTGAAAAAGTTATCCAACAAATTATTCCTCTTATCAAAGAAGAAGAAGGAGTAAAATCTGTAATGGATATTATAGGTTTTAGTATGCTTTCTGGACAAGGTGAAAACGTTGGTTTTGCTGTTACAAATTTAAAACCTTGGAACGAGAGAACTCAAGATGCTGATTATTCTACAAATATATTAAATCGTATAAAAGCAAAACTTGAACAAATACCAAATGCTTCAATAAACTTGTTTGAGTTTCCTGCAATTCCAGGTCTTGGTTCAACAGGTGGTATGGATTTTCGTTTACAAGCATTAGATGATACTGATCCTAAAAAGTTAGAGGCAACACTTCAGAGCTTTTTGGGTAAAGTAAATGCATTGCCTGAGGTTATGTATGCGTTTTCAACATACAACGCTCAAACACCTCATGCTTACATTGAAATAAATAAAGATAAAGCTGAAATTATGGATGTATCAGTATCTAGTATATATTCTGTTTTACAAAATTATCTTGGAGCAGGATACGTTAACGATATTAATATTGGAACTCAAGTTAATAAAGTTATGATTCAGGCCGATTGGGAACATAGAAAAGATATTGATAGTATAAATAAATTATATGTTCAAAGCGCAAGTGGAAAAATGGTACCATTAGGAAGCTTGGTGGATATAAAAATTATTCAAGCTCCTCGTAGTTTAGATCGTTATAATCAATATCCAAGTGCAACCATAACAGCTATGGCGAATCCAGCAGTTAGTAGTGGACAAGCGATGGCTGCAATGGAAAAATTAGCTCAAGAAAGTTTGCCTTCAGGATATAGCTATGATTGGTCTGGTATGAGTTTGCAAGAAAAGAAAAATAGTGGGCAAGTAGGTTTACTTATTGCATTGGCTATATTGTTTGGTTATTTATTCTTGGTTGCTCAATACGAAAGCTGGATGTTACCTGTTTCGGTTTTAACATCTGTAACCGTTGCTATGCTTGGAGCTTTTGCTGGAATGTTTGTATGCTCAATGTCTTTAAGTATATATGCTCAATTAGGTTTAATTTTGCTTGTGGGCTTATCTGCTAAAAATGCAATCTTAATTGTAGAATTTGCTCGTGATGAAAGAGCAAAAGGGTCTAGCATTGAAAAAGCTGCGCTTGTTGGTACAAAAGAACGTTTTAGAGCTGTATTAATGACTGCGTTTACATTCATTTTGGGTGTGTATCCACTTATTGTTGCAACAGGAGCAGGAGCGGGAAGCCGTGTGGCAATTGGTGTTCCAGTATTTTATGGAATGTTAATTGGTACAGCAGCAGGTTTGGTTGTAATTCCTCTCTTATACGTATTAGTGCAAACAATAGCCGAAAGATTCAGTAAAAAATAGGCATTGAAACAAAATAAATAAAAAACGGAAATTTTATAATTTCCGTTTTTTATTTGTTTTTTAAATTATATAGAATTTTAAAATGATAAATTATCATTCAGAGCATAAAAAGACATTTTAAGTATTATCACTATATTAGTGAGAATAATAACTATGTATCTAGTAATTACAATTATTTAAAATATGATAAATTGTTATATTAGCAAATACGTAAATGACGTGTATGAGATACTGAACTAGTTCCAATATTCCCTTGGAAATAAAAAAAACTGCCGAGGTTTCGACAGTTTTTTATTTATATACATACCTATGATGTAAAAAAGAACTTAATTTTATTTAGAATATTTCTTTTTATCATTTAAAAACTTTAATACACCAAGAGGAATAGAAACAATATATAAACATGTTAAAATACCTAAAGTTAACCATGGTTGTGAAAGCATAAAGTTAATAAATAAAACAACCAAAAGCATTAAAGGTAAAAACATATTTGTATGAACCTTTAATTTCTTTAATGAAATAGTAGGAATTCTGCTAACCATTAAAAAAGCAACTGTAGGCATTAATATAGAACAAAATAGATTTGATCTTAAAATCACCTCTGTAGCAGGAAAGTCAAAAGTAATTAAAATAGGCATTAATGCAATTGCTGCTGCGGCAGGAGCCGGAACGCCAACAAAGTAGTGTGACCAATATTCCGGTTGATTTTCATTTTCTAACATGGTGTTAAAACGAGCTAAACGCATCGCCATCCCCATTGAGAAAATTAAGCAAAATAACCAACCAAAACGAGGCAAATCATGTAATGCCCACTGATAAATAAGTATTGCAGGAGCAACACCAAAGCTTACAAAATCTGACAAAGAGTCAAGCTCAGCACCAAATTTTGAAGATGCTTTTAACAATCTTGCAACACGACCGTCTAATCCATCGAAAAGAGCAGCTAAAAATATGCATATAACAGCTTTAATCCAATCATCTTGGACAGCATATCTGATAGAAGTTACACCTGAACAAAGAGCCATCATAGTAACCATATTAGGTGCTATTTTTCTAAAAGGAACTTCTTTAAGCTTTTGTTTTGATAATAAAAGCTTATCGTTAAGTTTATAATTAAGTTTTCTCATTATTTGACGGCTCCTTCGACACGTTCTGCATTTGATGTCAAATTAGCTATGATTGTTTCGCCTGCAACCATTGTTTGTCCGAGGCAAACTTGAGGTTCAATATCTGTTGGCAAATAAACATCAAGTCTTGAACCAAATCTGATAAGACCAAAACGTTCACCAGCTTCGAACTGTTGTCCTTCTTTAGCAAAACAAACGATTCTTCTTGCAACGAGACCTGCAATTTGAACAAATGCAATATCTTTACCGCAATCTGTGCGCATGGCCAATAATTGGCGTTCATTATCTTTACTTGCTTTGTCTAATGTGGCATTGAAAAATTTTCCTTTAATATAAGCAAGTTTTGTTATTTTACCTGATGCAGGAGCTCTGTTAACGTGTACGTTAAAAACACTCATAAAAATGCTGACACGATTAAATGTTTTTGTATTTAAACCTAATTCTTCAGGACCAGAAACTCTGGTAATCATTTGTACAATACCATCAGCAGGAGATACAACAACGTTTTTAATTTGAGGAGTAACACGATCTGGGTTACGGAAGAAATAATAACACCAAATTGTTAAGACAAGGCCCACAACACCTAAAGGAGCCCATAAAATAGCAAATATTGCTGTAATGGCTGCAAAAACACTGATAAATTTCCAGCCTTCATTGTGTATGTTTGGAAAAATATATCTTTGAAAAGATAAATCTACTTTTTTCATTTTAAAAAATCCTTTTAATTAAAGCGCCGAAACGCTGTTTCCGTCACGCTTGTTGGTTTTAATATAGTGCTTATATAGCAAAAACATAAAAACATAATTTTATAAAAAAAACAAGCGCTTTGTTTAAGCGCTTGAAAAATTTAATTATTTGTAATGTTTTTAAGATTTTGAATAATATTTTCGGCCATAGTTTGCGATTCGTTAGAAACGCCCACAGCTTGTAATGATAAATTTTGAATGCAATTTGTTACCATTTCTTTAGCTGTTGCTGTAATTGAGTTATTAAACAATGTACCGTTTTGCAATCTTGAGTTAGCTTCAGTAATTAAGCAAGCCTTCATTTTTGTTGACGTTGAAGCATTTGAGTCAACATTAGTAAATTGAGATAAATCAGCATTACATGCTGTCAATAAAGTAACAAAAGAGCATAATATTAGTTTTTTCATTTATATTCCCCATATTTTAATTACGATTGATAACTTCGTCTATAACCTGTTTCATTAAGCGTGGTTGGTTAATGAAAGAAAATACAACTTTTGAAGTACCTGTTCCTGAAAACAAAATGTCTCCATAATTAAATAAGCGGCCTAAAATACTTTGTCTTATTTCAACAGATTCAATTCTTTCTCTATTGAGTTCTTCAGTTGTAACATTGATAATACCTGTTCTTTTTACTACACGTTTGTTTGTGCATACCATTTCAATTAAATTGCGTTTTAACCAAGCGGCAACAGTGAAAATGATTAAAGCAACCACAGGTAACCATACGGCAAAATTTAATATTGAACTGTTATATTTTTCTAAAACTCTAGAGTAACTTAAAACAGTGAAACAAGCAAATACAGATATTGATGTTAAGGAAAAAGGAATTATAAGAGCAAAATAATGTAATCTGCCCACTAACTCTATTTCTTCTCCTGGGGTCAGCGTACTGGCTGTATATTTATATCTTCCAAGCATTAAGTTTCTCCTAACAGTTATTGTAATTATAAAATAAACTATTAATGGTTAATTTGTCAAATTAAATATAAATATGAATGTATAATTTTTAAAAGTAATGTTTTAGGTTAAAACTATATTCGTTTTGGTTTTTTCCTTTGTTGATTTGATAGTTTGCAGAGGCTTCAAGAGCAATATTGCGAGATAAATAATAGTCTGCTTTTAAATCATATTTTAAATTTGAACCTATAGACGAAGTTGCATACACTTTTTTAATCTTGAATTGCATTCCAAATGAGTTAAACAAAGCTAATACACCTCCTTCAAAACCAACACCACCCCATTGATTATTTGGTAGGAAGCCTCCATAAGCTAAATCGACAGAACTTAATGTATAAGCAAAAATATTATCGTTGAGGGCAAGGGTTGCTCCACCAGCAATACTGGTTGTAAAAGCATAACCACTATCGCTTGTTTTAGGGTTTAGTAATTTTTCTAATTTTAAATTTATTTTATATGAAGGAGCTTTAAAAACTCTATCAATTGGAGAGAGAGAAGCTAATTCTATAATGTTTATCTTATCTAACACATATTTATTTTCATTATCGTAATGTCTAAATATTGTATTTAAAAAATTTATTTCTGCACCAGTTAAAAATCCATTTTTTTTATCAATTAATGAATGATAAGCCGGTCTTATAGATATTTGTTCAAAAATATTGCCGTTTTTGGAACCAATACCAAAAGAAATCATTGCAGAATCATGGGTGTTAACTGGGTTAAATCCATCTTTTAAATCATTAAATTTTGGTTTAGTATTAATTTTATTTCTTTGCATTAATAGTGAAAAACTTTTTTTTCGATAATCTTTTAGTTCTAATTTTTTTGCTGCATATTGATATTGGATATATTGATAAGCTGTTTCTAATACATCGGCTTTTTCTTCATCGGATAATAAATTAATGTCATATTTATTGTTGTTAACAATACCTATAAAAGATTGGTACTGTTTTTGATTCATTTGTTTAATGCGATGTCTTATTTTACGCTCTCTAGAAGGTCTATAATTGACGTCTTTAACTAAGTTTTCTTTTTTATTTATAGCTTTTATTGTATCAAGAGGTATTGTTTGAAGTTTGAATTCTTGAGCAAGGTTTAATTCAGGTTTTATTGCATCAAAAGCTTCCATTAACATATAAGAACAATTTTGTGTAAAGAAATAGTATGGTGTAAGCGTTTGCCCAAGCTCCCATAGATGGTCAATAAAAAAATCTAATTCTTCTTGTTTTAGATTTAGGCTATATTCCCAAATATCTCTATTTTCTAGGTTGTTATATGTATTAATAATATCGTAATAAGGTTTGGTTGTAAAACCACCGGGATAAGCACCAATTAAACCATATATAGCATATAAAAAACTGTTTTCATATCCTTTAGTAAATGCTCCATAATTTATACCATGTGCTAAAAGTTGTGTTCCCTTTCTTTTAGTATCAACTCTTAATAAAGTGTGTCCAAATAATGAAGAAGAATTATTCATATAAGCATCAGTAAATAAAAAAGTAATTCCCGAGGGTTGTAAATCTTTTTTAAAACTCTCATACTCTGAACACTTTGGAAAATCATAATTTATAATATTGTGTTTTTTTAATAATTTATAACGAGCAGGAAATAAACACTTGTTTTTATCATCATTTGATTGGAAAAGAGCTATAGTTGCTTCGAGCTCTTTTTTGGGGTTTGTTTTTCCACAAGGGCTTAAATAGAAGGATTGAGAACCTATTGAAGATTCAAATCCTCCAAAAAATTTTGGTTGGTAATGTATTAAACTAAGCCAATTATCAGAGTATGCAAAATCAATATGAGATGCGTGAGCATCAAAACAAAGAAACAAAAAACAAAAAATCAAAAGCTTATAAATCATTTTAAATTTTAAGCACGGCTATTTATTAAGCCGTGCTTTTCCCTTTTATTATATCATTATGCTTTCATTATTTCGTAAAATTTCAATGTAAGATCAACAGCGTCTACATTTTCATTTGGGAAGAGAACAGCAAAGTTTTGATATGTTTTTGATGCAACAACTTTTTCATCCATATTTAAAATACCGGCTAAAGTTGTAAGAGTTTCACCTTGTCCTGCAGCAGCATCTAAAGCAAATTGCTCCATATTATTTTCAACAAATGCTAAAATCATTTTTTGAGTTCCACCTGTAACGCGACCATTAGGATCACAACCAGATGTACCAAAAGTAATACCAAATGTTTGGTTACCGAAGATGCCATTAGTTGTAACAGCTGCAACTTGAGGTATGATACCACTTTGTCCACGCCAAGCCATTGAACCTAAACCACAGCCTGTGCTATCTAAAGCATTTGCAGGAGCGTTTAACATCATTGCTGCACCTAACATTAAAGATGCTAATAAAGTTTTATTCATTTTTTTTCTCCCAAAAATATAAAACAACTATTAAAGTGTATCAAACCCTATACAATTGTATATATTTTTTAATTTTTTTTACACAAAAAACACTTGATTTATTATTTTTACTTGTTATATTAAGTACATAAATCAACCGACGACTGTGATAAATTTTTATCGCAGTCTGATTTTTTCTAACTTTTTTAAAAAATTTGCCCTTTTGTAAAAAAAAGGAAAATGTTTTATTAGGAGAATAAAAATGGAAAAATTTCCTTTAACAAAAAAAGGATACTTGCAATTAGAGCAAGAATTAAAAAACTTAAAAGGAATTGATAGACCTAATATTATTGCAGCAATTGCAGAAGCTCGTTCACATGGTGATTTATCTGAAAATGCTGAATATTCTGCTGCAAAAGAAAAACAAAGCTTTATAGAAGGTCGTATTCAAGAATTGGAAGCTGTTGTTAGTCGTGCACAAGTTATCGATCCTCAGGCTGTAAAGGGAGATATAATTCGTTTTGGTGCAACGGTTTTGGTTGTTGATGAATCTACAGATAAAGAAACAGAATATCAAATTGTTGGCGATTATGAAGCAGATATCGAGAAAAATTTAATTTCTTTATCTTCTCCGTTAGCAAAAGCTCTTATAGGTAAAGAAGTAGGCGATGTTGCTGAATATACAGCACCTGGAGGCAAAAAATCTTTTGAAATATTAGCTGTTAAATATCTTTAATTTTTAATAGCAACGATTATATAAACCGGTAGTTTTACCGGTTTTTTTATGGAGAAAATATGGAAAAAGAAAATTGCTTATATGATTACGCTAATAAATGTGATTGTTCTGAAGATGATAAGTGCGGTTGTACGTATCCTAACAATATGGGACCAGATTTTGAATATGAAGATCAAAATAAATCGCAAAATCCTTGGCAAGCAGAGATGAAAGCTTCATCAACAGAACAGTTAGTTGATAAAAATGATAAATAAAATACATTATCTTGCTGTTTTAATGGTTGTATGTAAATGGTAGGTGTATCTTTGTTTACTTGATTTAATTGCTCTTTTGCGACATAAGAAAACAACACCATGTTTTCAGATTGATTATAGCTGCTTTGATTGTAAAAACAGTTTTCAATATAATTTTTGAAAAAAACTTCAAAAGAATCAGCATATTCTTGAGATAAAATTGAAATTTCACCACAATCATTAGCATTGATGTATGCAGGATTTATGTTGGTTAATCCGCAATTATGAAAAGCTTTGATAAAGATATGAATAATAACCGGATAAAAGAGCAAGTTCTGTTCTTTTACCTTGTTTACAACATTTGTTACGTTAATTTGATGTTTTTTTTCCATTTTAACCTTATATTTAAACATTTTCTGTTATGTTTTATATACTTAAAATTATCAAAATGAAAGTATTTTTTATGACGTATGGCGCGCAAATTTTAATAAAGCCACTAAAAATTAAGTCGATTCCTAAAAAAAGAGAACTAGTTGGGGTTGTCGATGTTGTTTTAAGAAAAAATCTGAAACCGCAAAAAGCATTAATATATAAATCGTGTGATAATGTATTTGATACTGATGGCGAGCTTTATAGGCTGGTTATTAATAAGAAAAAGGTTATTGGTTATACTCTAATAACAATTCACAATAAAGAAATGCATTTACCTCTTTTAGGTAGCTTGGATCTTCATTACAAAACAGGAAAAATTTTATCAGGTATAGCAATTGAAAGATTCTTAAAATCAGATTGTGATGCTTTGCATTTAACATCTAGTTGGAATTCGTTGTTACACCATAAAAACACCGGTTTTCAAATTTTGCCGCAAAAGAATGTAGAAGGCAAAAAAATAGATAAGATAATAGCCTCAGGTAAAATAAGAAATATTGAAAAAATAGGCTGTATTACTATGTATTTGCCACAAAAAACAATTGCAAAATTTTTAAGTAATGAACCAATATTAAAAACAAATAAGTTGTTTAAGTTAAATGGTGAAGTAGGCCGAGTAAAAGATTATATAATTTATAAAAAAACTCATAAAATTAAGTTTGAAGAATATATAATTATGAGAAACAACCAAATAATCGGCAATATATATCTTAATTATTACAAGAATGAAAAGGGTGTTTATAAAAACTATTTCGGAGAAATTCCTCAGTGGTCACCATTATATTTATATGGCGATGAAAAAGGTGTAAATAAGGTTTTTGCTGAGTTCTGGTCAGTCGATGCAAAATCTGCAGAAGAGGAAGAAGAAATACTTGGCATGCTTATTCAAATTGCATTAGAAAGCGGAAAATATAAAAACTGTGCTAAGTTACAGCTTGAAGCAGACTGGGATGAACACACTTTTGTATATAAGCAAGGTTTTAGAACTCAAAATATAGAATATCAAAAAACATGTGATGAAATTATTGAAATAATAAAAGGTGAAGAAAAAAATCCTAAAACATCTAATTTGAACAAGATTGGAAGTATAGATATGGTCTTAACTAAGGAAGATGCTATTAAATATGGGTGGAATGCAATTAATATATTAAAATAAAATCAAGCAAAAACAATGGGAAAGTTAAAAAATATTAAAAATATAAAAAAAAATAATTTTTTTACTTGATTTCTTAAAATAAATTGGTTATAAACACTTTCGTAGACAAGAGATGGGCGCTTAGCTCAGCTGGAAGAGCATCTCGTTTACACCGAGAGGGTCGGGAGTTCGAACCTCTCAGCGCCCACCAATTTTAAGCACCTTTAAGGTGCTTTTTTTATTTCTGTTTAGAAAAATAAAATAGCTTAAAAAATACTTCCCGATTTGTTAAATTTCAGGAAGTATTTTTTTATTCAATAAAATTACAAATTAGCAATTTACGTTTTTAGCCAAACCGCCTAATGAGGTTTCTTTATAATCGTTTTGTAAACTTAAACCTGTTTCGTACATGGTTTTTATAATGCTGTCCAAACTTACTTTATGTTCTCCGGTTCCTCTATAAGCTAGACGTGAAGCATTAATTGCCTTAATTGCGGCCATAGCATTACGTTCAATGCATGGTATTTGTACCAATCCTTTAATTGGATCGCAAGTTAAGCCTAAGTTATGTTCCATACCAATTTCTGCAGCGCTTTCAATCTGATTAAGTGTTCCGCCCATAACAGCACACAAGCCTGCAGCAGCCATAGAGCAAGCAACGCCAACTTCTCCTTGGCAACCAACCTCAGCACCTGAGATAGAAGCATTCGTGCGATAAAGAGAACAAATAGCAGCAGCGGTTGTTAAATAAACAATATTTGCTTCTTCTTCATTATATGTTTTTTTATGACCAAAACGTTGGTAATAGCGCATAACCGCAGGTAAAATACCAGCAGAACCCATGGTTGGGGCTGTAACAATTTTGCTACCAGATGCATTTTCTTCAGCTACAGCAAAAGCCCATAAATTTACCCAATCGATGATATATAAACTATCGTTGTGGTTATCTTCAAAGCGTTTTTTTAAGCTCTCAAACATATCCGGTGCTCTACGAGCCAGTTTAATACTTCCAGGTAATATACCTTTTTTATTAATTCCATCATCAATGTTTTGTTGCATAATTTGAGTAATTTTATGTAAATAAGCTTTAATTTTATTATCAGAATGGAGAGCTCTTTCATTGGTTAAAACTACATCGCTGATAGAAAGATGATTGTCCTTACATATTTTTTTTAATTCTGCAAAACGGGAAAACTGGTAAGGAACTTTTAAGGGTTTACGCTCAATTTTATATGCCATTTCATCTTGTCTTGCAATTGTGCCGCCTCCGACTGAAAAATAAATTTCTTCAGCGATAATGTTATTATTGTTATCTAAAGCAATAAATTTCATGCCATTTGAGTGTTCTTTAAGAAAAATTGTTTTTTCTAAGATGAAATTTTTTTTAAATTCGAAAGGTATATTTTTTTTACCACCGAGCAAAAGCTGCTTTTCATCATTAATGCGCTGGATATAATTTTGCGATAAATCGATTTTATCAGCGACAAAACCTAAAAGACCGTAAGCAATAGCATTGAGTGTGCCGTGACCAATACCGGTTAAGGCTAACGATCCATATAGATAAATTTTAACATCACTGATTTGTGATATTTTGTTTTCTAAACCATCAATAAAGCGTTTGGCCGCTTTCATCGGGCCAACTGTATGTGAACTTGATGGACCTATACCAATAGCAAAAACTTCAGATAAACTATAATACATATCTCTATTCCTCAATAAAATAAACAATGAATATATGCTATTATCAAGAAAAGTAAATAACTTTTTAGATATTAAACTGAGTTTTATTTTTTAAATGCAAGTTTGATAAAACAGACACACCATTTTAACTAGTGTGTCTTCATGAAGCTCTTTAACTAGTTTCTTAAGCCAATTTTTGCAATAGGTTTTTGACTTCAATCATATTATCACATAAATGTACATTACCTAATGATTTGATTTTTTTAATATATTCATTTCTGTCGTATAAAATATGCTCAAGGTAAGCAATTACAGTCATGTTTGCTTTAAGTCCGGCGATAACGCCATGGATGGAATCTTCAATTACGATACAGTCTTTAGGATTATAGCCCATTTTATCGGCAGCATATAAAAATAAATCAGGCTCAGGTTTTCCATGCTTAACAAAGCTGGCTGAAAAGACATTGTTTTCATTAAAATAACGTTTTAAATCAAGAGGTTCAAATCTGGCCTTAATTCCTACCAAAGAATTTCCGGTTGCAACACATTGTTTAAATTCATTTAACTTGAATATATCTTCAATGTTGTTTGTTAGTGAGATGTTTTTATTAACAGCATCGCTTACTCCATTATTGATGATTTGCACAATATCGGCATTGGCATTTTTATCTAAAGCAACTAAAGCTTCGAGCTGCTTCTGTTGACCTTTACCTAAAATATGATAGATAATGTCTTCTCTGGTTAGAATAATATTATGAGCTTTAGCAATTTCAATATACACATCTGTAGACAGGTGTTCTGTATCGGCAATAACACCATCAAAATCCCAAATTATCAATTTATTCATGATTTTTCTCCTTGGCGGACAGTATCATATAAAATCTTAAAACAAGATTAAGTTGATTGATAAATTCGGTATAATATAAAAAGCACTTAAAAGATCATTGAGCTATGCTAAAAGAGAAGATATATGATATCCTTTAACAAAATTTAGCTCTTCTTCGGCATCAAGCAAAATTTTATAATTGTCTTCTAAGAACAAAATCTCTTTTTTAGTTTGTTCATAAATATCTTTTAAGATATTGAGTTTTTCTTTTGCACCACATGTATGAATTATGCGTTCACGAGGTATACCAAAATGTTCAATAATAATCTGATTTTTGATTTCTCTAAGAGAAGGAACCGTTGATGTAACAATAAAAACATTTTCTATATCAAGCTTAGATATAACGTATTTCATTGTTTTTAAGATATATATATTTTCGTAGATATTTCCGCCGTCTTGCGTAAACTTTTCAATATCAGCATCTTTGCAAGGCAACATATTCTCTGATGTATATTGGAAACGTGTTAATGTGCCGTCAAAATCAAAAGCAATAGTTTTCCCTTGGCATAAAGCAATCAAATTATTGATATTTTCTTCATATTGTTTAGCAATCTCATGTAACATAAAGTTTTCTCCTTGGCGTATTTAATACTATCTTTGTTAATATATTTAACAATAACAATACAAATTACTAAATCAAATGTTTTTTGAATATATTTTATTAAAATAAATTAGTTATAAACTCTTTCGTAGACAAGAGATGGGCGCTTAGCTCAGCTGGAAGAGCATCTCGTTTACACCGAGAGGGTCGGGAGATCGAACCTCTCAGCGTCTACCAATTTTAAGCACCTTATAGGTGTTTTTTGTTGATGGTACAAAGCTAAATTATTGTTAGGATCTAACGAAAGACAGAGGAACAGCACTTATAAATCTAATAATCGAAATATATATAAATAAAAAAACTTGCTACTTTATAAGTAGCAAGTTCTCTAAAGATTAGTCCTTATCATAAAACTGAATAGAGATATAATCTTTATTGTAGGTTAGCTTGCCATAATCTTCACGATATGCTCGCATAATAGCATAAAGAGGTACGAACAGGACGTAACCCCAAACAATTACTCCTGTTAGTATGGTGAGGCTAAAATACCACCATGTGTGGTGGATATATAATCTATAAACCCATTCAATAGGATTTACAGCTTCTGCTAGAGTCCTACCACCATAAATTGTACAGGTGTAATCTGAAGCAACAAGCGCTTCATCGATGACCATTATAAGGCCCAATAAAACAACTATCACGCAGATAGTTATAAAAAGAACAGTACTCATATATAAGAATGTTAAGGTTTATCTTGTTAATTCTATTATTAGAACCTCAGCTAACAGCATCGTGTAAATTCAAAACTAATAATAGAGCATAAATATAATTAATTAACAATATTATATCTTGTTATTAAATATTTGTCAAATAAAATAAAAGAGGAATTATATTGTGAACATATATTTAGTTATAATCTTTTCTATGTACTTATGTTAAATATATTGAAGAATATAGTATATTTTTTTGACAACATATAAGTAGAATGATAACTTAAATTAAATAATGTTATATTATACGATTCGTATTCATTATAATATGATATAATTAACAAAAAAGGTGGTGCTAGATGGAAAATAGATCTCTTTTACAAAGACTTAAAGAGCTTGAGCAAAAATTTAAAGTAAATAATTATAAAGGAAATTCTATTTTACCATGTGTTGTTGAAAAATATGGAAATGTACCAATTTTACTTTCAGCTCCTCACGCGGTTAAACAAATTAGAAATAAAGAAATTAAAGCCCATGAATTTTATACGGGTGCAATAGTAGAGTGTTTGGCTAAACAAATTGGTTGCGCTTGCATTACCAAGCAATATTTAATTGAAGATTCAACAAATGATGACCCAAATACTGATAATGCTTATTGTTCTTATAAAACCGCCGTTAATCAATTTTTTCAAGAACATCATATTAAATTATTTGTAGATATACATGGTCTTTCCAGTAAACGAGATAGCATAGTGGATATTTGCATAGATAAAGGAAAAAATGTAAAAGATATGCAAATTGTTTTTGATTTACAAAAGTGTATAGAAAGCAAGTTTGGTATAAATACCTGTTCCATAGATAAATACTTTTCAGCATTTTCAGATAATATTATGAGTAAATGGGTTTATTCAAATTTTGATATTTCTGCTATAGAGCTAGAATTAAATGGTGCTTATCGTTGTTTTGAAGGAGAGAGGGAGCAGCAATCTTTAGATTTATTTTTATGTTTGTATCAGTGGCTAAATAATATTTGTTTTTAAGTTTTAATATATTGTTTTGATGTTTGAATTTGTTGTAAAATTTCTCTTTCTTTTTTATATTTTAACGCCCATACACTATCTCTTGTATCAGGGTGATTAATTTTAGAAAATAGTTTTTTAAAAAACTGATTTTTTCTCCACTTTTGATATATTTCAGCGATATTATCACATATTTCAGATGCTTTTGTTCTTTCTTGTTCATCAGATATATCACGCAAACAGAATAAATTTTTTGAAACAATATCATTAAGATTTGTAAAAATTCCAAAATCTTGAGATAATTGTGTATTTAATACATCAATAGAACAAATAGCGTTTATGGTTTTTGATTTTTCATCAATTTCTGGTAGAGGTTGTATTTTCTTAGAAGAATTTAAGGTTCTTTGTTCGCTTATATGTTTATAAATATCTTTTTGTTCTTGTTGTTTTTTTAGTTGTTCACGAATATATCTTTCTCCTAATATATGCCAAGTTTTTGCTTTTTGCTTTAATCTATCATAAGAGGGTAAAGACATATTATTATTAATTTTATAAAACTCTGAAGAGGTATAAGCGTGTTTGTTTACCAGTTCTGCAGTATATAAAGCAATTTTCTCAAAAGCTAATTTTCCGCTTTGAGAAAATTTATTATATGTATTTTCTCTACCTTGTTTTCTTACTTGTTTAAGTAATTCTATAATAATTGGTAAAGAAATATAGAAGATACTTTTTTTAGATTTTTTATTAAAAGTATTAATATCAGTCGCAAGACAATAAAGTTGCTGTTGTTTAAATGTTAAAATATCATCTGCACGTAATAGCATTATCATTGAAGCAAAAGTATTAGCATGTACTTCTTTTAAATATTTACGATATTTAGCGTCAGGTATTGTTTTTTTACTAAAAAAATTATGTTTTCTTTGATAAAGATGGGCGCATTCATGATAAATAGTTGTTTGATCAAAATTTGTTTCAAATCCAGCGAAAACTAAAGGAGCTTTATATTTTTCATCAACCGAAAAAATATATCCACTTCCTATAACATCTTTATAATTAAATCTTAAACCACCACCATATTCTAGAGTTGCTATATTTCTTAAAAGAATATCTTTTTTTAAAAATCCAGCTTCTCGAAAAACTTTAACGAATTTATCCTCATCTGCCATAATGTCTGTGGTATAAATATCTTTGCAACATATCCATTGTGAGTTGGTTTGCTGGCAAATGTCATTTAAATCACCGATTATAGTTTCTTTATTTATCATTGGTGCTCCCTTATTATTTATTTGAAAATTATGCCATAGATGAAATATTTTATCAATATTTTTTAAGACAAAAGAATTATTGCTATATAAAAGGAGTTTGTTATTTACACTAATTAAATAAAAACTTACGATTATGTAAGTTTAAGGATGGATAATTATGAGCAAACTTGTTTTAATAAATGATTCGCATTTTATTATTGATATGATGTATGCTAGAATTGATAATGTGCTTCAACGCGCCGTTTATTCAGAAATTGGTTTTGGTAATGTAGCTTATATTCATAAAGATGTTTATAAGCAACTTTTATCATTGGTGCCAATATTAGAAGAATTAAATTTAAAAATGAGAATTTGCGATGCTTATCGTCCCCCATTGGTTCATCAAAAATTTTTAGAATTTGTTCCACGCTCAAAAGCAAAATTTTTTGTAGCAAGTCCAGAAATATCTAATCACTGTCACGGAACAGCTATTGATGTGTGTTTAACAGATTTAAGAGGTAACAACCTTGTCTATACATCAGAAGTTGATGCTTATGAATTAAAATTTGCGAAACAAGTAGTGAAGGGAAAGTTTGATGAGTTTGAAAAACACTTAATAAAAGCGCGCCATGATTATATGAATGCTGATAAAATAGCAATTGATAATCGTCAGTTTCTACGTACATTAATGGAAACACATGGTTTTGAATGCATTGAACACGAATGGTGGCATTACAATCTTATTGGTTGGCAGAATTATCCAATGATTGATTGGATAAACGACCAAAAAGCTGGGTTATTTTAGCTTATTTTTAGGATATTTGTTTTTCTATTTGTGCTTTTTTCATTATTGCCTTTGATATTTTTACCTGTTCATCAGCTATTCTAACGTGAGATATGTTAATTGTATTAGTTTGTGTATTTCCAGTTTTTCCTACTTTATTTCCAAGTTTTTCTTTAAGTTTATCACATTTTAACTGTAATAAATCTTCTTTATCACTATTTTGGTTAGCCCCTATCTTTTTCTTCAATATTGGTATAAGTTTTCTGCGAGCAGATTGATTAGCATATTTTGTAATAGCATCATAATGTGCTTGACCAGAAATGTAATAATCTTTACCTTTTTTACGAGCATCTAGAATCAACTGATGTGTAGGATTATTGGGATCTAATTTTTGTGTAACTAAAAATGGATTTGCACCATATTTTAAAAGCAGAGCAACTTTTTCCTTATCTGTAATACTTTTTTCTAAGATACAACGCTTATCTATGCATTCCCCGAAATCATTAAATTCTCTATAGTATTCATCAGGATTTGCTCCATTTTGCAATAGAATTTCTGCGCATTCACTATTTGCATATGTCAGATAAGGATTTGTATAATAATCATTAGCATTACCAGCATAGTCCTCTACATAACCATTAGTATTTAAGCCACATTGCACAGCCATTTTTGTTAGTTCAACATCTTGTAAAAAAATCCGTGCAGCATAAGAGTCAAGGCCATCAGGAGCATGACGTTGCATTAATTCTTTTTGATGCTTAGGAGATAATTTTTTTATATCGTATATTTTTATTTGGTTATCATTTATTAAAGAGGTAATTTTTTCACCTGGAGCATCTTTATATATATCTACTGCTCTTACGCCACAACTATACAAAATATTTGTTGAAAATCCATACTTTTTCAAAACATCATAATCTTCCTCAGAAAAAGCGCGGTCATGATCAAATTTTTGTACTGCAAATATTGCTTTTTTACAATGTCGTAATGAGGTTATATCTTGTCTAAAAGGACCATAATATTTCTTTAATACAGCAACTTTTTCTTCTACAGTTTTAGCTGTATCTAAATCCTTGTTTATTTTTTTTTGCATATATCTTTTTTTTATCTTATTAAATGTTTTCATTTTAGCCTCCTTTTGTAAAATAATGATTATTATTCTTTTTCTATACCACTATTTTCTTTGTTTGCCATATATGTTACTCTTTTTTTGTATTCAGGTGTTAAATTACCAAAGACTATTTGTTTTAGTTCTGATGAATCAATATTGCAACTTTCTCCTTGTTTGGAGCCAATAAATGTTGAGCTTCCACCCCATCCAGCTTCTTTAGTGTTTAAGATGTTTTTAATAGTGTTAAGGTCAATATACCCTTCTTCGTGCTGGCAAACACTTACTTTACGAAAAGGTTCTCCTTGAGGACCTAGTTTCATTGCAGGATTTATCGCCACTACAACAGGTGCCATAGAATAACCAACATTGGTAGCACAAGGTAATGTAGTTTCAACATAGGCTACACCACCAACAACTTCTGTTTTAATTTCACCAGATTTTACTCTCTCAATAATGCCATTTTGAACAGTTCTATAATTATTCATTACAGTCTCTTCAACATTACCTGTATCAATAAAATTTTTGATATCTTCAATATTTTTTGGGGTTACCATAAAAACTTTAACCGATGAAGCAAGCGCTGCAACCTTATTTTCTGGATCAAATGCTTGTTCTATTGGTTTGGGGCCTTCCCATTTTACACCTTGAAATGCGTCATGATCATTAATTTTTTCTATATTTTCTTTTGGTCCTAAATCTTGATCATGTAAATATCTATCTGCTAAAATATATGATGCTACAGAGTCTACATCAACTCGATTGGTAACAAAAATAATCTTTTCAGGATCTTTTGATTTTAACTCCTCTAATAATTCAGGAGCTCTTTCATAAATTTCTTTAGCACAGCATTGAGAAGAGTTACCTTTTGTATGTTGAGGATCAATATTTTTATCACAAACACTAGCTAAATCAGGAACAGTCATTTCTAGACCAACAATATAAAAACCCTCTTCCTTTAATTTTAAGAGTTTTGTAAGTTCAGCTTCGCGAACATTTTCTCCAGTTTTAGGGTTTTTCATCGCAGGGTTAATATACATAAATTGTGACATTATTTAATCCTTTTAAATATATTTTGCTATATGACAATAATAAATATTATGATATGATTACATAGTAATACCATTAGACGCTTTTGTCAATTTTTTTAAAAAATTTAATACATTTGAGAAGAACCCTAGTTTCAAATCACAAGGTCAATAAAAAAACTCCTTTTTAGGAGGTTTGTATTGGTGATCCCAACGGGATTTGAACCTTTGTTTCCACCTTGTCCGGTTGCAAACAGCAACAACTCCTTACCATACTTAGCCATGTAGGCTCTATATGCCTCCAAAGTATACAGCGCTGCCGGCATATAACCGGAAAAACATATCAAAAACGGGTTCACCAAAGTATCAGGTATAGCATATAGGTCAATGACTTTTGCTGTAGAGGTTGATCCTTGAGCATTGCGATACTGGTATTCAGTACCATGTTTTGCTCCACTCACCTCAATAGCATATTCAATTACCGGGGCCCACTCCTCAAGGTTAAGTTTGTGTGGCTCTGGAAGTCCAAATGCCTCTGTGATAAAATCGGCCATAGTAGATCTAGCGTGTGCGTTACAAGCAAAGTTAGATGCTTGCAACAGTGTGTAAATAGAATTTTTCATAGATTATAAGATTGGTTAACTGTTAAAAGTATTAATCAAACCACCATAGAGAACAATATTTTCAATATAATGGTATAACATTACAACCTCTGAAAAATATTTCCAATAATCTCCAGAATAATTTATAACAACAGTCAATGTTATTTTATATTAATGAGAAATGACTTAATTAAAGCTTTTTGAGAAACTATAAGATTTAATATTGTAAATGAACAAAGTGAAATGAAATAATCGTAATTGAGAAAGCACTGGTTCAAACAAATGTTCAATTGATAAATATTATCAAGCTTTTGCTGAAAACATTATGAGTAAGTGGTTTTATTCTTCTTTTAATGTTTCAGCATTAGAACTTGAGATAAATGGCGCTTATCGTTGGTTTGAAGGAGAAACGGCAGAACAATCGTTAAACTTATTTTTTTGCTTAGAGACATGGTTAAACAGTATTTGCGCATAATAATTTTTCATTTATCACGATTTTAATATTATATAAAAGCCACCGTTTTAGGTGGCTTTTATAAAAAGAGATGAAATTATTTTACTGTTTCCAGCCATCTTTCAACAAAGGTATAGCGTTCCGATAAAAATGACGGAGAATATTCGGCAACATAATCACGGTATAATCCCAAAATGCAAAATAATGTTAATTTTACACCATTAGGGCATTTTGGATCGTTATAGAATTTATCCAAAAAAACGATAATATTTACTTTCGCATAAGCTCTGTCCAAGTGAGAAATTTTATAATTTTTTGCTCTCTTATATGCAGATAAAATGAAAGGAAAGCACTTATCTTTTTTTATAACAGATTCTATATATTCTACATCAGCTTGTTTAATGCCAATTTGAAACCACCATGCATATGGCCAAAATGGAACGCCCATTCTTTGCATAATTTGATTATCATTTAAATTTATATACATAATATAATAATTTAGAAGTGATACAAATATTTAAATTAAGTTTTATTATATATAAATTGCTATGATAAAGCAAATATTTTTTCAAAATTATTTGATCTCAATCCAATATCTTTTATATTTTTGACCATTGTTATCCCATGGTAAAGTTATTATATTCTCCAATATTCCGCCATTTTTTTCAATAGCTTTCCAAGAACCTATATTTTCTTCTTTAGCCGCCAGAAGCAGTTTGTTCATTCCAAGATTTTTAGCTTGTAATATCAGCAAAGACAGACCTTTTGTTGCGTATCCCATTCTTTTATATTTTGGCGCAATTCCATAACCGACATTGCCGCCAACATACATTAAAAAGTCGTTTAACTGTGTGCGCAAATTAAAAGCTCCGATAAATTTTTCATTATCAATAAGCCAATATGGAATTTGCGGAGCATTTGGATAATATTTACCGTCATTTCGTAATCGTGGTGTCGGGTCGTAAGGTTTAAAAATTTTATTTGCTAAAAAATATTCAAAATCTTTTTCAATATCTGCAATAGCGTTATCACTCATTGGCGATTGTGACCCGAGATAATATCCGTCTTTTAATGCCTCAATAAAACTGTCTTTATATTTTATGCTTGGTTTTACTAATTCCATATAATTTATCCTTTACATTTTTGGGAAAGTAATAAATTGCTGTTTATATTTTCCCCATGTGGAGATTTTATATAGCTAATTAAATCGTCTAAATTACATATTTTAAGTGTGTGAAAATTACCCTCGCTTTGAGTAATTGATCTAATGCTGTGAGCATCGGAATTATAAAATTTCTTTTTGGTTTTTAACTCATCTGGAATTTCTCTATCCCAACGTTGCTCTTCATTTTGGTTTGTTGCATCGGTAAAATAATATGTGTTGCCGTTTTGAAATTCATATCCGTCTAATATCGGATAGAGTTTTTTTAGAACCCAATCATCATCAACCAAGTGAGGATGACATAAAATAACGGCTGTCTCATCTTTGTTTTTTTCCAATATATTAATTAACTTTGTAACAATTTTTTTCTTATAAGTAATTTCTTGTATATATTTTTCTTGTTCTTCTATGTTAATGTGCTCCATAAAATCAAAAATTTCTTTTACGGCTTGTTTACCGAAAACTAAAACCTCTTCTCCGTATAAGGCAAGTTCTATTCCCTGAATGCATGGGAAGCTAAGGTTTTGTTCAATTTCTGCAAGTTGTTGCGTTTGTTGTTTAAACTTTTCATAAGATATAATAGATTTAGGATGCTTTTGTCTTACATCTATTGCAAAATGCAAAGGATAAACATGGTCAGTGGCTACAAATGCCGAAAAGCCTTGTTTTTGATGCTCTTCGGCCATTTTATCGATATAATCTCCATCGGAGTAGTTTGTGTGGCAATGCAAATTTATTTTCATAAAATATTCCTAAAACATCAGTGTTATTTTATAATTTTTTTAGAAAGCTTAATTTTTCTTTCTTTTGGTTCTTTTAACATATAAAAAAGCAACAAAATATAAGAAAGAACATATGTAATATATAATGTGCTTCTATTTTCTATAAAATTGGCATAGTTTTGATAGAGCGAATAGTATGTTATTTGTGAGAAAGATATTAATAAGATGTGTACCTTTTGAGCCTCTTGGTTTTTTGTAATTTTATAAAATATAAATATGAGCAATAAAAACATCAAATAATCAATATAGTAATTAGGGTAATGCTCGTGATGCAGTGTTTGAGTGGTTGGATTTGTTATAAAATCATAATATTTAAGTACCAGTTTACCTATTATTTTGTCGGACGCATCATAACCATAGTGTCGGTTATTATAACTCATAAATAAGTCTATACTTTTCCGGCCTTTTTTTGCATCAACGGATACTAAAGAATTATTGTATATAGTACCTTCAGTTTTGAATATTAAATTTTGGGTTATGCTATATTGCTTAGTCACTTTATCAAAATCAAGTATGGTAGATATAGGTGTTTTATGAAAAACAATAAAGTTGAGTGCTAATATCAGTAAAACACCTAATATAGTTTGTTTGATTGAAGCAAAACTATATTTTGCTTTTTTTGCAACAGATAGCATGATATATGTAAATAAATATAAGATAGCAAATGTAAAAATAATATAAAGCTTATGTGTCAATGGTAATGTAAAAAGATTTTGCCGGAACTCATCCCAGGTAACTATTGATTTTGAAACGTTATCAAAAGTTGCTGAAATCTTTACCGCTTTATTTTTGTATGATGCCGGAGCAGGCTGAAAAGGTGCTAATTGATGTATTATATTTAAAGCTTCGTTATCTGCTTTATCTGAGCCAGAGCTTATTAAAACTTTGGGGGCATAAATTTCTCCGGTTGAACTTAAAATTTTAAACTCAATAACGGTTTTGTTAGTTGCATTGTATGTCGTTGGATTCCAATGGTTTGTTATTTTCTGTTGGATATTGCGTATATATGATTTTATTTCAGGTGTGTAGGTAGCGTTTTTTTCAAAACTTGCTTGTACAGGACTATGAAAGAATAACATCCCCATTGATAAGAATAGAATTGTTAAATAAAACTTTATTTTCTGTATCATTTATAAGCTTCTCAAAATCCGATTTATTAATTAATACAAAGCATTGTTTGCAGTTTGTTTGAGTTGAATAGTATAATAAAAAATATACAAAGTAAACTCTAAAAGAGGTTTAAAATGATGAAAACAGATTATCGAAAAGATAATCTGTTTTCTTGAGAGGGGCAATTCCCAAAACATAAACGTATTCCCCTCGACCATTGCGGTTTTCAAAAATATGTCTGTTATTTGTAAAATGAATTTTACAATAAACAAACAAAGGAAAATGTTTTTTAGCAAGCCTAAAAAACAAATGTCCCGAATAATCACTCATTAAAAAATTAATTGAAACAATTAACTCTTTAACCTGGATTACTCAATATTTTTTACTTTGCAATGGTGTGTGTAACATAATTTTAAATACATACAAATTTGTATGGGAATTGAATTTATAGAGATAAATTTAAAATCGCATACAAGAATGTATGAAAGTTTAAAATAATCCTATAATAATACGTTTACTGGTTGCACTATACTAAATTTATAAAGCTCTGTCAATATGATTCTTAAAAAAATATTAATATTTTGACGAAAATATACGCTAAAAGTGTTGAAAATGTTTACTGGTTTATAAAATAAAGAAAAAGCAGACGTTTTTCAGCCTGCTTTTCAAAGATACATTATTTTTTTAATTCGTTAATTAGCCTTTGCGGATTGATAATTGTACCGATTCCTTGGCGAAAATCACCGGTTTTAATACCTAAATGCCAATATTCTTCCGGTGTTAATTTTGGATAAACGCTTTTAGCTAAAAGATATAGTCCAACCGCATACGCTGCTCCAAAAGGTCCTGAGCGATGGTCAAAAATATAGTTTTTCATAGACATGTTTTGTGCATGACTCCAAGCGCCGTTAGGAAAATTTAATGAACTGCGAAAAACATCTTCTTTATCAATAGGGATTTTATGGAGTGCAGAATTTTCACTTAATATAAAATCATCAGGATTATCCACGTTACCATCAAACTTGCAATAAATTCTATCTTCACGCCATAGGTTGTGTTCTTTAAAGCTTGTTGGGCCAATTCGGCACCATATGCCTAATTCGCTTGCTTTTTGAGAGGCTTGTATAACATCGGTATAACCATCTTCGTTTTGAAAACCTTTGAAAGAAAGAGCCCCTAAAATTAAAATGGCATCAATACCATTTTGTCCTGCTTCAATAAGTTTTTTATGTAGGGTTATGACTTTTCGAATAGCTTGCGCATAATAAACCTGTGTTCTGTTTACAACATCGACCGCATAGTAATATAAATTCGCCTTAGGAGCCACCCCACAAGTTTGACCAACCAATGATGAAACTAAAGGAGCATTAAAACCTACATGATTAAGGTTTTTATCTATGTGTATTTCTTCGTATCCTTTAATTTGATTGTGATATTCCAGATGATCAAACAGCCGAAAAGGATCAATAATTGCAACATTTCTATCGTGGCCATCAATGCCTTGCTTATGTAATTGGCGTATTTTGAGCCCCGGATTTTTGCGATATTCTAAAAACTCTTTCGGATTAAAACCTTTGGGTAATTTTGTTTCCTGTTCGGGCCATCGTGTATATTCGGAATATTGCACATTCGTGATATTTAGTTCGCTTAAATCATATTGTGATACATCTAAATATTCAAAATTTAAAAATGGATAACCGAATTTATCGGTAAAATTTTTCATATCAATATTTAAATCATCCGGATTTTTAAGTTTGGTTTTATTTGTTGTGGAAGAGTTTTTGTTCTTAAATACCTGTAAAGATGAAACAAAGTTTTTGTTTTTGAAACTGGCAAGAGCTTGTGCTTGTTGCCACTCTTGTGCTTTTACCAGTTCGTTCCAATTATTAAAGCCATATTCTTTGGCGATAACATGTTGAATATTCATTAAAGATAAATCAGATTTCTGACCAAAAACAAGGTTGCATCTGATGATAGCGCTTTTATCATTTTTTTTAAAATCTTTTAATAAGGATTTTGCTTCCTTGCGGAAGACTTCTATATATTCAGACATAACAAATTCCTTTACGACAACTTATCGCCGAGCCTGTCCGATAAGCTTGATAAGTTATTAAAAGAAATTAATACAAATACATTTTGCGGCAATAAACATTTTGGCGGACATTCCGAGCGCTTGCCTCACTCATAATCATAGAGTAAATCTTATATAAAAAATGTCAATATGTTTTTTAAGTGATTAATTTGGTAAAAAAGAAAAAGCAGGCGTTTTAGCACCTGCTTTGTGTATTAGATATGATTTTTTTATGGTTACTTGAAAATTTATTAACCGCGATCAAATTTTTTCATGCGTTCACGCATAACTTTATTTACAACAACATCTCTTGTGTTTAAGTCAAGTCGCTCCTGTACATCAGCGCCGTTAATTTTCATTTTTTCAGAACCGCCATTGTTATAAATAACTCGAGAAAACTTTCCGTTAACAACAAATAAGTTTTGCTCAGAACTAAAGTCTAAATTTTTAGAAGCGGATACAAAAGTATTAATTATTTTACCAAAAGCTTCTTCTTTTTGAGCGTCTGTAGCGTCTTTAGCAAAACTGAAACCACAAATATTAATTTTTCCTTCGTATATCAATTTTTTAGCTTCTGCAGAGGAACGCAGATGAACTTCTTTACCCTCATTATCTCTATACATAGGTGTAACTACATTTGGGTTCGCCGCTGTAATAGCATCAGAAAAACCTTTTCTGAGAAAATATCCTCTCATCGAGTCATTGATTTGTTGACATTGCTTATCAGCGCTAATAGCTGTATTACCGGTATATGCAAAAAAACTAATCTTGTCTGAATTATAATTTAAAACATAAGTTGAATATCCTGGTTTTAAATCATCTCCTAATTTATCTAAATATTGCATAATTTACCTCCTTTGTTGATTTTAGCGGATAGTAACATAAAAGCAAGATTAATACAAGTATTATATCATTAGTCTAAAATATTTCAGGTGTTTACCTAAAAAGGTGTTTTTTAAAACTGAATTAAACTCGATTAAAGCCTGTTTTATATAACAAAACAGCGCTCGAAACGAGCGCTGTCTATATTGGTGATCCCAACGGGATTTGAACACGTGTTGCAGCCTTGAGAGGGCCGCGTCCTAGGCCACTAGACGATGGGACCTTTAATGCAACTCTCATCTTTAATATATTTTGATTTAGTTTGCAAGAATTATTTTTTTATTCTTTCCAATTTATCAAATGGTCGAGAAATACGTCAACAAAATCTGCTCTTTTATTTTGATAATCAAGATAATATGCGTGTTCCCATACATCAATTGTTAAAATTGGTTCTAAGTCGTGAGCAATAGGATTATCTGCATTAGATGTTTTCATAATTGCTAAATGATGTTCATCTTTTTTTATAAGCCAAGCCCACCCACTGCCAAATTGTGATATGGCAGCTTCCTTAAATTCTTTTCTAAAATTTTCATAACTACCAAAAGAATTTTTTATATCTGTCATTAAGACACCATGAGGTTTTCCTCCACCATTAGGACACATAGAATTGAAAAAAAACGTATGGTTCCATGTTTGTGCAGCATTATTAAAAATGGCAATTAGATTGGGTTTGTCAGTAGTTTTTTTGATAATATCGATTAAAGACATGTCTTCAAATTCTGTGTTTTTAATTAATTCATTAAGTTTATCGACATAAGTTTGATGATGTTTCAAATAATGAAACTCCATAGTTTGCTTAGATATATATGGCTCTAAAGCTTCAAGATTATATTTTAATGGTGGTAATTTAAACATATTAATCTCCAAAATATTATTTATGCATGTAATATATATTACTTTTTTATCAAATTTGAATACTATTAATAAATTGTTGTTAATAATTATTAACAGGACTTTAAAACAATAAATAAATAAGGTTATAGTGTTGTTACAATAAAAAAATAATAGGGGGTAATATGAGAGTATTGTTAGTTGAAGATGATTATGCTGTTTCCCAAAGCATTGAAACTATGCTTAAAAAGGAAGGTATGATTATTGATACTACCGATTTGGGTGAAGATGGGCTCGAAATTGGTAAATTATACGATTATGATATAATTATATTAGACTTAGTGCTTCCTGATATGAATGGGTATGAGGTTTTAAAAAGCCTTCGTAATGCTAAAGTTAATACTCCGGTTTTAATTTTATCCGGATTATCTGAGCCAGATAAAAAGGTTAAAGGTTTGGGTTATGGTGCTGATGATTATTTAACAAAACCATTTGATAAAGCAGAATTGTTAGCTCGTATTCAAGCAATTGTTCGTCGTTCTAAGGGACATTCAAATTCAATCATTAAAACTGGTGAAGTGGAAGTTAACTTAGATACTCAAACAGTTACGGTTCGTGGTAAAAACTTACATTTAACAGGTAAAGAATATGGTATTATGGAGTTGTTGTCTTTACGTAAAGGTTCTACATTAAATAAAGACCAATTCCTAAACCACTTGTATGGCGGTATGGATGAGCCTGAACTTAAGATTATAGACGTGTTTATTTGTAAACTTCGTAAAAAATTAGAAAAAGCATCAGGCGGTAAAAATTATATAGAAACTGTTTGGGGCAGAGGATATGTTCTTCGAGATCCTGATGAAGTAAAATAAAGTTAAGGCCTCACAACAGTGGGGCTTTAATATTTTAAATACTTTATCTTTAAAGTATGCAAAGCCAAATTATATCTACGGTCTTAAAGTAAGGAGATGATGATGGATAGAAAAATTTGCCTTTTGGCTGGCTTTGATAAAAATAATAAAATTCAAGATTATGTGGTTTTTTTAGTGCAAGAGCTTTCAAAAATCAGTGATGTTTACTATTTTGCAGACTCAAATATTCCTAAAAATGAGTTGTTAAAAATAAAAGCATATACAAAATATGCCGAAAGTTCGTTGCACCATGGAAAATATTTTGGTTCATGGCAATATTTAATGCATTACATAGGGTGGAAAACCCTTGAAACATATGATGAAATGATAATTTGCAATGATAGTATCTATGGTCCGATGACAAATATTGAAGATATTTTTGATTATATGGAATTGCGCAATTATGATTTTTGGGGTTTAACAGAAAATTATCATAGTAACTATCATCTTGATAGCTATTTTATGGTTTTTAATCAAAATGTAGTTAAAAATTGCAAATTTCAAGAATTTTGGAAGAATATTACACCAGAAATGGGTAGTAAACGCTATGAAACAATTTTGACTCCATTTTTAACAGAATTAGGATTTGTGGGTAATAGTTATATAAAAAACTATAAAAAAGAAGATCAACTAGCGTATCCATTGCATTTATTAAAATATAATAAAATGCCTTTTATAAGAGTTAAATCTTTGAAAACCCCAGAAACAAATTTGAAAGAACCAGTTTTTTACATCGACAGCAGGATAAAGAATAAAACAGGATATGATATAAGTTTAATAAGAAAACATCTTTCATCAGAAAAAGAGTTTCGAGGGTTTGGTTTTAATTATTACATAAAACAAACAATGGAAAATTTAAAAAATAAAGTAGAAAATTTGTTTTCTTAAAAATAACAAAAAAGTGCTTGCTTTAATTTTAAAAAAGATTTAAGAAAGTGGCATATGTTGGATAGATGGCCGAGCGGTCGAAGGCGCACGATTGGAAATCGTGTGTACCCCCAAAGGGTACCGTGAGTTCGAATCTCACTCTATCCGCCATTAGAAACAAAACCCGCTAAAACAGCGGGTTTTGTTGTTATACACAGTTAAGTTCTTAAGTCTTGTTTTTGATTGTTTTATACATAAAGCGGTTTAAGGTTTAGGAAAAGGTATTGAAATCTAAAAATAATCAGTTATAGTGGCAAACAAACATATCCTGATTTTTTTTGGAGGATTATAACATGTGTATATATACAATATTTATTTTATGTGCAATCGGCGGATATTTATTAGGTTCTATACCGTTTGGTTTGGTGTTAACTCGTTTAGCCGGATATGGTGATATAAGAAAAATAGGTTCCGGTAACATTGGTGCTACAAATGTTTTAAGAACAGGAAATAAATGGTTGGCACTTTTAACGGTTCTGTTAGATGCTTTTAAGGCTGGTATAGCTGCGTATGTCGCAACAAAATTTGTAAAAGCTGAAGATTTTTATTTGCTTGGTTTTGCTACTCAAACAAATATTGTAGGTGGTTTAATTGCAGGTTCTTTTGGTGTAATTGGTCATATGTTTCCGGTTTGGTTAAAGTTTAAGGGTGGAAAAGGCGTTTCTTCAGCATTTGGTTTGTTATTAATGACTAACTGGCCAATTGCTTTGATTGCTTTGGGCACATGGTTATTTATGGCCTTTACATTTAGATATTCTTCTTTATCAGCTCTAACTGCAGCAGTTTCTATGCCTATTGTGTCGTTTTTTATGTTATCACCCGTAAATACGCTTTTTTATACTGTAATTGTAGCTTTGGTAATTATAAAACATCATGCAAATATTGTCAGATTAATAAAGGGGCAAGAAAGTAAAATTTCGTTTAAGAAGAAGTAAGCGGTGGAATATCAAGAGCTTGTAAATTGGATAAGATTGATAAACTCTGACGGTGTCGGACCGGTTACTTTTTACAAAATTATTGATAAATATCAAACAGCAGAAAATGCTCTTAAATATATTGATAAAAATAAAGTTTTTAGCGAATATGATGCAAAAGCTGAAGTTGAAAAAGCATATAAACAAAATGCTTATTTTATAAGTGTTAAAGATAGAGAATATCCTTCGGGTTTAAAATTATTAAATGATGCTCCGCCAATATTATACGCTAAGGGTAGAGTGGATATTTTAAATCATCCGATAGTCGTATCAATCGTGGGTGCAAGAAATGCAAGCGTTTCAAGTCGGAAGATAGCCTCTAAAATTGCTTACGATTTAACAAATAGCGATGTTCTGGTTGTTTCCGGTATGGCAAGAGGGATTGATAGTGCTGCACATAAGGGTGCTATGTATGCTAAAGATAAAAATGGTCCTACGGTTGCTGTTTTAGGAACAGGTGTTGATGTTCCGTATCCTACTGAAAATAAGGAATTATACGAGCATATATGCGCTCAAGGGGTTGTGATTTCTGAATATTTATTAGGTACACAACCTCAATCCTCAAACTTTCCCAGACGTAATCGGTTGGTATCTGCTCTGAGTTCTGGTGTGCTGGTTGTTGAAGCTAGTCACAACTCTGGATCTTTGATTACAGCCAGATTAGGTTTGGAGCAGGGAAAAGATATTTTTGCCGTTCCTTGTTCTCCGATTGAGGGCAGGTCAGCCGGTACAAACAGTTTGATTAAAGAAGGTGCTGTATTAACCGAAAATGCCGATGATATATTAAATGTTTTATGTTATAACAGTAATCTGAAAAAGAAAGAGTTTGAGTTTAAAAAGACCGATTTATGTGTAAATACCCTTGACAAAGCAAAAAAAAGCGACAATATACCCATAAAAGAAACAAAGCATGATCTAAAGTCTTTAATGAGTTTGATTCCTGCGGAGGGTATTGATATAGATGAGTTGATCAGAATTTCCGGAGGAGATGCTTTTAAGACTATGGCTCAAATAACCGAACTTGAACTCGACGATATTGTTGAAAGAAAAAATACAAATATTTTAATATTAAAACATTAAAAACAGGAAAGACAGATGAAATTAGTTATTGTAGAGTCTCCGGCAAAAGCCAAAACAATTAATAAATATCTAGGCAACGATTATAAGGTGTTGGCAAGTTTTGGTCATATTAGAGATTTACCGAGTAAAGATGGTTCAGTTGATCCTGAAAATGATTTTAGTATGTCATGGGAGCTTAGTTCTGGTGGTAAAAAGCGCTTAAACGATATTGTAACAGCTGTTAAAGATTGTGATACGATAGTTCTCGCATCCGACCCTGATAGAGAGGGAGAGGCAATTGCTTGGCACATATTGGAAGAATTGAAAGCAAAAAAGAAAATTAAAGATAAAAAGATAGAAAGAGTTGTTTTCCACGAAATTACAAAAGCGGCAGTTACTGAAGCAATCAAAAACCCCAGAAGTGTAGATGATAATTTGGTTTCAGCATATATGGCTCGTCGTGCACTTGATTATTTGGTTGGTTTTACATTATCACCTGTTTTGTGGCGTAAGCTACCGGGATCAAAATCTGCCGGTCGTGTTCAATCTGTTGCGTTAAGGCTGATTTGTGAGCGTGAAACAGAAATAGAAAAATTTAAAGCCGAAGAATATTGGACAATCGATGTGGATTTGTTTGCGAGTAATAAATCGCTTATACCTTCACATTTGATTATGTTAGACGGTAAAAAACTTGAGAAGTTTGATTTAAATAGCCAACAAAAGGCTTTTGAAGCAAAAGCAAAAATAGAGGCTCAAGAATTTTTTATATCAAATGTTGAACGCAAAAAGACCAACAGATATCCGTCCCCTCCGTTTACAACATCAACATTGCAGCAGGAAGCTGCCAGAAAACTCAGATTTTCAGCAAAGAAAACAATGCAAATTGCTCAAAAACTGTATGAAGACGGTTTGATAACCTATATGCGTACTGACGCTGTAAATCTTTCAAAAGATGCAATAAATGCATGTAGAGAAGCTATTTTGAAATATTTTGGTGAATCTTATTTGCCTAAAGAACCTAAAGAGTACAAAACAAAATCTAAAAATGCGCAAGAAGCGCACGAAGCAATCAGACCATCTGATGTAATGAATACTCCAAAGAAAATGGAAGCCACATTAGATGCTGATGCTCGTAAACTGTATGAGCTTATTTGGAAAAGAACTGTTGCTTGCCAAATGAATCCGGCTATTATGGATAGAGTTACAATTGACAGTTTATCACAAGATAAGCAGATTGTTTTAAGAGCAAATGGTCAGGTTATTGAGTTTGACGGATTTTTAAAGCTTTACCAAGAAAGTAAAGATGATAGTGATGACGATGATGATAACCGTATTTTGCCAAATGTTTCAAATGGCGATGCTGTAGAAAAAGGGGATATCAAGCCCGAACAGCATTATACTACACCACCACCTCGTTTTACGGAAGCAAGTTTGGTTAAAAAGCTTGAAGAATTAGGAATTGGACGTCCGTCAACATATGCTACCATTATTGCTGTGTTGCAAGAACGAAAATACGTAAAAGTAGAAAAGCTTCGTTTTATACCCGAAGATAGAGGTCGTATAGTAACAGTATTTTTGGAAAACTACTTTAAGAAATATGTAGAATATGATTTTACAGCTCAGCTTGAAGAATTTTTAGATGATGTTTCTGCAGGTCAAATGGAGTGGAAAAAGCTTTTAACCGGTTTTTGGGCAAAATTTGTAAAGAACGTTGAGGCGGTTCAGCCATTGCAGGTTAAAGATGTGATAGAAAAAATTGATGAGGTTTTAGCATATCATTTATTTCCGCAAAAAGAAGACGGTACAGATCCTAGACTTTGCCCAGAATGTGCAAAAGGTAAAGTGAGCGTAAAACTCGGAAAATATGGAGCTTTTTTGGGTTGTTCAAATTATCCTGATTGTAAATATACAAAACCTTTAACAGATGTAAAAGATGAAGAAGAGCAAGAAGGTGATAAGACTAAGTTTGAAAAACCTGAAGATAAACTTTTAGGTGAATATAAAACATTAAATATTTATCTGAAGAAAGGTCCTTATGGTTTTTATGTTCAATGGGGAGAAGATGCAACGGCTACAACTGAGAAGCCTAAAAGAGCTGCTCTTCCTAAAAATATAGCTCCTGAAGAAATAAGTTTTGAGCAAGCTGTTAAACTTGTTAATCTTCCGTTTGATTTAGGAAGCGGAGTAGAAGTAAATGTGGGTAAGTTTGGTCCTTATATTAAGCAGGGTAATAAGTCTAAATCATTGACGGGTAACGATAATATATTTAATATTACTCTTGAAAGAGCTCTTGAAATTTTGCAGGGAGTAGCTGAAAAACCGCAAGCAAAAATTTTAGGAAAAGATAAGTCTGGAAACGATATATTATTAAGCGATGGTCGTTATGGGCCATATATTAAGTGCGGAAAAAATAATTATGCTCTTCCTAAAGAATTGAAGGGAAAAGATATAACCTTAGAAGATGCGTTAAAAATTATTGAAAGCAAAAAATAATTAAAGGAGCTCTGTGATAAACAGAGCTTTATTTTGTAATAAATCAGAGTTTGGGCTTATAAATTGTTAATATCATTGAAAAAGTTGTGACAAACGTTTGAAAGTCAGTAATATAAGAACATAATAAAATTAAGAAAGGTCGGTTTATGCAACCTGCGTATAAAAGAGTTTTGATAAAATTATCCGGAGAAGGGCTTATGGGAAATAAGCCTTTTGGTGTAGATTCAGATGTTTTGAAATCTCTTGCCGGACAAATAAAAACAATCTATGAAATGGGTGTGGATATTTGTTTAGTAGTCGGTGGGGGTAATATTTTTCGTGGAGCTAAAGAAGCCGCTCAAGGTATGAACAGAAGCGTTGCTGATCAGGTTGGGATGATGGCAACAATTATGAATGCTCTTTTTTTACAAGATTCATTGGAAAAGGAGGGTGTGCCGACTGTTGTAATGTCAGGTTTGCAAGTTCCTGAGGTTTGTGAGCCTTATGTGTATCGTAATGCAATAAAACATCTTAATGAATCAAAAGTGATTATTTTTGCCGGCGGGACGGGTAGTCCGTATTTTACAACTGATACAGGTGCTGCGTTAAGGGCTTCTGAGATGGGTTGTGATGCTATCTTAAAATCTACACAAGTTGATGGTGTTTATGATTGTGATCCCAAGAAAAATCCTGATGCTAAAAGATATGATGAGGTATCGTTTTTAGAAGTTGTTGAAAAACAATTAAAAGTGATGGATTTAACAGCGATTACAATGGCTCAAGAAAATAATATTTCTATTGTGGTATTTGCTCAAAGCTCTGCAAATGCTTTGATAGATGCGGTTTGCGCAAAGGGAAAATTTACAGTAATTAAAAATAGAGGTTAAAATATGTCAGATATAAATAGTATTAAAAATGATGCAAAATCTCGTATGGATAAGACTTTAGAGTCTTTAAAGTCTGATTTTGGTGGGTTGCGTGCGGGAAGAGCGCATGCAAGCTTGCTTGATGGTGTGATGGTTGATGCTTATGGCTCTCTAACACCTATTTCTCAAGTGGGAACAGTTAGTGTTCCTGATGCCAGAACTTTATCTATAAGTGTTTGGGATAAATCAATAGCAAAAAGTGTTGAAAAGGCTTTAAGAGAAAGTGATTTGGGGCTAAATCCTGTTTCTGATGGTACGCTCATTCGTGTGCCGATACCGCCTTTAAGTGAAGAGCGCAGAAAAGAGTTGGTTAAAGTTGCCGGTAAGTATGCTGAGCAAAATAAAGTGGCGATTCGCAACATCAGACGTGACGCATTAGATGAAGTTAAAAAACTTAAAAAAGATAATATGATTTCAGAAGATGAAGAAAAGCGTGCTGAAACAGAAATTCAAAAAATCACTGATGAAGCTGTGAAGAAAATTGATGAAATGCAAGCATTAAAAGAAAAAGATATTATGCAGGTCTAAGGAAATTTGTTGTGACGGATAAGGCTGTAGAACATATTGCCATAATTATGGATGGTAATGGTCGATGGGCAAAAAAAAGAGGTTTTGCTCGTAATATCGGGCATAAGAAAGGTGCTGAGGTTGTAATTGAAACGGCAAAAGCAGCAAAAGATTTAGGTGTTTCTTATTTAACTTTATATGCTTTTTCAACAGAAAATTGGAAAAGAAGTGAAGAAGAGGTTTCGGGCTTAATGAATCTTTTGCGTGAATATTTGGATAAAAATTTTGAAGAGTTGAAGAAAAATAAGGTTCGCATAGTTTTTATCGGTGAAAGAAGTATGCTCGATCAGGATATTGTTTCTAAAATGGAAAAATTGGAACAAGAAACCAAACATAATAAGAGTTTAACGCTGCAAATTGCCTTAAGTTATGGTTCTCGCTTGGAGATTGTTTCTGCTGTGAAAAAAATAGCAGATCTTGTTGCAAAAGCGGATATATCTGTTTCTGATATAAACGAAGATATGTTCTCTAAGTTTTTATATACATCAGATGTTCCTGATCCTGATATTGTAATACGTACAAGCGGAGAGCAAAGGTTAAGTAATTATCTGTTATGGCAAAGTGCATATTCTGAGCTTTTCTTCACAGATACTTTATGGCCAGACTTTACAAAAGAAGAATTAACACAAATAATTGAAAATTTTAAAACAAGGGAGAGAAGATATGGTAAAGCCTAAGACAAAAACTAAAAAGATTGGTTCGTTGACAAAGCGAATTTTAGCTGCTTTAGTTATGCTACCGGTGGCAATAGGAGCTTTATGGGGAGGGTATCCTTTTGTAGATGTGTTAGCATTGGTGGTAGGATCATTGCTTGCTTGGGAGTGGGCGAATATGGTTCCGAACAAAGTGCCTTCAACATATATGGCAGCATATATAATTTCTATGGCGGTTTCTTTGTTTGTATATGATACACCAATGATTGTTTCTACAATTGTGTTGGTTAGCTTTTTTGTGTGGTATAAATCAAAAGGTGAAGAACATAGAAATTTGTTGGTGTTAGGTGTTCCTTATATCAGTGTTGGTGTTGGATCTTTGCTTTGGATATATCAGGGTATAATTCCATATCCTCCGTTTAACTTTATCATTACACTATGGTTCTTCTTAATGGTTTGGTCAATGGATATTGGTGGTTTTATTGTAGGATGCAACTTGAAAGGTCCTAAACTTGCTCCTAAAATTAGCCCGAATAAAACATGGTCTGGTTTGATTGGTGGTATAGTTCTTGCTATGGCTGTAAGTTACCTTTATACATATTTTATTGTAAAAGATGAAAAAGATGTTCAAATCTTTTTTGTAGTGCTGGGTGGTTTAACCGCTGCTGTATCACAAATTGGCGATTTAATTGAATCTGCAATAAAGAGAAAATTAGGTTTAAAAGACTCAAGCTCTTTGATTCCTGGACATGGTGGTATTTTTGATAGAATAGATGGCTTAATTTTTGCGGCGCCATTTGTATATTGGTTGTTAGCATACGGTTTATAATGTAAATCAGGTAGGTTTTGAAAATGGAGATTATTTTTAATATATTACATTATGTTGTACCTTTTGTTATCCTATTAGGTATTCTTGTTTTTGTGCATGAATTTGGACACTTTGCTGTTGCCAGATTAACAGGTGTTGAAGTAAGCGCATTTTCAATAGGATTTGGTAAAGTTCTATGGGAAAAACAAGATAAAAAAGGAACTTTATGGAGAATATCTGCTATTCCTTTGGGCGGATATTGCCAATTTTTAGGAGATGCAGAAGCAACCTCATCCACATCAGAAAAAGTTGAGCTTACTGAGGAACAAAAGAAAAGAGCGTTTTCATTTCAAAACCCATATAAAAAATTAGCAATTGTTGTAGCCGGACCAGGCTTTAATTATCTTTTTGCTATATTGATTTACACATTTTTGTTTGCTTGTTTGGGAAGAGTTACTTTTCCTCCTATTATAGGAGAGGTTGTTGAAAATAGTGCTGCCTATACTGCCGGTATTAAAAAAGACGATAGGATTTTAAGTATTAATGGCGTTGAAATTAAAGAGTTTTCAGATATTGCACGTGAGATTGCTTTAGCGGTAGATTATAAAACAAAAATAGAAGTTCAAAGAGGTGAAAATGTTTTAAGCTTTGATGTCACTTTAACTGAAATCGAAATGGATGAAAGTGATGGAACAAAAACAAAAAAGCATATGTTGGGAGTGAAGTCTGTTACAACTATAGAAACATCTCAAGAATCAATTCCTGTTCATAAAGCTTTTGTATATGCTGTTAAAGAAGTTGTTGATATGAGCGTTACAACCTTACGAGGTGTTGGCCAAATGATAACAGGAGAGCGAGGAAGCGAAGATATAGGCGGTATTATCCGCATTGCAGAAATGACCGGAGATATAAGCAAGAGCCAGAGTATATTAAATATGGTTGTGTTTATGGCTCTGTTATCTGTTAACTTAGGGTTGATTAATTTGTTCCCAATTCCGGTTTTAGATGGTGGACATGTAATTTTTTACACTATAGAAATAATTACAAGAAAAGAGCTAAGTGAAAAGCTAAAAGAATATTTATTCAAAATCGGTATAGCCTTGTTGTTAACACTAATGGTATTTGCAACATGGAATGATATCGTACATTTGATTAATCGTTGGTTTAATTCTTAAATTAAAGGAAGAAAAATGAAAAAGATATTGTTTGTTTCTATGTTGTTAGCGGGCTTTATGAGCACCACTTCACATGCTATGGACTATTATGTTAAAGAAATAAAAATAGAAGGAATAAAAAGGGTAGAGCAAGAAACCGTAGAAGCTTATTTAGGAATTAAAGCCGGAAGTACCGTATCTCAAGATAAATTGGATACAGCTTTTAAAAATTTATATTCAACAGGTTTGTTTACAGACATTCAAATTGAAAATAAAGACGATGGTCTGATGGTTGTAAAGTTGGAAGAAAGTCCGATTTTAGGGAAGATAGCATTTGATGGTAATAAAAAACTTGATGATAAAATTTTGGAAACAGAAATTCAAAGTATGCCAAATTCTCTATATAACAAAGCTAAAGTACAACAAGATGTACAAAGAATTTTGGAAGTATATAGACGTTCAGGCAGATATTCGGTAGAAGTTGAACCAAAAATTATCAAAAGAGAAGATAATCGTTTAGATTTGATTTTTGAAATTGATGAAGGTCCTACCGCTAAAATTAACAAAATCAACTTCTTTGGTAACACTCACTATTCTTCACCTGATTTGCAAGATGAAATTATGAGTAAAGAAAGCCGTTGGTATCGTATTTTCTCCAGCTCAGAAACATATGATGCTGAAAAAATGAATTATGATAAAGAATTGTTGCGTCGTTTTTATACCGAGCACGGTTATGCCGATTTTCAGGTAACTTCAGCAATTGCAGAGTTGGCTCCAAATAAAAAGTCGTTTATTCTTAACTTTAATTTAGAGGAAGGTCCTCGCTATAAAGTAAGCAATATTGAAGTAAAATCAGCAATTAAAGAAATTAAAATTGATGATTTTCTAAAATATGTAACCTTTAAAAAAGACAGTTGGTACAATGCTGCTGAAATAGAAAAATCTGTTTCAGCAATAACTGATGAACTTGGCAAAAAGGGTTTTGTGTTTATTGATGTTGTTCCTGAGTTTCGTAAAGATGCAGAAAACAATGAAATAAAGGTAATATTTAAAATTAATGAAGGCGAGAGAACTTTCGTAAATCGTATTAATATTTTTGGTAACACAAGAACACTTGATGAAGTTATCAGAAGAGAGTTTAGGCTTGATGAAGGAGATCCTTTTAACGTGGCAAAAATAAGAGATTCTCGTAGAAATATTGAAAATTTGAACTACTTTAGCAAAGTTGACATCAATCCGGTTCCTTTAGATTCTTCAAGAGCAGATATAAATGTTAAAGTTGAAGAAAAGTCCACCGGATATTTTAATGTTGGAATTGGTTATTCAACTGTTAACGGCGCTTTAGTTCAAGCCGGTGTTACTGAGAACAACTTTCAGGGTAAGGGCCAAAAATTGAGCTTAGATGCTAGTGTTTCTCAAAGATCTAAAGACTATTCTGTTAGTTTTACCGAGCCATACTTTTTAGGTAGACGCTTAAGTGCGGGGATAGATATCTTTTACAATGATGAGAGTTATCAAGATGAAAGCTCTTATGATAGCGCAAGTGCCGGTGGAAGAGTTAGATTCGGGTGGAATTATACTGACAATTTATACCAAACTGTTCGCTATACATTAAGTCGTGATGAAATAAGAAACGTAAAAGATTATGCTTCTGAATATATCAAAAAAGAAGAAGGAAAAAGCACTGATTCTGTTATCGGTCAAACAATAGTTTATGATAAAAGAGATAATGCTATTAAAACTAAAGATGGTTACTTTTTATCTTTTGGAAACGATGTTTCAGGTATAGGTGGAGATGAAAAGTATCTTAAATTTGATGTTAAGTCTTATAAATTTAAGACATTTAACGATTATTGGACATTAAAAGTGTTTGCAAATGGCGGATATGTAACCAGCTATGGTGATAACGATGTTCGTCTTTCAAAACGCTATTATTTAGGTGGAAACACACTGCGTGGTTTTGAATATAGTGGTGTTGGTGCAAGAGATATGAAAACAGACGATGCTTTAGGCGGAAATTGGGTTGTTTATGGTGGTACAGAACTGATGTTCCCATTAGGACTTGATGAGTTAGGAATTAGAGGAAGAACATTTTTTGATATAGGTATGATTGGTAAACCTGATGATATAGAGTCAGAATCTGTTGAATATTCATCTAAACCGAGAGCGTCAGTAGGTTTTGGCTTTGAGTGGTATTCTCCGATGGGTAAAATCGATGTTGATTTTGGTTTCCCGATATTAAAAGAAGAATACGACCAAAAAGAAGTATTCCGTCTTAATTTTGGTACAAGTTTATAACAAGGAGATAACAATGGTAGATAAAACTTTCTTTAAGAATAACGGACCGTTTACATTAGCTCAAATTGCAGCTATTACTGAAGCAGAATTGGGCTCAAATTGTAATCCTCAAGAAGTAATAGAAGATATTGCTTCAATGGAAACTGCAGGCGAAAAGAATATATGTTTTTTCTATGATAGAAAGGCAAAAGAAAAAGCAACAAAAATTAAAGCAAAGGCTTGTATTACTAACAATGATTTAAAAAGCTGGATTCCTACCGATGTTATGGTATTAATAGTGGCTGATCCTAAACTTGCATTCTTAAAATTAAATCAAGCTATGTATTCTGAGTATAAAACAGAAAGCAAAATAGATCCTAAAGCAATAATATCTGATAAAGCATCTGTCGGAGAAAACTGTTTTATTGGTCCAAATGTTGTTATCGAAGATGATGCTATAGTTGGAGACAATTGTTATATTGAAGCTAATAGCTATATCGGTAAAGGTTGCAAAATCGGAAACAATTGTCGTATTGGTGTTGGAGCGTACATCACATATACAATAATGGGAAATGATTGTTATGTATATGCAGGTGCAAAATTAGGTGCCGATGGTTTTGGTTTTAACACAATAGGTGGTAAACATGTTCGTATACCTCAAGTCGGAAGAGTTATTGTTGGTAACGATGTTGAGATAGGTGCTAACAGTTGTATCGATAGAGGCGCTTTGGATGATACCATTATAGGTGATGGCTGTCGTATAGATAACTTGGTACAAATTGCTCATAATGATAAAATGGGTAGAGGTTGTATCATTGTTGCTCAAACCGGAATAGCAGGAAGTTGTACATTTGGTGATTATGTTGTTTGTGGTGGTCAAACCGGATTCGCAGATCACTTAATTGTTGGAAGCGGCGCGCAAATTGGTGCTCAATCAGGTATTATGCGTGATATTGAGGCGGGAACAGTTGTAATGGGAACTCCTGCTGTTCCATTTAAAGATTTTATGCGTCAAGTTTCATTTTTACAACGCAATAGTAAAAAATAAAAGGAAAGAATAATGTCAGAAATAAAAGTATATCCAATAGAAGAAATTTTAAAATTATTACCACATCGTTATCCGTTTTTGCTTCTCGATAGATTAGAAGTAGAAATTGCTGGTGAAAAAGGTGTCGGAATTAAAAATGTAACAATGAATGAAGAATTTTTTCAAGGTCATTTCCCTAACAATCCTGTAATGCCAGGGGTATTACAGATTGAAGCAATGGCACAAACGGCAGGTGCAATAGTAACTGCAAAAGATGACGATTATGCTAACAAAAAAGTTGGTGTTTTATTTATGTCTGTTGATGGCGTAAAATTCAGAAAACCTGTAAAACCAGGTGACCAACTTCGTATGCATGTTGAAAAAATTAAGGAACGTCGCAATATATATGTGTTTAAAGGACAATGTCTTGTCGACGGTCAAGTAGTTTCAGAAGCCGAATTTTCAGCAATGATAGTTAATCAATAAGGATTAAAACCCGCTTAATAGCGGGTTTTTTTATAGCTTTGTGAAGGTTTATTTGTTTAAACCAAACTTTCGCATACTATCATATGCTAAACCTAAACTAACACTTGATAACTTGTTTTCTTGTGATAACTCAGCATTTGGAAAATATTCTGAAACCAATTTTTGCACTAAAGGAACCTCAGTTGATCCACCGGTTAATATGACAATATCAATATTACTTGGTTTTATTTGGGCTTGCTTTATGCACTCATCAATATGGTTAAAAATTTTTTTAATATCATGTTGTATTGATAGATTAAAATTTTCATTGCTGACACTAATAACAGGGAAATCTGAAATAAAATCTAATGTAACATCAACATTTGGTGTTTGAGTTAATTGTATTTTGCTTGTTTCAACTGCATTTAATAAAGAATAACCTTTTTCTTTTTCGATGAGTTCAACAAAACGTTGTACTTTATCTTTTTCGATTGCGCGATATAGCATTTTTTTTGCAAAAGTTAAGTCTTTATAATTGTACATTGAGTTGATAGAACTCCATTCAGCCATTGTAAAATATGGATGCGTAGGCAACGTAAGAATTTTATCATTGCAGGATTGTCCTCCTTCTTTAGTTCCGTATCCGAATGTAGGCATAAAACATTTCATTGATAAATCTTTATCAAAATCGTTACCGCCGATTCTAACACCTGTGCTGGCTAAAATATCATCTTTTCGATCCGTTTTATATATTAAATTTTTTCCAATTCGAATTACAGTAAAATCTGAAGTTCCGCCGCCTATATCAATTACGCACGCAAGCTTTTCTTGCTGAACTTTTGTTTCATGAGCAAAAGCGGCAGCAATGGGTTCGTATTGAAATTCTATGTTTTTGAATCCGACGTTGGTAGCAATTCTAAGCAATTCTTTTTCGGCTTGCATATCGCCTTTAGGATCATTATCTCTAAAATGCACAGGTCTGCCCATTGTTACGTTTTCTACATTATAATTTGCTTTGGCATCTATTTTGTTTTTAATATTTTTTAAGAAGTAACTTAAAATTTCTATAAAAGATACTCTTCTGTTGTTTATATAAGTATCAGTATTCATTAAGTTTGAACCTAAAATTCGTTTGATGCTTCTCATACAACGACCGTCTTCTCCGGAAGTATACATAGACATTGCTTTGTGACCAAAATAAACTTGGTTGTCGGTATCAAAAAATAAAGCACTGGGGATAGTTGTTTTATCTTCCTCTAAATATAAAAGCTCTGGCGTAGCATCGTCTACAACCAAAGACGCAGCCGTATTAGTTGTACCAAAATCTATTCCACATGAAATGGACATGATATTCTCCGATTATTTTATGTTGCTAACAACATGTTAATAATAAATTTTATTTTCGATTGCAATATAAAATCAACCGGATGAATAATATTTATATGTTTTAGTTTTGCAAGGACACCTAATAAAATGTTAAGCAGTCATTATAAGTAGAAAGATAAACTGTAGAGTTATTTTTTATTTCTCCTGACAATAAATTTAGGGCTAAAACATTTTCTACTTCTTGCTGGAGTAGACGTTTTATAGGCCTTGCACCAAATTCTTCGTCATAACCTTTTTTTGCCAACCATGTTATTGCTTTTTCATCATAGTTAAGTTTGATGTTTTGGTTTTCAAGAAATCTCTGAGCAATTTTTTTGAGCTGAATAGAGGTTATTTGCATAATATCTTCTATCTTCAGACTATCAAAAACTATAATTTCATCTAAGCGGTTTATAAACTCCGGCTTAAAGAATTGTTTTAATTTTTTTCTCAATTCTTTTTCGTTATTTGATGAAACTAAGTTTGATGTCATAATTAAAAATGTATTTTTAAAATCAACGGTTCTTCCTTTGCTATCAGTTAAACGTCCGTCATCTAACATTTGTAAAAGCACATTAAATACATCAGGATGAGCTTTTTCGACTTCGTCAAATAAAATTACCTGATAAGGTCTGCGGCGAACTGCTTCTGTTAAAATACCGCCTTCATCATAACCCACATATCCCGGAGGTGCTCCAATTAAACGGGCAACGGAGTGTTTTTCCATATATTCAGACATATCAACACGTAAAATTGCTTTGTCGTCATTAAATAAAAATTCAGTTAATGCTTTTGCCAACTCTGTTTTTCCTACGCCTGTCGGACCTAGAAACAAAAGTGAACCTATAGGCTTATTTGGATCGTTAAGCCCCAAACGAGAGCGTCTTACCGTATTAGAAACAGCTACAACAGCATTTTTTTGACCGACAACACGTTGGGCAATAATTTTTTCCATATCCAGAAGTTTTTCTTGCTCATTGCTCATTAACTTATCTACTGGAATTCCGGTCCATTTTGAAACCATAAGAGCAATAATATTTGGTGTAACAGTTTCAACTGCTTGCGAATGGTGTTCTTTTTGGTTTAGCTCTTCAAGCCTGCTTTCAAGTTCCGGAATTTCTTTATATTGTAGTCTTCCTGCTACATTATAATTACCTGATCTTAATGCTTTTTCTACTTCATTTTTTGCATTATCAATTGCTTCTCTTATCATAGATGCTTCTTGAACGGTGCTTTTGTGCAAGTTCCATTTTTCGTTTTCCTGAGCTGAAAGCTTTTCTTTTTCTTTTATTTGTTCCTCAATTTTAAACAAGCGATTTTTAGACGCTTGATCAGTTTCTTTCATGAGAGCTTCACGTTCAATTTTAAGCTGAATAAGACTGCGATCTAATTCGTCAAGATATTCAGGCTTAGAGTCAATACTCATACGCAAATAACTCGAAGCTTCATCAACTAGGTCTATTGCTTTATCCGGTAAAAATCTGTCACTTATATATCTGTTTGACATTACTGCTGCAGAAACTAAAGCAGCATCAGAAATACGAATACCATGGTGAAGTTCGTATTTTTCTTTTAGACCACGCAAAATAGAAATCGTTTCCTCCACTTTAGGTTCGTTTATATAAACCGGTTGAAAACGACGAGCAAAAGCTTGATCTTTTTCAATATATTTTTGATATTCTGATAAGGTTGTTGCCCCTATACAGTGTAATTCACCTCTAGCTAGTGCCGGTTTTAATAAATTTGAAGCATCCATAGATCCTGATGTTGAACCGGCTCCGACAACAGTATGCATTTCATCAATGAATAAAATAATTTGCCCGTTTGCAGCCTTTACTTCGTCTAATACGGCTTTAAGACGTTCTTCAAAATCTCCCCTATATTTTGCGCCGGCAATAAGGGCTCCCATATCAAGAGTCATTAAGCGTTTGTGTTTTAAGCTTTCCGGCACATCGGCATTTACAATTCTTAAAGCTAAGCCTTCAACAATAGCTGTTTTACCAACGCCGGGCTCTCCAATTAAAATAGGATTATTTTTTGTTCTTCTGGACAATACTTGTATAGTGTGTCTTATTTCTTCATCTCGACCGATAACAGGATCAAGTTTTCCTTGCAAAGCACGTTCAGTATAATCTGTAGCATATTTTTTTAGAGCGTTCATAGTGTCTTCAGAGTTAGCACTTTGAGCTATTCTGCCTTGACGCATATTATTGATAACATCATTTAGTTTTTTAAGATCAACACCATAAAATTTTAAGGAAAGCAATGCTTGTAAAAGGCGCTCAACCGTAACAAATGAGTCTCCAGCCTTAAATGATATTTCTTCAGCATAATCTAATGCTTTTAACAAACTTTGAGATGGAGATATTTGTATCGATGACCCTTCAATTATAGGAAGTTTGTCTATATCTTTTGATACCTCATCAAGAACGTTATCAGCGTTTACTCCAGTTTGAGAAATAAGACTATAACAAAGGCCTTTTTTATCTTCTAGAAGGGTTTTAAGCAGGTGTTCCGGCATAATAAACTGATTAGAGTTTTTAACTGCCAAGCCTTGTGCCGCTTGAAGAAATCCTGCGCTTTTATCTGTAAAGTTTTCTATATTCATCTTAAGTTGTCCTTTCCATAATTTAAATATAGTGATGCAAAAGCTTGAGCGCAAGATGTAAGATTAATGCTTATGCATTTTGGTTTGAAACAGATATTTTTTTACTAAAAAAAGACCGGCTCCTATTATAGAGGCGGTCCTTAAAACATTTAGTACGTTTTTGCAGTTTTTCGCTTATTCTTGTTTTCAGAACGAAATACAGTAACAATAGATGAAACAAAAAGTACAAATAAAATTACTGTCAGTGTTAAGTCTTCAGCAAAATACTTTTCCAAAAATTCTTCGCTTTGATCGCCAACAATAAATTTTGGAGGAGTATCTGCTTTAGTATAACAAACCGTAACAAGCATACCTACGTTCGGACTGATGGTGGTTCTGTTATGTTGTTTGTCAGTATACACTATAGACGGGGCATATTTTACACCATCTATTTCTACAATGTACAGGCCACAGTCTTGCTGAACATATCCGCATCCGACTTTTGTTACTTCAGCGGGGAGCTCCAGCCAGTTACAACCGGTTAAGCTAAAGCTTGCTAACACAAGGGCAATAGAAATTAAAAACTGTTTCATTTGAGATAATTTTAAAGTGACACAATTATTTAGTAGTACACATATAATACCATGCTTTTTTAAAAAGTAAATAATTTTTAAGTTTCTTATTGTATCAACAAACAAAAATGAAGGAAAATGATATGAAAGAAAAATTAATAATTTGGGATTTTGATGGTGTAATAGCAGATACCGATTCTATGTGGATGAGAGCTTTTTACAAAAAAATGGTAGATGAAAAAAATTACAAATCAGATTTTGCTTACTTTTATGAAATGTGTGGCGGAATGTCTATTGCGACAATTAAAAAAACATTTCTTAATTTAGGAATTGAAATTGAAGATATGTTTTTTGAAGAGATAAAGCAGTTTTTCACAGATATGTTAAATAAAAATTTTCCTTTGGTAGAAAATGCAGATAAGGTAATTAAGAGCATAACAAAAAAACAATGTTTAGCAACAGGAACGCCATCTTCCAGAGTCGCATGGAAAGTGGGTTTAAGTAATTTGTCTGATGTTTTTACCGAAGATAATTCTTTTTCTTCAGATTTGGTCGAAAAGGGCAAACCATCTCCTGATATATTCTTATATGCAGCTCAAAAAATGGGGTTTGAACCTGAAAGATGTATTGTGATTGAAGATTCTTTTGTCGGTTTGCAAGCTGCAATTAGCGCAGGTATGACACCTGTTGCATTTATAGGATGTCAAGGCAACGATGATCCTGATCGTGTAGAAAAAATAAAACAAATGGGAGTAAGATATATTTTTTCAAACTTTAAGGATTTAGGAAATTTTATAGAAAGTATATAAAAACTATTTATAAAAAAAGGAGAGATTTTTATCTCTCCTTTTTTAGTGTATTAATTTATTGTATATTTATATGCTACTGCATTATTATTATTTTCATCAATACATGCATTAATAGCGAAAGCAAAAGGCAGACTTGTTTTTGAAATATAAGATAAACCTTCAGCAGATGATTTTGAATCAACATCAATATAAATCTTATCAGCCATTGAGCCAATAGTTCCTAAACTATTATTTGAGTTAGGATTTTTTTGTACACCAGCAGCAATCGCTACCAATTTTTCATCGCTTAACATATAAGAAGTTGATAATTCAATACAAAGCTCTTTTGATAAACCTCCAAACTCAATAATAAAAGATCTTTTATCAGCTTGATTATCTTCAATTGAAGTAGTTTTAGAGCCTAAAAGTGTAATTAATCCACCAGATGCATTTGTAAGCACCTTTGCGCCATTAGTATTTACAATCATATCTTCCGGAAAGAAACCTGATGCAATTAAAACATCATTATTTAAATCATTATAATGCCCAATACCAGAAAATAATAATTTAACGTTTTCGATTAAATAGCTAAACTGTTCGCTGGTTTTATTTTGAGTATATTTTTGCATTGCTGAAGAGTAGCCTTTGTACAAGCCAAACAAAAACGGATCAATAGTTTTATAAGTTCCTTGTAATATTTCATCCTCTAAACCAGAATATAATTTTGCTAATTCTTCTCCGATTTCATTAACTGTTTTTTCTAAATCAGATGTTTTTGCCAAAGCAATTACATCGTCTAAAGTCGCTGGTTCTCCATTAATTGTGAAACCATCATATAAGTTACCTTTGCAAACCTTAACAGGCTGATTGTTTTTATAAGTAAGAACTTTGAAGTCAACATATTTTGCCATATCTTCCAAGAAAGTATCGATACTTATATTTTGTTGAACAGTTGCTGTTGCTGCAATAACTTTTTCACCTTTATTGTTCCAAACAATAGCATTAACAGATTTTATAACATCAGAAAATGTCCAAGCATAATCGGTCCATTTTGATAAAATTAATACTAAAGCTTCATCTTGTACGTTAGAACTTTTTTTAACTTCATCTAACAAAGATGTTATAACTTCTTTGTACTTATTCTTGATGGTTTTATCAACATTTATGCTAAAAGCAACCATAGGCTTATTGTTTGCAGGATATTTAGATTTTAAAGATATTCCCTCATTTGATATCTTTATTTGTGTAGAAGGAGAGTTGTTGGTGTAATAAGAGATTACGTATGGGTTAGAAAATCCATTTACAATATTAAAGTCACCCTCAATAGATGCTACTTTTTGATTGTTTATTGTAGCATTTGTGCTTGAAACAGTAAAGTTTTCTATGAGATTAGCTACAAGTTTACCGCTATCTTGTTCTTTATTTTGAGATGCTAAAAAGTAAATTATACTTTCTAACATATTTTCAATCCCCTTAAATGAGGAGTTAGCTACGGTTGAAGGATTGTTTAAGTCTGTGGTTTGAAAAATTAAAGCTTCTTTTTCAATATTATAAGTTGCTGTTATTTTAACATTTTCCAAATCTTTAAAGCTTTCTTCTTCCAAAAGTTTACCGGCACATGTAAAGTTTGAGTTAGTTGTAAACTTAGGGAACTTATATTGGCCATTATATGTGCATTGTAATTCTTCATTACCGATGGTAAATGAGGTAAAAGAAATGCATCCTAAAAAGTTTTTAAGAGTTTCATCAGATTTTTTAATCGATAATTGTTGCCCTTTTAGAATAAAGTCTTCGCTTGCGCACATAACTTTACCTTCAAGCACTGCTGAAATGTCTGAATTTTTAATGTTAACAATAAAAGAGTTATTAGGTTTGGTTGAAATTTTTAGTTCTTCAATTTCTTGAGGTATATCATTTTTATTAATTATGACATCACCAACCAATGCATCATTATTATAGGTTAATTCGATAGGGTTGAAAGAAGATGAATAAACTTTTGCTTTGCCAGTTTTTACCCCTTTTACCAAAGTATATTGATGTGATAATGTGCCGTCTAAAGTGAATACGCTTTGATCACCATCTTTTTCAAAAAACTTACGTTGAGTAATAGATTTTATTTTACCGTTGGGGTGATAAATCACTTCAGGTCTGTTACCTAAATAGAAAGCAACACCGACACCTACTGCTAAGGTAAGAATTAAACTAAAAAATATAATGGCAATTTTTTTCATAATATAACCTCTTTTATAAATGCTAAATGATTATGCATAGTAAGTTAATCTTCTGAAAAAAACAATATAAAATTTATTAAAGAAACAAGAAAAAAAACACTCCTGTGGTCAGGAGTGCGGTTTTTCTTAGAGTTTAACCAGGATATTTGTGTAATCGCTTGATGAATAGCGGATAATTCGGTCTGCATGATGCATATCATATCCTTCATAAGTTTTGCGATTAGTATTTTCCTGGGGGGCAATCAACCAATCTGAGCAGTTGATGTGAGGAACTTGTGCGCACCTCATCAAAAGGTTCAGATGAGAGAAGTTCTTTTCAAGTACCAAGCAGTCTTCTTTGGTAAGCAGTTTTTTATCCCAGCAATCAGCAAAGGTTAATGCATTCTTTGCGCTGCACGCAACCGGAGTTACTCCGACAATAATGAGCGATGGACTAAGAGCAAAACCAACCAACTCTCCATTGGTTTTAATAACAAAGCAAGGAGCTGATATCTTTGGCCATAGCTCTTCTACGGCATTTTTAATTTGCTCAATGGAACAATTTTGCTCGACCGTTATTATTTCTTTCTCATAATATTTGATAAAATGAGAAGATAAGAAAGGTGACTCTATCTTACACAAATGACTGTGAAGCAAGGTCCAAATTTTATGATCTTGTTCATCGTTTACCATCGGAACAAATTTCATAAAAACGGCATGAATTTGCTCCCAATCGTTAGTCGCGACAAACTCTTCCCATTCAGAAATTGGTGCGTTTCTATCCGGAATTTCTTTTCTTTTAAAGGTGTTTTGCAAAGATTCTTTGTCTGCCTGAAGCTCTGACTCTGTAGTAACAGGTTGAGAAACTTCTTGATGCTTTTTTGAATGCTTCATCCAAAAAAACATAAGTTCAAATAGTTTTTTCATAATATTTTGTGTTTTTAATAATAAAGATTTGGACAAATTATATCAAAAAACTGAAAATATGCAAGACTTTATTTTGTGATTTTAATTAACACTTCATAATTGGTTTAATTTAGTAAGAAGCAAAGATTTGGCTTCATCATTAAAATATTTTAATCCTTCTAAAATTGAATAAACATCAAATAAGGCATTATGAATATCTAAATTTAATGAGTCTAATTTGTTTTCTATACCCAATATTTTTACGATTTGACCGGAAGATTGAGATTTTACCTCAATATTATGCTTGTCATATAATTGTTTAAAAATTTCTGCTAAATTACGATATTGGATATTTTCATCTTTAGGCAAATTATATAATTCAAGATTTTGTTCAATGACCTCACCATCAGATTTGCTGTTAAAAGGGTGCCCCCAAGAATGAGAACAACAAATATAGTTTTCTGCAAATTCTTTAAATTGTGCGTATGCATCCTTAAACAATATACCTGATTTTAGAATTTGTTCATTGGTAATGTTTGTTAAATTAATAAAATAGTCAGATAAAACAGGATTAACCGTCGGTTTGCATAAGACGTTAAAAACATCTACAACTTCAAGACAATCTGTAACTTTCAAAGCGCTGATTTGAACAATTTCTTTTTTTTGGTTACCAGTCCATCCGTTGGTAATACAACCTTGCCATGTAGTATATTCGGTATCATAAATTATAAACATTTTAATCCTCATAGCTTTTTGATAAGTGTAATTAGCATAAGGCAGTGTAGATAGAAGTCAATATTAATTATTGATTTATAGAAAAAACAGCAGACAATCAGTATGGGTTAGTATAAGAGATAGTGTTCTAGATGATTAACCTTATGTTATTGTTTTGGAGCGAGAAGCTTAAATTTTATATTGCAATTTATTTAAATATCCATAATATGTAAAATATACTGTAATTATTGTTTAATACTAAATCATTGTGCAATGGAAAAATTTTTATTAGGTTTTTTATTTGGTAGGTCCAAATCATCTGGAAAAGAAGATTTTAGAACATTAAAAAATGTAAAATTAGGACAAAGAGGCTATGTTAAATGGCTTGGAAGACTTGAGAGATCAACTGTTTATAGCGGTTTAGGTCAAGAACCTATCTTTAAGGGCAGAATTCCGGAAGCAAAAGATTTTGTTAAACCTAGATATGTTTATGCCGATTTAACTGAAAGTGAGGAGTTTACTCGAGAGCATGGCAACATTTTAGGTTATCGCATTTCTCCTACGCTTGTAATACATTCAATGGTTGGGGTAAACTACCTCAGGGATGAAATAGATGAGTTTATCCGAGATTTTGGTGGTAAGTTTTTAGTTGCAGAAGATGTAAAGGTTTTACGAGAAAACTTTTTTATCATTAGCAAAATGCGAAAAGCGGCAGGAGATACCGCTTTGCCAGAAGGTTTGTTTTGGGCTAAGCCGATAGGTAATATAATTGAAGCAACTCATGCTATATCTCCATACGGAGATGATGAAAGAGCAAAAGTTGCCAATATTATTTTAAAGAGATGATTAAAAAACTCGGGATTTTCCGAGTTTTTTTTAATGGCTTTATCTGTAACCTTCTTTATAAAAAGTTGGTAAATTTTTACTAATTAAAAATGCATCTTGTTTTTGCTTTACGCCATCAATTAATATATTAACTAAATCAGACTTTATACGAGGTTTATGATAAGGAATATATTCTCTTAAAATAGATTTTTCAGGATATATTTTGATATATTCATAAGCCTGTTGAATGCTTTCAAAAATTTCTATATCTTTTGTAATGGAAGCTTCTGGAGTTTTTCTTTGTTCCATATCATCAAAAGCTTGCCATATAAAATTAACACCAAACTTATTACTCATTGACACAATGGCTTCAAGTTCTTTTTTGTGTTTTTCTTGCTTACTAACTTTTATATCTTTTTGCCATTTTTCGGGAACAATATCACCAATTATAGCTTCACCAGCATCATGAACTAATGAGATTCTAATAATCTGATTAACATCCATATTTTGACTTTGTAAATCAGATTCTAAATAAAGAGCCATAACAGCCGTTCTAAAACTGTGCGAAGCTACAGTTTCAGGATTCTTAATTCCATACATTTTGGGTCCGCTTCTTTCCAAATGTTTTAATTGCCCCATCAAAATTTGAAAATCAATAAATGAGTTTTCTTGAGGTTGTTTTCCATCTTGTCGTGCTTTTATTTCTTCTAATTCAGATAAAAAAATAGGCATGGTTATATCTTGATGGTTATATTCCATGAATTCATCCAATCTGGGAAGCTCAGGATACATTGTTATATATTCATAAGCTTGTAATATCATATCAAGTTTATCTAAGTTTTTAACGACAATAGCCTCAGGAGTTTTTTGTTCTTCATATTCAATGAACAGTGTTCTAAGTTTATCAAAGTTATATTTTTTTGACATGTTTTCAATGGCTTTTATTTCTAGCAGATGTTTTTCTTGTTTAGAAATTTTTTTATCGGTTGTTTGGTGGTGTTCAGGAACAATATCTCCCACGATGGCTTCACTAACATCATGTAATAGACACATTTTAATAACATGATTAATATTGATATTTAATTTTGTAAGTTCATTTTCTTTTTGCATCGCCATAATCGCCATGCGCCATGAATGTGAAGCTACTGTTTCTGGACTCTGAACATCTCGCATTACCCAGCCAGTTCTTTCAAGGTGTTTTAATTTGCCTATTATTTCTTGAAATTCAATAAATTTATTAACGTCAACCATTTAGTTTTCCTTTATTGCAAATTATCACATATGGTTTTTGAAGTAAAGAATAATCTTGATAGATATAATGTATACTATGTGTTTTAAGCAAAAAATTTGGCATAAGTAAAAGGAGTTTGGTTATGGTTTGTGACAAAAATATTGACAATCGGGTTTTAAGAGTATATAAATTTAATTGATAATAAATTATTTTAACACAAATACACATTCTTATGAAACAGGCGATTGAGTCACACGTTAAGCAGATGTTGAAAGAATATCTGGGTGAAATTGGTTATGAAAGATGCGGCAAAATTACTTTGGAAAGTCATCTGAAAAACGATTTGGGAATGGATAGCTTAGATGTATACTGTATCCTAATGGATGTTGAAAAGGAGTATAATTTTAACCTATCTTCCGCTGAAGAAGAAAAAGTCGCAAAGGACCCTACCGTAGACAACTTGGTTTCGGTCATATATGCAAAAATTAAGTAATTTTTCGGAGCTAAACTATGTAAGTTTAGCTCTTTTTTTATAATAATATTTACAAATAGTTTTTTTGTGTTATTATAAATATGCTAACAAATAATTTATAGATCATTATGAAACAAAACAACACTCAACAGGTGTTCTTTCAGAATGCCGGACAATGGTTCACAAATAATTTGGACCTTGAGACACTCTACAAAGATGTTCACTCTGCTAACTGTGGATATGGAACATCAGCTAACCAGTTGGTAAATGAGATGATGGCAAATGTGCTTGAGCTAATTTGTCAGGGATATCTTGATATTAGCAAGCCTTTCACTATAACCGATTATGGTTGTGGTCAGAGCAAAGCTGCTAATGTTCTCGCAAAGGTAATATGTAGTCGTGTTGACACGATTGTACAGATGCTTGCTTCAGACTGTTCATATGGTGAGGTGCTTGAGTATTTGGCTCCTATCATCGTAGCAGCAGATTCTGAAAAAGTTGATTATCTTGACCAGATTACAAAGTATGGTCATATTACCGTACAGCGATACGATATTGGTATCCCAGAGTTTGCTAAGCCTCTTCCCGTCAAAGCAGACATTGTGTTCTGTAACGATGTTTTTGAACACATCCCAACAGAGGATCTTCCTGCCTTTATTGAGGATCTGGAAAATGCGGGAGAGTATGTTATAGCTTCAATATCGCTACGCGATGCAGTAAACTATAGCAAAATACCTGCTGATGTGCTCTTAAACGGTGCCGAGCAAGTAGAGTGTAAACCTGAATCTGGAATTGTTCTCGAACAAGAAGAATCAGGTGATTACATCTTTTCTTTGCATGTATCAATAATGCCTCAGGACAAATGGCAGCAGATACTCACAGAGAAGTGGACACTCATGCCGGCACAGGACTATACCGCGTGTTCTGCTATGAACTTTAGGCCAAGTGAGGAGTATAAGTCTTATAAAAGGACTTTGATTTCTCAAATCGGCTTTGCTGATTTCATACCTTTTCCCACACCTATGGGAACTAAGTATGAGCAAGATTCGGTTTTGTTCATGCGTACTGCCAAAATGCAGCCGCAGAAACATTTGTACAAGCTAAACGCTCTTGAGCACTATGAAGATAGTGAGTTTAAGAGAGCTGAGCTTGCTAAGACTGAGGCTTTCTTTAAGTTTATCGAGGCAAAAGTCCGTAAAAATAAGGAAAGTGGTCTGTGGGAGTTTGAATACTTACCAGAAGATTATTTTGCAAAGCTCTATAGCTTAGAGCATTTAAGCAAGGCAACGGTCAATAATAACGACCAGAGTGAGGTAGAAAAGCATG
>JAZKXV010000010.1:0-63142 GCA_045611785.1 Alphaproteobacteria bacterium
ATTTATATGTATGGAAGACTTCATTTGATTCTATATTATCCAAATATAAATTAAATTTGTGTTCTAACATAATAAATTTCATATATCTTTCTTGTAATTGTATTTTTTTCATTTTTGTAATAAATTCTTTGATAGAAGAAAATTTATTACATGAAATAAAAGGTATATGTTGAGAGTTTATACTTGCAATAACAATTAATCCCTCTGTTGTATAAAAACAAATTGCCGGAATTTCTTCAATTGTAAATACGGTACCTTGAACTCGTTTTTTCTCAGCATGTCTTTTAGCAGATATTAATGATGTATGAAAACTTCCATTTATTTCAAATGTAGAACTCCAACTGCCCCACCATGCATTACGACCTTCAGAAACATAATATATTTTTATAAGTTTTGCAGAGAATATTTTTCTTTGTTCGAGAATATCAAACTTTACACATCTTAACATAATATCTTTATCATCTGAAAATTTATAATCCAATTCTAATTTATTACCATGCTGATAAAAATCAATCTCTTCGCTTGTAATTAAACCATTTTCAATAGGATTAAGAGGTTCATGACGTAATTTTATTATATCATTAAATATATCCTGAACAGTAAAAATATCCAAATTTGTAATTTTAGCAATTTGTTCAACGCTTAAAACTGTGTTTTGAACCAACCAATCCGCAACCCTTTTTTTATCTGTTGTAGATAATAAGTGAATTTTTTTATTTATATTTGGAACATTTCTAAACATTGTTACCCCATTACTTTGCTCATTAGTTCACTGTAGTTGCTTACAATATCATATTTTACATCATTTCCACTAATTGCTTTAAAATGCTCAATTGCACAATGTTTTTTTGCTTGTGCCAATGGTGTTACCTGTAAAGTTTGCATGCTACCTTTAGTTTCTGCAATAAAATAAATGTGCTTGATATTTCCTTTATTAAACGCAATAGCCCAATCAGGATTATATTTTCCAACAGGTGTAGATATATAAAATCCATTTGGTATCTTCATATATACAACAACATCTTCAGCAGCTTCTAGCTCTTTAGCAAATTCAACTTCTGTATTAGAATCTGCAATAACGTGGTCATATATATTTTTTATAGTCTCTATATTAAATCCATACTTACCTCTTAAACTAGGTTCAGTAAAGATGCTTTGGTCATAAACACCTTCTTCGCCTTCAATTTTCGTATAAGTAATGTGCTCTATTACTAATGTAGCTAGTTCATCATTGATTATTTTGGCGGTTTTAATAACAAATTCTTCAGGATTGTTTCTAACTTGGTCGAAAATAGCTTTTTCAATCTTTGTTAAAATTTCCACTAACGTTTTTCTAGTTAAACCAGTTTCGTTAACCAATTTTTCTAGAATATCAAAAGGAGTATCCGAATTTAATTTAGATATTGAAACACGTTTAGTTCCGCTAGTTTTTCTCTGCATTGCATTCCCTGAGAATAAATCCTCTTGAGAATCTATGCTTTTCATTTCACCTGTAGTAATCTCCACAAATGCTTCAGGAATATACAAATTACTATTTAATGCACTAACTGCTTTATCTATAAGCTCATTTGTATCATATTCTACAGTATAAAATGATTTTGTGTTAATTCGATTCCAAAGTTCTTGAAATTCTTTTTTATCAATATTGTTCTTATTTAATTTTATATCTATAGACTTTGCCCTAGCATTTTCAAACATATCTGTTTTAGGATTGTATACTCTATCTATAATTTTGATAATGCTTTCTTTATAATCATCTACTTCTGCAGGCAATATTACATTATTATTCTTTTTATCTTCGAAATACTTATCAGTTAAAGCCCCTTCATCATTGACATATCCGTTTTTAATCATTGCAAAATTAAGTTTTTTAGCTAAATCTTGCGAGATTACAGCATTGTTTCCATGAGCATCTTGAATAAACTTATTTTTAAAGAAGTTTTCATCTATACAGCTAGGTCTCTCAATATCGCTTGCTATATCACTTTGCAATCCAGAAGCAAATTCACTATATGATTCACTGGCTATAACTGTTAATACGTTTATATTATGGATATCGGTGTTTAATAGAGCTTCATCCATTCTATCTCCATTTTGGTTAACAGATAATCTTAAACCTCGTCCTATCTCTTGACGCCTTCTATTTGTTGTATTGTTATAATCACTCCTTTTTAGTGCACATATTTGAAAAACGTTAGGATTATCCCAACCTTCTTTTAATGCTGAGTGAGAAAATATAAAACGTACTGGATTTTCTAAACTTAATAATTCTTCTTTATTTTTCATAATTAAATCATATGCACTAACATCATTAGATGATGTTTCACCTCTTGCTATGGTACTGTTTACCATTTTTCCTTTTTTATCGATAGAAAAATAACCATTATGAGTATCATTTGTGCTAATATTTGTAAGATACTTCATATAATTATCATCGCCTAACTGCCCCATAAAATTATATACAGCATTATTATATTCTTCTTCAAAATATTGAGCAAAAATACCTTTTTGCGGATTTCCTTGTTCATCATACTGTCTATAATTTGCAACTTCATCAATAAAGAATAAAGAAAGCACCTTAATCCCCTTATTAAAAAGCTCTCTTTCTCTTTCAAGATGGGTTTCTATTGTTTCACGTATTTGTATTCTGCGAATTTCATTTTCATTTGTTTTGCCACAAATTTCTCCAACTCTAATAATTTTACCATTAGAAAATTCCACACAATTTATTCCGTCTCGACCATCAATGTTACTAATTGTATATCCTTTATATTCGTTCAAACCTCCTGATAACTCATATATATTGGTATTTTTTGTTACAGTATGAAACTTCGGGCAAATACTGCTTGTAGATTTACAATTAAATTCTAAAGTTGCTGTTGGATAATCTTTTTTAGAAAGATTTATTGAAGATAAGTACATATATCCATCAATACCTGTTTGCCCTTTTTCTTCAATTCCTTTAACTTCAATCTTTTTAACTAATTTCATATTATAAGCATCAATTGCATCAAGCTTATATATCATATTAAACTTTTCTCTATGTGTTGCAGAATATCCTATTGTCATTAAAGGATTAAAACTTTTCAATGCTGCTCTTGTTGCATTTCCTAAAACAGACTGTGGTTCATCAATAATTAAAATAGGATTAGTTTTTGCAATAACATCTATCGGGCGACGAGAACGAAACTCATCTAGTTTCATAAATATTTTTCTGGTTTCTTTAGGTAATTTTTTAGGTTTTTCTCCAATTTTGATAGCTTGTTCATATTCTATCATCGCCTTTTCTGTTGCGCTAATAGCATTAAATGCTTGTGAGTTAATAATCATCACATTAATGTTGCTATCACTAGCAAAATGTTCAATTTTTGTTAAATCTGATGAACTATATACAAAAGGCTTTATTATTTTTCCATATTCTTCAACAAAGTGTTTTTGTGTTACTTGAAAAGATTTATATACACCTTCACGAATGGCAATACTAGGCACAATAACAATAAATTTGCTCCAACCATAACGTTTATTAAGCTCGAACATTGTTTTAATGTAGGTATATGTTTTACCAACACCTGTTTCCATTTCAACAGTTAGATTATATGGAATATGTAGAGTAGTTCTTCCTTCTAATTGCTCCGATGGTTTTATTAAGTTTCTTACTTGTAATGTGTTAATATTCTTTTTTATTTGTTCATCTGTTAATAAAACCCTATGATTTTGAAAGCCATTAATTTCTAAATCGGCTTCTGCTTGACTAGCACTTATCTTACCTTGGTCGATAAGATATCTATTCAAATTTTGGTAAGGTTGACCATCAAACACATCACAAACAGCTTTTGCTGCTTCTATTTGAAAACTTTGATGTTTAAACTTTAATTCCATTTTTCTTTTACTCATTACAAAAGCTCCTATAAAATTTTTACTTTTCTTTTTAAGCTTTCGTTATCAAGACCAGGAAACTCTAGTTTGAATATTTCTTTCATATTAGTTTTTTTAGCATCTGTTTCAAATGAAGCATCACGAAATACAACTCTTAATGGCTTCATTTTAGCTATTTTTCTTATAACATTATCTGTAATATTTTTATCAAAACAAGCTATTAAATCACCGTCATTTACAACATGAACTTCAAAACCATCAATGTTTTCAATTTTATGTGGTAATGACAACTCTACACCCCATTCTAACATACAAGCATATAAAAGGTCATTACCTGTTCTGCCTTCTTTAATGTTTTCAATTTGGTCTAATAAATTTGCTTGAGTTATTTTATCCGGTGTATAATACACATCTTTCATATTGCTTTCATCAAGTTTCAAGACACGGAAACCTATATCAAGGTCTTGTTTACCTGTTTCTTCTTTGATTTTGTTTCCAGCACGACGGATGCGTTCTTTACCGATTTCACAGATATTGTGTTTCATATTATGTTTATCTAAAAACGATAAAGCAGCATTAATAATCTTCTTCGCTTTATTTGTATTTGCTGATTTTATTTCAATAATTTCAGGTAATTGAACCATAATAAACTTTCTTTTACCTCCATCTTGAGCATTTAGTTGCATTATAGCATGTGCTGTTGTTGCCGAACCCGAAAAAAAATCTAATATTATAGCATCTTTATCATTTGTATTTTGAACAAATAGTTTTATTAATTCCATTGGTTTTGGATTAGAAAATGGAGAAGAATCTTCTTCAAACATATTTTTGAGCATGTCTGTATCTTTACGTGTTTGTATTTTATGATATCCTCTCATAACATCTAATCTATCCTTTGATATATATGTTTTTTTTGCAGGAAGTTTTGTGTCATCATCTGGAAATAATATTAAATTTTGTGCAATCCATTCATTCCAGGTAGAGAGTGTGCAACGCCATCCAGAGGTTGGAGTTGCACACTCTCTACCTGTTTTAGGATTAATTCTTTTATCTTTTGGACCTCCACTTTGAGGGTCATCAATTGGTCCTATTCTATAAATTCCGTACTCATCTGCATATTTATAATTTGAAATATTATCAGACATATAATCATTGTCTTTATAAAACTGTTTCAAATCATTCATTGTTTTGCTGTAATCATTACCATTTTTATCATATATATTAAGTAATGTTTCATATCTGCTATCAAATATACCATACGAAACTTCTTTAGCTTTTTCAAAGTTTTTAACATAAACTAAACAGTATTCATGAGCAGTTGAAACAATATAAGGGTCATTTTTAGGTGTTCCTTCAACAACAATCTGTGCAACAAAATTGCTATGACCAAAAATTTCATCACATAGTTTTCTTAAATTTTCAACCTCATCATCATCTATAGATATAAAAATAACACCATCATCAGTTAGTAGATTTCTTGCAAGTTTTAAACGAGAATACATCATAGAGCACCAAGATGAATGGAAACGACCATTAGTTTCAGTGTTCTTAAACATTCTGTAACCGCTTTCATCAATAGCACCAACTTCTTCGTCATATTGGTCTTTATTAGTTTTGTAATCATCCGGATAGATAAAACTGTCATTACCCTTATTATAAGGTGGGTCTATGTATATCATTTTGATTTTATTCAAATAACTTTCTTGCAAAAGCTTCAAAACATCCAAATTATCACCTTCAATATAAAGGTTTTCTGTGTTTTCCCAATCAACAGATTCTTCTTTGCAAGGACGAAGTGTCTTACGAATTGGTCTGTTTGCTTCAACCATAGCTTGTTTTTTGCCAACCCAAGTAAAATCATAAGATTCATCACCTTCAATTACTTTAGTAGAAAGGAGTTGCTCTAACTTTTTAGCATCAACAGCAGATACAATATCGCCATTTGCATCTTTTGTTTCAGTTATCACTTCCGGAAACATTTCTTTCAATATTTCTAACTTTTCCAATGTTTTATTGGCTGTTTCCATCTTCATCTTATCCATTGTTAGTTCCTTTCAAAGTATCTAATTGTTTTTGCAGGTCTTTGATTTCTGCACGAATGGCTATTTGACGATTGAATTGTTTTTCATTCGTCATTTTCTTGGTTAATTTCTCTATTTGATTTTCTAATTTTTGAATTTCTACGGTTTGGTTTACTTTGGTTTTAAGGTCTTCTTCGCTTGATATATCAATCAATCCATCTGAAAGTTGGCTTAAAAAGTTTTCATAAATGCTATCAAGCTTATTACCTTGTAATGTTATGCTTGGCTCTTTTTCCCAATCACTATGATAGTATTTTACAATGTTTGCTTTACTTGTTCCGTTTGTTGTTTTTTCTTTATAGCCTAACCAAAGTTGGAACTTATCATTATATTCCAAAACAAACAAAATATAGTAAGGAATTGCCTTATCTATGGCTTCCAAAATCTTTTCATTAAAATTATTGGTTTTTAATTTAATATGAAATACTTCCAGTTCTTTAATATTATCAGAACCTGATATGTTCATTGTGCTTGGTGCAAGTTTGTTTGCCCAAGTAATCTTTTCAATATCGTTTACAAAGCTTTCCTTTAATGTGTTGCTAATGTTGGCTTTTTCATAAAATTTGTTTTTAGCAACCATTTTATTTACTTCTGTTTCTTTAGGGAAGTTTAGCATTTACTTTCTCCTTCCACTACAAGGAAACAAATCAGTTCAAAATCATTAAGTCCGCTTATTTCATTAACCAAAGCAGATGTGCCACCATCAGAGAACAGGCTATCTACATCACTTTCTTCTTTTACGGCAATTATAGAATTGATTGCTTGGCTCAAAAGATTTGAATATTGCTTCATATCTTTGCCGTCTTTTGTCTTTTTATTGAAAATGGCACAAGTTTCTTTATCAACTTCAGGCTTTCCTTTACAAGCCAAACGCAATTTATCAAGCAATTCTTTGGGTTGTAAGTGATTACAGACAATATCGCCATCTTCTTTGATATAAACCATATAAAACGGATGCAAACGGTTCATATCATTGATGTTGGTGTCTTTATTGATGTTCTTTAAGATATAAATTACACCGGCAGGCATATCTGGTGTTGCTTTTACAACAGCATTCATACCGGTCGGGTTCTTTTCTACATCAGGATTTTCTTTAATATATTCCAACAAATCTAAACGAAATTCATTTAACCCCAAATCCATAATGGATATGCTTGAACCCATTTCTTCTATATCAACTACTTCTGTTTGCAACTTTTCAAGCTGTTGCTTACGATATGATAAATCTGGGTCGTCTTCCGGATTGATAACATTATCATTACCGCCTGCTGCAAGGTTTACAGCTTTCATTCTGCCTTCAACACGGGCTTTTAACTTAATGTATTCATCTAATTCTACCGGAGCCCAGAAATTTACAAGTTGTATTACAGAGTTCTTACTTCCAATACGGTCAATACGACCAAAACGTTGGATGATGCGAACTGGATTCCAATGGATATCATAGTTAATTAAATAGTCGCAGTCTTGTAGGTTTTGACCTTCAGAGATACAATCTGTTGCAATTAAAATATCAATATTTGCAGGTGTATCAGGTAATAAAAGGTGTTTTTCTTTTGATATTGGTGAAAAACAAGTCAGAACCGTATTCATATCTTGTGGAAGTTTTGCAACTGTGCTCTTTCCATCAACTGAACCACTAATTACTGCTGTATCTAGTCCAAAGTTCTTTTTCACATACTTTGAAACATTATCATACAAATAATCTGCAGTATCAGCAAAAGCAGTAAAAATTAGGATTTTCTTATTATTTCCATTGATTGGATTTTCTACTTTTTGCTTAATTTGTTGCATTAATGTTTGTAATTTGAAGTCATCTTCAACACTTATAGAACTTGTTTCTTTATATAAATGTTCCAAAATATGAGCATCTGCTCTTAAATCTCTTTTCCAAGATTGATAGTCCATATCTTTTAGAGATATGCTTATTTTGCTTCCGGTTGAAACATCATAATCTTCATCAAAGTCTTCAAATTCACTAAAATCATTGATTAGTTCATAATCATTCTTTTTCTTTTCAAAAAGTTCAATATTTTCAATAGTTCTGTTGATGCGTTCAATTATGCGGGATAATGTTTGATTAAATGAATAAACCGAGCTTTCCATACGTTTCATAAGGTTTATGCTCATCAAACGACGAACACCTTGTTCACGGTCTGCTTGTTTGAAAAATACACCGTGGCTTACATCTCTTCCGTATTTTTCTTCATATTCATCACGTTTACTTTCATAGATGTATTTAGATGGAGTGTAAATACATAATTCTAATTGCAATAAATCTGAAAAAATCTCTTTATATGAAATAGTTCCTTCTTTTAAGCTTAACTTTGGATAGTGGTTTATTGGTTTTAATCTATCAGGAAACTTACCAATATCTGAAGTGTTATAATATTTTTCAATATGTTTACGAGAACGAGCGATAGTTACACTATCAAGCAAATCAAAGAAGTCAAAACTTAAACTACTTAATAAACGAGATGCAGTTCTTTCATGTTGGGGTAATTCGCTCCAATGATTATAAGCTCTTTGAGCTTCTCTAAAGATTTGTTCAACATTCTTACCTTCGCCAAGCTTTTCATTAAGTTGTTTAGCATTTCCTTCATAAGCAAGGGCAAGTTGGTTCTTTAAATCTATAAATTGGTTGTTTACAGGTGTAGCAGAAAGCATCAAAACCTTTGTTCTGACACCTTTTCTAATAACTCTGTTAAGCAAGATATTGTAGCGATTGTCTTTTTGTTCACCTTCACTGTCTAAATATGACTGTCCACCGTTGCGGAAGTTATGGCTTTCATCAATCACTACTAAATCATAATTGCTCCAATTTATTTTACCTAAATCAAGACCATTTGATTTTCCTCTTACACGAGACAAATCCGTGTGATAAAGCACATCATAACGAAGTCTATCTGATGCAATCGGGTTGTTTACGTAGTTTTCTTTATAGGTTGTCCAGTTATCACTTAACTTTTTCGGACATAATACAAGAACGTTTTTATTACGGTTTTCATAGTATTTGATAACAGATATAGCTGTGAATGTTTTACCAAGACCAACACTATCTGCTAAAATACAACCATTATATTTTTCCAGCTTATTGATAATAGCAAGGCAAGCATCCTTTTGGAAATTGTAAAGTTTGTTCCAAATTGCACTTTCCTTAAATCCGGTAGCTGTGTTTGGAAGAACATCTTCATTAATATCATCCAAAAACTCATTAAAAATATTGAAAAGTGTAAAGAAATAAACAAATTCTGGTGAGTTTTCATTATAAACAGAGCTGATACTTTCAATGATTTCTTCTGTTACATCTTGTAATTGGTCTTTATCAGTCCAAAGTTCATTAAAGTGTTGAAGATATCCCTTACTCATGGGTGCTTCAAACTTATTGATGATACAAAAACAGTTATTTCCTTTCTCACAACCTAAATCAACAGTTGTAAAACCATTTATAGGATAATACGCACAGCTTGAGTTATCTTCGTTTTCAACATTAATAAGACCTGGAATCGTATGTCCTGTTTTGTTAGATTTGAAGCGAACTTTATTTTTAATCCATTCTGCACATTCTTTTGCAATAGCTTTTTGTGTCAGTTCATTACGAAGCTTTACTTCAAATTCTGTTCCATAGATGCTCTTTTCACGAGCCAGTCTTGGTATGTAAAACTCTCTTTTTTCTTTTGGTGTCTTTTCTGTAATAAATGTAGGTGATGTAAAAATAAAGCGAAGTTCTTCAATGTTCTCTAATTGCTTCTTTAATTCTGCAAAGGCATATATAGAAAAATATGCAGAAGCTATTGAAAGCTTTGCATTCTTCTTTATCTCAACAGTTAAATCATCTTTTAATAAAGATGATACGTTGTCAAAGGTTTTAATATACATATATCACCGTCTAAGTAGTATATGTAACTATATGAATTTGCGGCCTTTTATAAAGTGTTGACAATATATGGCATTGTCTTGATTTTAAGATTGATTTTTATGTTTCTAGTCTTTATTATCAACTGGGGAATAATCTGTAATATAGACGGTGATTTATGGAGAGCGTCTATTTTTGATACCAAATTAAGCATAAATCTTGCTAATTCCTATAAATATTTAAGTAAACTATTAAAGGAATTTACCATGATTTATGGCTATTGTAGAATCAGTACATCACATCAACAAATCTGTAATCAAACGCATGAAATACAAGCGTTTGCCGATAAAAACAATCTAAAAATCGATAAATGGCTTAATGAGGTCATTTCTTCAAGAAAATCACTAAATGAAAGAAAATTAGGAAAACTGCTTAAAAAACTAAAAAAAGGCGATATTTTAATTGCAACCGAATTGAGCAGATTGGGCAGAAATCTGCTCGAGGTTATGGGAATTTTGCAACAATGTCTTGAGCGTGAATGCCAAATCTGGACTTTGAAAGAAAACTACAGACTTGGTTCCGATATATCTTCAAAGGTTCTTGCCTTCGCATTCTCGCTTGCTTCTGAAATAGAACGTCAACTAATATCCGACAGAACAAGAAATTCACTGCAAAGGCTTAAAGATGAAGGCAAACATTTGGGCAGACCTTATGGTTTTAGTTATAAAAAACTAGAAAAAAAGCATGATAAAATAAAAGAACTATTGGATAAAAATGTATCAAAAGCCGAAATTGCACGACTTATGGGCTGCACTTGGCAAACTTTACACCGTTATATAAAAGATACAATGCCATAAAAAATAAAGGAGACTAAAAAGCCTCCTTTACCTTGGTTACAAACAAGAATTACATTCTCTTATAACTTGCTAAAATCCATATTTGAAATTTAATGTTGCATTTGTTCTATATTTGCGGTCTATGTATGGATGCTATATTCCAACAATAGATAAATTATTGTGCTTAAACTCTATTTCCAACCGAGTAAACGTACTTAGATTATTTCGAATACTAGATAGAATTATTTGAAAACATTTTGCCAAACGCTTCCTCGTCCATACAACCTTTCTAATTGCTTCTCATTATGTATAATTCCAAACTTTCTATGTATTGCTTTAATTATTACTATAAACAAAATCTCACAAAAATTCTTAATTTTTATCTCATTTTCCAATATATCTTTATTTTTTGTATATTTTTCCGCATTTGCTCTTTTAGTCTTTATATGTCCAAGACAATCTCTAATTTCAAGTAATTTATCCCCAAAATCTCTTGCATTATTAATATTGGGAAAGATTTTTAATAATCCCCCGTAAATACAATCATTTTTTTCTGATAAATTCTCCTCAAAGAAGTTCTGTAAATGTTGTCCATTATCTTTATTTTTCCCATATGTAGTTTGCCAATCCTCAATAAAAGACCTATAATTCATTATTGATTGATATCCAACATCTGCTCTATTATATAATTTATCTGTTAAAATAATATTCAAAATATTAAATTCATCTTTTGTCATTTCTAACCATAATTCTAAAATCTCCTCAAAAGATGATGTTATATTTTCCAGATAAACCGGCAATTCGCAGTGTTTATATTCTCTATTATTTACCTTAGTAACTGGAGCTAAAAAAACTGAATAATTTGATTGTTCTATTTTTATTTTTAAATCTAAAATTTCTTGAGACTCAATCATCAGAACAGAAAACAGTTTTGCTATTTGATTTTTTATATATAAGATATCATAAAATGATTTCTTTTGGTTAAATCTCAATAAAAAGTATGGATTATAATCTGAGATTTCTATTTGTTTTTGCTGCAAGTAATCTAATACTTTTTCTTCAATATTAATATCCTTGGCAATATTTAGTATTGAAAATAGAGAATATTTTCTTTCAGGTTTGTTTATTATTTGGATTTCATATTCATTGCTTTTTGCTTCTAATAAAGGTGCTGAATTATATATTTGTAAATCCGTATTTGAAGAACAAAATGATTTTAAGCACGGAACAGAAAAACTTATTTCAGAAATCAAAGCTTCGTTTTTATCTAAATAACATCCAAAAATTACACAACTAACCCCAAAAATTGCTTTAGATAAAACATTGAAGTTAATATAACTACCTATACTCACTGTACCTAAAACAGTTATATATCCAATTTGAGTTATATTCCCTTTAAAAATCAAATTATTTTTATTTAATATAGCATCTCGCTCTTCTGAAAACATATTCCAAGATAAATGAAGTCTCATACCATCATTAGGCGTATAAATTAAAAGACCAGAAAACTTAATATCTTCATTTTCTTCTAAATAAAAATCTCCAATCCATTCTTGCTGTATATTCGGATTAAATATTTTCACACTTCTCTCCTTTATCAAATTTAAATTCATTATCTTTTGATTGATAATAGCTATGAATTATTCGCAATTGTTTAATATTATTAGTGCTATTTTATATTGACTGTTAAGAAGAGCAAGCATTAGTCTTATTGAATCACAGGATTCTTTTGTTTTGTATGCTATGAATATTTTTATTGATATATCAAAAACTAATCAATATCGAAAATTAACAGCTTAAAGGTAATGCTTATATCCTTTGATTATACGATTCTTTAAGAATATTCTTAGCATCTTCAATAACCTACATTAACAAATATTTGATTATCATATATCAAAATATCATTTCTTACCATGCATCTCTTTTGCTAGTTTATTCACTAAATCCATATCCTTTTTCTTATAAGCGATAAGGAGCGGGTAGTAGTATCTTGTGCTTTTTCCTTCGCCTATATATGGAATTCGGGTAATTCCGGTCGCTTTATCTTCTTTTCGCATTGTAAGCAGAGTGTTGTATGAAAGTTCCAAAATACGTGCGGCCAGTTTAATACCAACCCAATCGGATTTTATAGCAATATCAATCTGTTCTTTGTTTTTTATGCTACTATCATCCGGTATATAAAATTGTTCTAATTCTTGAGCATAATCGTTCAACTTACTATCTTTTAAGATTTTTACAAAGTTTCTGATAGATTGATGGGATATTCTTACCATTTTCATACCGAATACAATTTGTTTGAGTCTCGCATCAAACGGAAGAGATATATTTTTATTTCTAAAATCGTTTAAGAAGAACAGATTACTCCATTTAGTATCATTAAATCGAATATTTTCAAATGATACTTTTCCTTCAAAAGTTACATTATCAAAAAGAGTATCTAAATAAGTGGCATCTGATATATTAAGATTTGCATTTTCGGTAAATCTGCAATCTTTTAATATTATTTTATCACCGATACCTTTGTTCATATCAGTAATGGTTACATTGTCATTGAATGTACATTTTTCAAATCTCAAAAAACTGATAATGGAAAGATATCCTATTTGAGGCTTGGCATGATAATATACGGGAGCATTAAAGATGCAGTTTTTAAAAAGAAGAGACCTTGAGTGCTCATAAAACCAATAATTAAAATTACAATTCTCAAAGACCATCGTTCTGAGACAATTAAAGTTTAATAACAAATCATTTATGGTAGAAAAAGCATCATCATTTTCAAAATTGATATCTTTAAGATGTAATTTAATGTTATTAAAACTTTCTGTTTCAATATGGATATGAGGATTGTTTTGAGGAAAATCAATTTGGATTTTAGATTCTTCAAATTCATATTCATTTTCAAATTTATCAAACCACTCGTTGAATCTTTTTTTATCATTATTATAAAGTTCAATATCATAGCCGGTTTTTTGTTTGGGTTGTTCAATATCGGTATTAAAAATAGTAGCCAATAAAGATAAAAAGTGTCTTAGCCCATTTGCATAATATTTAGCATATTGGTCTAAATAATTGTCACTTATAGAGATAGTACCTGTTTGTTTAGAAGGGATGCTTAACAGAAAATTTTTTAATATTTCAAATCTTTTTTCTTCAATTAAACCCGATTTAATTTTTTCTTCATAGCAAGTTATTAATTCCTTTATTGAACTGCCGATATTTTTTATATCCTGTTTGGGCTGCAAATTATATACATCTTGAAATATATCAATAAAATTACGAGAAGAGGAAAGAATATCTGATATATTATTACTGTATATATAAGTATTGTTTATAATCATCTCAGAAAGGCTTTGGGCATATTCCCTTTTTACCAAGTCGTAAATATAAGTTTCAGTATCTTTTTGATAATTAAGGTGTTCTATTAATGGAATGTCTAATTCCAATGAAGCATTTGGTGATTTCTTCTCTATATTTGCATAGTAAGTATCTTTACGAAATTGCTCTTCATTTATGTTAACCCATTTTCTCATAATTTTTCCTATCATAAAATTTATATGTAAAAATATATTCTATAATAGGTTTAATTTCGCTTAAAAATAAAATTAATTTAGGTCATTTTATGCGATTCGTAATGAAATTTTATAAAATTTTGCATTTTATATTAAATTCATCAAAAACTTTTTATCCCGATAAACCCATCAATACCCATTTAAATATATTTAAAAACCGGATTGCTCTAACCCCTTGAAAAATAAGGCGTTGACTTATGGTTTTGTTTTCTTTCATACTAACATTGTCAGGTAGCAATACCAACTTGTAAAACTTAAAAATGAAAGGAAAATAAAATGACTGTTTTAGCTTACATAATAGCATCAATGGTAAGAAAATATTGCCTTAAAAGAGATGCAAAACGCTTAGAGAACATCGTTAATATGGCTCGCTTTGTGTACTAGGAGAAAGTTATGAATTACAGAATTGTAGCAAGAGTAGCAGATTATCTTCCGGAAGAAGTAGAAGAAGCTGGATTAAAACATTTTGCTTCTTGCCAATGGATAGGAATAAAACGCTACTGCAATGTCATAAATACTCCTCAAGGTGTTTATGGTTTTATAACCGCTCAAGGTGAGCTTCACTATTTAACAGAAAAACGATGGCCTTATGAAACAACAGATATAGTTTATATTCTGGAATGCCATAACTAACTAAAAATCTAACAAAACCAACAGTTTTAACACTAATTGGCGTAAAGGGATGCCTAAATGCCATACAGAATTATTATGCTCTTTTTTTAACTTTAACCTAAAAAATGAAAGGAAAAATACAATGACACATTGTTTAACTGTAGCAAGAACAAAAGACCATCCGTTTTTTGAACTATTGGAAGAAGCTCTTATCTACGAATGTGGTAATATTTCACTCGTAGGGAAATGGGAGAAAGTCTATGCCAATAAAGAAGAAATGATTTCTCAAAACAAAGATGAAATCAATTCAGAAGCAAAAGATTGTGATGGGAATTTGGACGAAGCCGTAAAATCTTTTATGGACAGTAATTTTTTGGAATATGGTAATGATAATGCAATTTATCACAAAGTATCTGCACAATTTGATTCTTTAGGCCTCGGATGGGATTATCCTGACCTCAAACTGGATGAAATAATGAAATACAAAGATGTCGTAGAGAAATCAAACGATGAGATAGCCGCCTTCATTACTCCGGATTACGATTTTATTTACAGCGACGAAGCCAAATGTCCGTTTGCAGATGATGACTTAGTTTATGTTATTAACGGACACCTATAACAACAAACTTAATAATTTTAACAAAACATAATTTTTGAAAGGAAAATAAAAATGAAAAACTTTTTAGCAAAATACAACGCAAACAAAATTGAAACTTCAAAAGATGAAGGATTACTTACACTTGAAAAGGCTCGTGAGCGTATTTTGAAACTTTTGACCGAGAATATGAAAAACTTCAAACATGATACTTGGGACATATCAAACCGTATGAATAAATTAATGACGGATACTGAGAAAAATTCCATCTTTACTCTTCGTTTAGGCGGTAAACGTATTGTTCGCTATTCTTTAGATTTGTTGAATACTGAACAAAAACTCAGTTTCTTGGCAGATTTTTATACCAGCGTTGCCGAAAGAGAGTTTGATGAAGATATTACAGAGTTCTTGGCAAAAGAGATTGATAACGCCAACATTCGTAAAAAAGAGGCAAACGAACGCCGTCGTAATAAAAAGAAAGAAGAACGTGAGCAAAAGGCTAAAGACAAGGAAGCTGAAAGAGAGCGAAGTTTAGCCATGGCACAACAAATGGCTCAAGAGACAGCCATTAATAATGCTAATATGTTGCTTCATATTTAGGCTCAAATATACAGGGGCTCATTTTTGAGCCCCTGTATAAAAAGCAGCCAAATCAATATATTAGCTTGCATTTGTAAGGAGATAATATAAAATGACAGCAGGGTTAAAAGAAGCATTGCGAAACATATCATCAGAACCTTTATCAGATGCACAATTAGAACAAGGTGCCAGACATTTAATAGGTTTTGCAAAATGTTTATTAATGATGCGACAGGAGATTTTAGAAAATGAAAGCAATAATACTAACGAGAGTATCAACGAAGATGCAAGAAGAGGGGTTAAGCCTACTTGCTCAGAGTAATCGCCTGCACGAATATGCAGATAGAAAAGAACTGGAAGTTATCAGAACCTTTGAAATTGTTGAGAGTTCTACTCGTGGTCAACGTAAGCAATTTATGGAAATGATAAACTTTTGTAAGAAACAGAAGGAAATCATTGCTATTGTTGCCGATACTGTTGACCGTGTACAAAGAAGTTTCAAAGAAAGTGTACTTCTTGATGAATTAATGCGACAAGATAAAATTGAGCTTCATTTTTACCGAGAGGGTATGGTATTAAACAGTAAATCCTCATCAGTTGATATTATGAGATGGGATTTTTCGGTGATGGGAGCAAAAGCATATGTTTTGCAATTATCCGAGAATGTCCGTCGTTCTACCGAACAAAAGAACAAAAATGGAGAGATTACCGGATTAGCACCGCTTGGTTATGAAAATTTTGTTGATGAACGAGGAAAGCATTTTGTTCGTCAGAAAGAACCGGAAGCATCAATTATTAGAAAATGTTATGAAATGTATTCATTAGGCAAAGCCAGTATGTCTGAAATAGCACATTATGCCAATATGATGGGGTTAAGGACACGCAAAGGCAGTAAAATACATAGGAGCACAATGCTCTTTATTATAGACAATCCATTTTATTATGGGGAAATGAAAACCAAACGAGGTCTTATGCCACATATATATCCTACATTGATAACTAAAGAAATATGGGATTTATGCCAAGAACAAAAAGCCATTAGGGCAGGGCAGTTCTTAATATACAAAGAAAACAATACGGTTTATCGTTCATTGATTACCTGTGGTGTAACTAAGAGACAATGCCCTTGTGAATTAAAGAAGGGCATGTATAGCTATGTGACTTGCTGGCGGAAAGACAGTACAAGAATTTATATACGTGAGGAAGAAATAACTAAACGTATCACTCCGATATTAAATCGTATCAAACTCCCTGACTGTACAGTAATGGAACTTCAGCAAAATCTAAAATCCTCAAAAGCATCTGAAAGAAAGTTTAACTCAAATGAGATTAAAAGGCTTAAAGGTGAACAGGAAAAACTGAAAGAAAAGTTAGATACATTATTCGATTTAAGGCTTGATGGAGAACTTGACCGAGAAACTTTTGATACTAAGCGAAATGATATACAAGTTAAAATTGAACGCATAAAAAGAAGGATTTCTGCGCATGAGAAGGCTGATAACTACTTTGATGAAACAATTTTGGGATTGTTAGATATAGCCACGCAATCGGGATATATGTTTGAAAAATCATCTAATGTAGATTTGAAAAGATTATTGTTAAAATTTGTATTTGAGAACATAACTTTGACTGAAGGCGAGATAAGTTACAAGTTAAGATTTCCATTTAATGAGTTTGTTAATACAACTATTTTAAAGAAAAAAACTACAAAATCATTCGAACCGATGCAAAGCCAAGTAAATCAAGGATTACAGGGAAATGATAACAAAAAACTACAATCAGGGTATATAAAATCTTTCGAACTCGCGGAAAGCCATAAAAATCAAGGGTTAGCAAAGAATTTCGCTAACCCTGTACAGTCTGGCTGGGGCGGCTGGATTCGAACCAACGAATGTCGGCACCAAAAGCCGATGCCTTACCGCTTGGCGACGCCCCAATATCTTTTGGTAAAGCTATACATAAAGTATTTTTTTTATAAATGCAAGAACTTTTTTTAATTTTTTTCATTTTTTTTATAATATTATTGTCCGTACATTGCAGAGCTTTTATTTAATGTATAAATTGTGTTGTCATCTCCATGATTATAATAGATATATTCTACGTTTGACATTGTATTATTATAGTGAAGAACTTGTCTGTTCAAGTTGTGTTTAAATACAGAATGCAAGGTATTATCTATTCTTTGTGAAAATTTATTTTTAAAATCAGGTGAGGTAATTATATTTGCAATCATAATTCCATCTGATTTAAGGTGTGTTTTTACCATAGAAAAGAAATTTGTGGTTACAAAGTTAAGAGGTATGCTTTGCAATGATGAAAATACATCTACAATAATGATATCATACTTATTTTTATTGTTTAGCATATATAAATAAGCATCTTGAAATATAAACTGCTTATTGGGGCTTAAAGGTTTTTGTAAGAATTTTTCTTCGACAATTGTTTTTAGATTTTTTTCTACATCTACAAATATGTAATTATTTTTTCTATCGTTAATTCCGATTGTAAACCCTCCGGCGCCTAATATTAATATGTCATGAGTTTTATTTGGGTCTAACTTATTAATAAAATTGTTATTAATGAACTTAATATAGTCAAAGAACAAATCTTCTTTTTTTGAAACTTTAGATGAATATGAACCGTTTATTTTCATTAAGAATGATTGAGGTTCATTATTAACTATATCTTCCGGAATAATTTCCAACCTTGAAACTTCATCATCTTTGATAAGATGGCTTGTGCCGGATATCAGTCGTTCGTTATTAACGATATAGCTAAAAACAATAAATAAGACAGCTAATACAAAACAAGCAATTCGCTCTTTTTTATTGCATATAATCAGCAAGCAAGAAGATGTTAAAACAATTAAGATAACAATGGTGATGCTAACAGATAAAAAAGGCATAAATATAAGAGTTGTTGCAATTGAGCCCGCAACACTTCCAAATGTATCAACAGCCATAAATCTACCTGTATAATCTGCATCATAATGGTGGATGATTCTGCCTATTGTTGATGTGATAAAGCCCATAAATATTGATGGAATAGCAATAAATATTAAACAATATAAGCTGACAGGAAATAAAAACCCTGTAATGTTAAATGAATGCATCAAGATAAAATATGCTTCCATTAAATAATAAGAAGATGCTAAAATGAAAATGATATTCAAATTAATAATCATTTTTTTGGTTAGAGATCTGATATTGTGTTTGTTAAATTGTATTACAGAGCCTAAATAATATCCAATGCTCATAAATAACAAAATAAAAGTGATAACAAGAGATGTAATTAATGTATTTGAGCCAACAAAGTTAATAAGTTGTCTAAGTAAAATAAGCTCAAAAGAAAGGCTTACATAGCCCAATATAAAAACGATTGCTAGTAAAGCCAGTTTTAAACGATTAGTCATTTTTTATTATCCTATTTTATTTTGTAAAAATTCTTCTAAAGCTTTTTGATCATGCCAAGATATTTTAATATTAAGAACATTGAAGTAGGGTTGTAAATCTGCCGGTATTTTAACATAATCTTTAGATGTTGTAAAAATATCTAAATTTTCATTTTTTGCTGTTTGAATTATATCTTCAAGTTCTGCTTTTGTATAAAAGTGATGATCCGGAAAATCTTTGGTTTTAACAACATTTAAGCCAACATTTTTAAGTGATTGATATAGTTTTTCAGGATATCCGATACCTGCAAAAGCATACACATTAGGGTTTGATGTTTGAGGCTTTTCTTCTTTAATGTCAGCATAAAATATGGGTAGTGTCGTTTTTTGAGACAAATTAGTTTCATCTTTGCCGATGATAATAATGGCATCGGCTCTTTTGATTCCGCTGTTGAAAGTTTCACGTAACGGACCGGCAGGAAGCGCCATTCCGTTTCCTATACCGAATTTTCCATTAAAAACTAAAAATGATAAATCTTTATAAAGGGTAGGGTTTTGAAAACCATCATCCATAATTAAAATTTGTGCACCGTTGGCGATTGCTAATTTTGCAGCTTCTGCTCGATTGTGGTTTATGCATACGTTAGCAGATTGAGATAACAATAGAGGCTCATCACCAACCTCTGTTGGGGTATGTATTTTGTTGTTTACCAAAACACCGCTTAATTTTCCGCCATAACCTCTTGATATAAAAAATGGGGTTTGTCCTTTTTTAGATAATATATCAGCAACAGCAATTGAAACAGGAGTTTTTCCGGTTCCGCCGGCAGTTAAATTACCAATGCATATTACGGGTATTTCGGCTTTATAAGGTTTTTTAATTGCAATTCTTAAAAGAGTTGCAAAATTATAAAGCCAACCTAATGGAGACAACATATAAGCAAGTAAACTTTTTTTATTCCAAAAGGTTGGCGTTTTCATATAACAAATCCTCAGAGCGTTTAATCAAGGTAACATTGAAGTTTTTCAACAATGCCATCTAAAACTTTAGCTTCTCCGTTAGCCCAATTGTATGCTAAAGAGCGTTTAGCTTCTAAGAGCTCGTGGTTGGTAAGCAAGTTTTCAACCATTGCCATCAAGTCAATAACGTCATTAACTTGGATAAGTCCGTCAGCTTTTTTAGCTCTGTTAACAGCATCGGTAAAATTGTGCATATGAGGACCTACAATAACAGCATCACGGCAACGAGAAGGTTCCATAAAGTTTTGTCCTCCGTGTGGAATTAAAGATCCTCCAATAAACACAAGATCAAAAAGCTCATACCAAATACCTAATTCACCAATGGTATCAGCAATGTAAACATTTGTGTCAGGTGTGATTTTTTCATTTGCTGAACGTAATGCAACTTTTAATCCAAGCTCGTTTTGTAATCTTTCTTTAATTTCGATACCTCTATGAGGGTGACGAGGAGCAATGAAAGTTAATACACCAGGAATTTTTTTATCTAAATCTTTTAAGAATTTTCCGATTTTAAATTCTTCATCTTCATGAGTTGAGCTAACAAGCCAAGTGGTACGATCGCCGATTTGTTCTGCAATTTCTTTTTTCTTTCCTTCATCAACAGGAAGAGGAAGACCAGCATATTTTAAGTTACCTAAGCATAATGTGTTTTTTGCACCCATTACTCTTAAACGATATTCATCCTGATCTGATTGACCTAAGCATAAAGTAAAGCAGTCTAAAATTTCTTTAATTGCAAAATCAAACTGTTGCCAACGTTTGAAAGATTTGTTAGAAATTCTACCGTTAACTAAAATAAGCGGAATATTTTTTTTCTTAATACTTGAAAGTGTAGCCGGCCAAAACTCAGATTCAAACCATAATGCAACATCAGGATGCCAATGTTTTATAAAGCGAGTAGCAAAAACAGGGTGTTCAATCGGTAAATATTGATGGAAAGCTCGTTCAGGTAAACGTTTAGCCATAATTTCAGCAGAAGTAGTTGTACCGGTAGTAACCATAACATGTGCATCTTTATATGTTTCCAAAAGTCTTTGTATTAAAGGCAACATGGAAATAGATTCACCAACAGATGCTCCGTGCATCCAAATAAGTTTTCCTTCAGGGCGTTCTTTTGTCGGACGACCGATTCTTTCATTAAAACGCTTAATGTCTTCTTTGCCTTTTTTCTTACGTTTTTCAATATATGGTCTAATAACCAATGGATACAAAATACGAAGCAGAGTGTTATAAATTTTAATTAGCATTAGTTTGGTTTCCTTTAGTTTGATTAACGTTTTTGCGTTTATTTTTTGGAGTTGTTCCCTTAGGAATGTAGGGCATTTGCATTTGCTTGTCAATTTCCCAAGTTAAATTGTTAAGAGTGTTTTCAATTTTTAAACGATACTCTTCCAATTCTTCTTTTGATGCATCTTTAGGAATTATAAAAGGTTCGGTAACAGCACAAATTCCTTTATTAAAAGGCTTAGGAATGATCATTCTGTCCCAACTTTTTTCTATTATTGAAGAATTTTGAATGCTATAGGTAACCCCTATAACAGGAATTCCGGCTTTTTGAGCATAATACACAGGACTTAATGACATTGTCATGGACGGACCACGAGGACCATCAGGAATAATAGCAATGGTTGTGCCGTTTTTTAGCTCTTTCATAATTGCGAGAGCTGCGCCTTTGGCATTTTCATTGGTTGAACCATCAATGTTGCCGATGCCGAAGCGACGTAACATAGCTGCAATTAATTGACCGTCACGATGAGGAGATACCAAAGCTTTCAAGCTTTTTCTTCTGTCCCAAAAAGGCGGTATCATAGGGACTCTTCCGTGCCAAGCAATAAAAATTACACTGCCATATTTTTCAAGGTTTTCGTAAAAAGATTCAACACCACGTAAGTCCCATTTTGTTGTAGCTTTAACGAAACGAATGTAATGGTATGCTATACGGCTAATTATGCTTATTGCTATTTTTGACTTTGTTATTTTTTTTAATAATGACATCTATGCCTTCGCTACAAAATATTCCTTTATATATCAACAAACTTATCATAAACATTTTTTTTAAATCTGCAATAACTTAATTAACAATTATTGCTCTAGCTTGTGGATTAAAAAGATTTAGCGTTGTCACTCTTGCTAAATGACTATACATTTCCTATATTAAAATAAAATAATAAATGGAGAAACCTTTGATTATGTTCGAAGATATTGAAAATAAAGAAAAAGATACGATTCCCGTTCTTCCTTTAAGAGATACGGTTGTGTTTCCTAAGATGATTGTGCCTTTGTTCGTCGGTAGAGAAAAATCTATTCATGCTCTGCAACAAGTTAATGAAATAGGCGGAAAAGTTGTTTTAGTAACACAAAAACAAGCATCAATTGAAGACCCTAAAGCTAATGATATATATACAATAGGTACATTGGGTAATATTTTACAAATGTTAAAACTTCCTGATGGAACCGTAAAGGTTTTGATTGAGGGTATTGATAGAATTAAAGTAAAACAATTTTATGATGATGGAAATTTTATATCAGCAAGTATAGAAGAGTTACCTGAAGTTCAGATGGATGAACGAGAGATAGAAGTTTTATCACGCTCTGTCATATCAATGTTTGAAGAATATGTAAAAGTTTCAAGAAAACTTTCTCCGGATGTTTTAGTCGCTGTTCGCCAAATTGAAGATTATGCTAAGCTTTCAGATACAATAGCTTCTCATATCACTCTTAAAACTGAAGAAAAACAACAACTTTTAGAAGCTGAAAACTTATCATCTCGCTTAGAAAAACTTTTAGAGTTTATGAATGCAGAGTTGGCTATGATTGAAGTTGAAAACAAGATTAAAAATCGTGTTAAGCAACAAATGGAAAAAAGCCAAAAAGAATACTATTTGAATGAGCAAATGAAAGCAATTCAAAAAGAATTAAACGAAGGCGATGATGAAGATGAAATAACCGTTCTGAAAAACCGCATAAAAAATACTAAGCTTTCAAAAGAAGCAAAAGAAAAGGCTTTTTCAGAATTAAGAAAACTTAAAAATATGGGCGCAATGAGCTCAGAAGCTACCGTTATACGTAATTATTTAGATTGGTTGTTGGATATTCCTTGGAAAAAACCGTCTAAAGTTAATAAAGATCTGCAAAAAGCAACTCAAATTTTAGAAGCAGATCATTATGGTTTAGATAAAGTTACCGAACGTATTGTTGAATATTTAGCTGTTCGTTCAAGAGCTGATAAAATTAAAGGACCTATTTTGTGCTTAGTAGGGCCTCCGGGGGTAGGAAAAACCTCGTTAGGTCAATCAATTGCTAAAGCAACAGGACGTAAATTTGTAAGAGCTTCATTGGGTGGTATGCGTGATGAGGCAGAAATTAGAGGACACAGAAGAACATATATCGGTTCTATGCCCGGAAAAATCATTCAAGGAATGAAAAAATCTGGGACATCTAATCCGTTGTTCTTGCTCGATGAAATTGATAAACTCGGTAACGATTGGAGAGGAGACCCGAGTTCTGCACTTTTAGAAGTGTTAGATCCTGCACAAAACTCTTCTTTTAATGATCACTACTTAGAAGTTGATTATGATTTATCTGATGTAATGTTTGTTACAACGGCAAACTCTTTAGATATGCCACGTCCGTTATTGGATAGAATGGAAATTATACGTTTATCAGGATATACCGAAGACGAAAAGATAGAAATAGCTAAAAGACATTTAATACCCAAGATTTTTGCTGAAAATGCGGTTAAGTGTTCAGAACTTACAATTTCTGATGATGCTATAAAAGATATAATCAGATATTATACAAGAGAAGCCGGCGTTCGTAATCTGGAACGTGAAATTTCTGCAATTGCTCGTAAATCAGTAAAAGAAATTTTGCTATCAAAAGACAAGTGTCTCAAAATTGAAGTAACATCTAAAAATTTAGAAAAATATTTAGGCGTTAAAAAATATCATTTTGGACAAGCAGAAGAAAATGATCAAGTAGGTGTAACAACAGGACTTGCTTGGACCGAAGTTGGTGGTGATATACTTTTCATTGAAGCTGTAGATATGCCTGGTAAAGGAAAAGTTATGCAAACTGGTAAATTGGGCGATGTTATGAAAGAGTCAATAGATACTGCATATTCTGTTGTTAGGGCACGTTCAAAAGAGTTAAATATAGATGCTGATGTGTTTGAAAAAACAGATGTTCATATCCACGTTCCTGAAGGTGCAACACCCAAAGACGGCCCATCAGCAGGTATAGCAATGTTTACGACATTAGTTTCTGTATTTACCAAAACTCCAGTAAGAAAAGATGTAGCTATGACTGGTGAAATTACATTACAGGGTAGGGTGCTTCCTATAGGTGGCTTAAAAGAAAAACTTTTATCTGCATTAAGAGGTGGGATTAAAACTGTTATAATACCAAAAGACAATGAAAAAGATTTGGCAGAAATTCCTGATAATGTAAAAGAAGGCTTAAAAATTATACCAGTAAGCGAAGTAAAAGATGTATTGAAAATAGCCTTAAAAGAAAAATAAAAATAATCCCCGATGTGTGTCGGGGATTATTAATGTTTGATGTTAATATATGTTTTTATCTTGTTGAAAAAAGTGATTTTGCATGGAAGAGAAAATAAGTGGATGCAGAATATATTTACAAAAACCTGAAACAACAGCCGATTTTGCAAAAAAGCTGTTTGATATTGCTGATGCAAATAGAGAAACTGTTTTACCTTGGTTAGATTGGGCATTGCCGGAAATTATAAAAACACAAGAAGATGAATTGGCTTTTATACAAGAAGCAGATAAAGCATGGAAAGTCAGCAAAAGGTATGAATATGTGATACATGCAAAATCTGATAATGACATATTGGGGATTATAAGTTTAATGAACCGAGATGAAGCTTTTGAGATAGCTTATTGGCTCAAAAAAGATGCGCAAGGAAATGGGTATATGCAAGAAGCAATCAAACTGATAGAAGAAGGTCTGTTTGCTAATGGTGTTAAAAAGCTGATAATTAATGTAGATGCTGAAAATAAACAATCAAATAATGTGGCCCTAAAAGCAGGTTATAGATTTGAAGGTTTGTTAAAAAAGAGCCGCTATAATATGTGCTTACACCAATTTAGAGATATGAATTTATATTCAAAAATATTCGCAACAAAGACAATAAATTAAATGCTTTAATTGCTATTATAGCATATTGGTTTTGAATGTCTAGTCGCAACAAGTTATCTTATTTAATAATTCAAAATATGTTTGAAAAGTATTTAAAGTATTTGATTTATTTTGGTGCTAGGTGTAATTTTAGCTCAATATTGTTTTTTATTTATAAGGAAACCTGAATATGTCAGATGAAAAATTTAAAATGATGGATGGCAACGAAGCTGCTGCGTCAGTGGCTCATCGTATGAATGAAGTTTGTGTTATTTATCCTATTACACCATCTTCTCCTATGGGAGAATGGGCTGATGCATGGTCTTCGGCAAATCAAAAAAATATTTGGGGTGTTGTGCCTCAAGTTCAAGAAATGCAATCTGAAGCAGGTGCAGCAGGCGCATGTCATGGTAGTGTGCAAGCAGGGTCATTAACTACAACATTTACGGCATCACAAGGTTTATTGTTGATGATACCTAATATGTATAAAATTGCTGGTGAATTATCACCTTTTGTAATGCATGTAGCAGCACGTTCTCTTTCTTATCATGCTTTATCAATTTTTGGTGACCATTCTGATGTAATGGCTTGTAGACAAACTGGCTTTGCTATGCTTTGTTCAAATTCTGTTCAAGAAGCTCATGATATGGCTGCAATCGCTCAAACATCTACATTAAGAGCCAGAGTTCCTTTCATGCACTTTTTCGATGGTTTCAGAACATCACATGAAATTAAAAAAATTAAAGTTCTTTCAGATGATAACTTACGTTCAATGTTAGAAGGAATTGATTATACTTTTGTTGCTAAAAATGCTCTTAACCCTCAAAAACCTGTTATTAGAGGTACAGCGCAAAATCCTGATATTTTCTTCCAAGGAAGAGAGGCTTCTAACCCATATTATCAAAAGGTAGAAAATATTGTTCAAGAAGAAATGAATAAATTTGCTACCGTTTCTGGCCGTAAATATAATGTGGTTGATTATATTGGTGCAAGTGATGCAACAAATGTTATTGTAATAATGGGTTCAGGTGCTGAAACAGTTGAAGAAACAGTTAATTATCTTAATGCAAACGGAGAAAAAGTTGGTTTATTAAAAGTTCGTTTATATAGACCATTCCCTGAAGAAACCTTTGTTAAAGCACTACCAAATACGGTAAAAGTTATCTCTGTATTAGATAGAACAAAAGAAGCAGGCTCAACTGGTGAACCTTTATACTTAGATGTTGTTGCAACTATTTCAAAAGCTTTTGCTAATGCTAAAATTTCATTTATGCCAAAAATTTTAGGAGGACGTTATGGTTTATCTTCTAAGGAATTTACTCCAAGCATGGTGAAAGCTGTTTATGATAATGGTTCAAACACAAACTCAATTAATGGATTTTCTGTTGGTATTATTGATGATGTTAATCATACATCTTTGCCGTTTACAGACGATTTAGATACAGAACCTAAAGATGTTGTTAGAGCTGTTTTCTATGGACTAGGGGCTGATGGTACTGTAGGTGCAAATAAAAACTCAATTAAAATCATTGCTGAAGATGCTGGAAAATATGGACAAGGATATTTTGTGTACGATTCTCGTAAATCAGGCTCTATGACAACTTCTCATTTAAGATTTTCAGATAATCCAATTAAGTCAGCATATCTTATTAGTAAGGCAGATTTTGTTGCTTGTCACCAGTTTTCGTTTATGAGCAAGGTTGATATTTTAAAAATTGCAAAAGAAGGTGCAACGTTCTTGTTAAATGCTCCATACTCTGCTGATGAAGTGTGGAATTACTTACCAAGAGAAGTTCAAGAACAAATTATTGCTAAGAAGCTCAAATTCTATACAATCAATGCAATTGATGTTGCTCGAGCAACCGGTATGGGACAACGCATTAATACAGTTATGCAAACTTGTTTCTTTGCAATTTCAAATATTTTACCTAAAGATGAAGCAATTATGCAAATTAAGGCAGCTATTAAAAAAACTTATTCTAAAAAAGGTGAGGCAATTGTTCAAAAGAACTATGAAGCAGTTGATGCTACATTAGAACATTTGCATGAGGTAAAATATCCTTTAACTGTTACCTCAAACTTTAATCGTTTATCACCGGTTCCAAATAATGCTCCAGAATTTGTTAAAAAATTCACAGCAGAAATAATTGCAGATAGAGGAGACCAATTGCCTGTTTCAGCATTTAAAGATGTTGTTGATGGAACATATCCTACAGGAACAACTCAATATGAAAAACGTTCAATTGCTACAGAAATTCCTGTTTGGGATGAAAAAACTTGTATTCAATGTGGTAAGTGTTCTTTGGTTTGTCCTCATGGTGTAATTAGAATGAAAGTTGCTACAGAAGAAGAACTCAAAGATGCTCCGTCTACATTAAAATTTACTGATTATAAAGGTAAAGAATTTGCAGGTAAGAAATTTATGTTACAAATTTCACCTCAAGACTGTACAGGCTGTGGTTTATGTGTATCCGCATGTCCTGCTAAAAACAAAGAAGATACAAGTAAAAAAGCTATAAATATGGATCATGTTGAAAAACATATGCAAGAGCAGAAAGTAAATTGGGAATTTTTTGAAACTCTTCCTTATATTAAAAAAGCAGATGTAGTTAAAAATTTACCTAAAACAACTCAGCTTATTAAGCCATTGTTTGAATATTCAGGAGCTTGTGGCGGATGTGGCGAAACACCTTACATTAAGTTGTTAACACAATTATTTGGCGACCGAATGGTCATAGCTAACGCAACAGGTTGTTCATCTATTTATTCAGGTAACTTACCGACAACTCCGTATACAAAAGATGAAAATGGTTGTGGACCAGCTTGGGCAAACTCTTTATTTGAAGATAATGCTGAGTTTGGTATGGGTATGCGTTTTTCAATTGACCAGCAAACATCTTTTGCTAAAACATTATTAGAAGAATTAAAAGGTGATATTGGTGCTGATTTAGTTCAAGCAATTTTATCAAACGACCAATTAACAGATGAACAAATTGATTTGCAGCGTCAAAATGTTAAAGTTTTACGTGAAAGGTTAGCGACTGTTAAATCTCAAAAATCAATGCACCTCAATGATTTAGCTGATTATTTAATTAAAAAGTCATTGTGGATTTTAGGAGGCGATGGTTGGGCTTATGATATTGGCTTTGGTGGTTTAGATCATGCAATTGCATCTGGTAAAAATGTTAATATTTTAGTTTTAGATACTGGAGTATATTCAAACACAGGTGGTCAACAATCTAAAGCAACTCCAATGGGTGCATCTGCAAAATTTGCGACAGCTGGTAAGGCATTACCTAAAAAAGATTTAGGTTTAATTGCTATGTCTTATGGTAATGTTTATGTTGCACAAGTTTCATTTGGTGCAAATGATATGCAACTTATTAAAGCCCTAAATGAAGCAGAAGCCTATGACGGTCCTTCACTTGTAATTGCTTATTCTCATTGCATTGCACAAGGATTTAATTTGTCAGATGGTTTAAGTCATCAAAAGGATGCAGTTGAAACAGGTGCATGGCCATTATATAGATATAATCCTGATAATGCTAAAAAAGGTATTGCCCCATTAATGCTTGATTCTAAAGCACCAACAAAACCTTTATCAGAATATATGGCAAATGAAACTCGTTTTCAAATTGTGAATAAAGCAAATCCTGAACGTTATGAGACGTTGCTTAATAAAGCACAAGAAAATGTAAATGAAAAACGTTCTCTTTTAGAGCATATGTCACAAATAAAAATATCTCAATAGATAAAAAAATCCCCCTTTATTAGCTAAAGGGGGATTTTTTTATAAAATAAATTATTTATTTTTAAATAACCATTCTTTGAATTCTTCCAAACTGTGCATTTCCGGAATCCATTTAAGGTCTTCAGGTAAATCAGTAGTAAATTCGCATCTATATCTAATTGGTTGAGCTCCAACATTTATAGCAGCAGCCTGATTATATATTCTATCATCAACCAAAACAGTTTCTTCTGCTTTTAAGCCATATTGTTCAAAGCAAGATTTAAGCATATCTTCTTTTGCTGTATCATGCATAAATTTACCATGTTGAACGCATTCAATTACTAAAAAGTCTTTCACTTCAGCTAATAAGTCGTTTAAAAATCTTTTCTTTGTTTCAACATCAAATGTTGCAGACATTGTAAATTGTCTATATCCTAAGTTATGTAATTCTTTTAATGTTTCAATAACACCTGGATATAAAGGGCGATTAGTGAAAAATTCAGGAGAATGACAGAAGTCATAATCTAATTCTGTACCGAGAGTAGGGTGAGTTTTTAACTCTAATGCGCCATATTTAGGAGATATAGGTAAAACCTCAGGAAGTTGTTCCCATTTAATGCTGCCATACATAGGAGCATATTTAGGATGTTTAGTTAAAAAGTTATAATAAGCGTAATTAAGGTTTGCTAAAACACCGTCAACATCCCAAAATATATTTTTAATAGCCATAAAAAGTCCTCCTTATTTAAAATATAACTTTTTTAAGTATAAAAAATATTTCCCAAATGTAAAGATATTTAATTTTTTTGTTGTATAATATTTATAATTCTTGAAGTTTTTGTTTAAGTAGCATAAAATCAGTTCAAATTTAATAATATACTTTAAGGAGAATATATAAAATGTCAAAAGTACTTGTTACATCTGCTTTACCATATATTAACGGCGTTCCGCACTTAGGCCATATGATTGGTTGTTTGTTGCCATCTGATGTTTATGCCAGATATATGCGTATGATGGGTAATGATGTTTTATATATTGTCGGAACAGATGAACATGGTACAACTTCAGAGGTTGGTGCTTTAAAAGCAGGCTTAAGCGTGCAGGAATATTGCAATATGTTTCATGAAAAACACCACAAGACCTACAAAGATTTTAATTTATCATTTGACTGTTTCGGCAGAACATCTTCTGAGCAAAACAAAGAAATGACTTATCATATTTTTGAACAACTTGATAAAAACGGCTTTATTGAAGAAAGAAGCATTAAACAAGTTTATTCAATTGATGATAAAATGTTTTTGGCAGACCGCTATATTACCGGAACTTGTCCTCACTGTGGATACGATAAAGCAAGAGGTGATCAATGTGAAAATTGTACAAAAGTTTTGGAACCGACTGATTTAATTAATGCTAAAAGTACAATTTCAGGTAGCTCTAACTTGGAAGTTCGTGAAACAAAGCATTTATTCTTAAACTTGCCTAAAATTGAGCCTCTTTTAAGAGAATGGATTAAAACAAAAGAAGCATTTTGGCCTGAAGTAGCATACTCAATTGCTCAAAAATGGCTTAAAGAAGGTTTGCAAGCAAGATGTATTACCCGTGATTTGAAATGGGGTTTTCCGGTAAATAAAGAAGGTTTTGAAGATAAAGTGTTTTATGTTTGGTTTGATGCTCCAATCGGTTACATCGGAATTACAAAGCAATGGGCAGATGAAAAACCTGAAGAACGTAACTGGAAAGACTGGTGGTTAGATGCTAAAGATGTTCGCCATGTTGAATTTATGGGAAAAGATAACGTTCCTTATCACTCAATTACATTTCCGGCAACACTTTTAGGTACAAAAGAAAACTGGACACAGGTTGACTATTTGAAAGGTGTAAGCTACTTAACTTTTGAGGGTGGTAAGTTTTCAAAATCTGAAAACAGGGGTGTTTTTGCTGAAGATGCTATTAAAGAATTTGATGCGGATTACTGGCGCTATTGGTTAATGAGCAATATTCCGGAAGGTTCAGATTCAAGTTTTACATTTGATTTGTTTGCTTCTGTTATCAACAAAGACTTAAACGGTGTATTAGGTAACTTTGTTTCCAGAGTTTTGAAAATGACATCTTCAAAAATTGGCAATACTGTTCCTGAAGGTGGTGAGTTTGGCGAACTTGAATATAAACTCATAGGAAACTTGCAAGCAAGAGTTAATGATTATTTCAAATATTTCAATGAACTTGAGTTTCGTAAAGCTTTTGCAGAGCTTCGTGCAATTTGGGTTGAAGGAAATAACTATATTTCGGAAGCTGAACCATGGGTAGTAATTAAAGAAAATCCGGAAAAAGCTTCTATGATATTAAGAACATGTATTAACCTTATTCGTATTTTTGCAATTTTAAGTGCTCCACTTATACCGCATACATCAGAGCAAATGCTTGCAAAATTGAATTTAAACATTTCTGATTGTCCATCTTTGAAAGGTTTTGATATTAAAACTGAAATTACACAGGTTAAAGAAGGGACTCCTTTTGAAGTTGGAGACATGCTTTTTGAACGTATTACGCCAGAAAGAATAGATGAACTTAAAAATAAATACGGGAGCTCTAAATAATGAAATTTGAAAGCCTAAAATCTCTTCGATTACAAGGATTTGCAAAGTTTATACATAAACTTTTCTTGTCCGTAACATATCCGATAAGACATGGTTTTAAGTTTTTAATCTTGATGTTTGTCGTAATAGCCATATTTGTTGCTATTCCGATGACGCAAGGTGTTAGTTACAAGCATGTAGTTGATTGGTATTTATTAAGGTATGATGAAACAATAGTACGCAAAAACAAGAAGCCAAAAACCATTCCGGAACCTGCTGAACGCAAACTTAAAAACCAATATAAAAAAGAATTTAAGTTTAAAGAAACTGCAGCTCCGGATGCAAAATATGTTTCTGATGCCGTGAAAAGAAAAATGGAAGCTCATAATACGAAAAAAGTTGAGAAGATTAAAAGAAAAACTTTCAAATTAAATTCAACACCTTTTAAACATGCTAATGTGAAAAACACATGGAATAGAAAAGGTGATGAGACAACAGTTGATAATACAATAAATAAAATTGAAGAAAATCCTATTATTGAAAAGGAAAATTTGGAAGAAATTGTAACAGCTGAAGAAGTAACTCTTCAAAATGCAATACAAATTGTGCCTGATCCTATAGTAGAAGATAAAAATGAAGTTGTTGTAGAAATGCCAGCAATTGAACAAAAGGCTAGTTATCGAAAATTAGATTCTTTGCCTCTTGTATATGAAGAAGAGCCAATTAAGTTAAGCGGTAAGGTAATTGTATATAGCGCTAATGAGATTTCCGTTAACAACAATTATATCATATTGTATGGTATATATACCAACCCGAGCAAGCATGATCTTTACGATGCGCATGAATATCTTAAAGAACTTATCGGTAAAAATCAGATAGATTGTGATATTGTAGCTTATACTCATCAAAATTATGCAACAGCAATGTGTTATTTAGATGGAAAAAGCATAAACCATAATTTAGTTGATGCAGGCTTTGCTGATAATATAGCTTTATAAAGAGTATGTAATATGTGGCAACCGGTGTTAATGATTAATGGCTTCATACTTTCTATATTAGGTTTAAGTATGATGTTTCCGGCTACATTAGACATTTACGATTATAATGTAAATTGGTCACCATTTATCACATCTATGCTAATAACACTGTTTATAGGTTTATCTTTATTTTTATCAAATAAAGTTAAGATATCTCAAATTACATTAAGGCAAGGATATTTAGTAACTGCAACATGTTGGATAAGTGTGTCAGTTTTTGCCGCAATACCTTTTATTATAAGCGGTGCTATACCTGATATTGCTTCAGCAATCTTTGAAAGTGTTTCAGGGGTTACAGGAACAGGTGCAACAATTTTAACAGATATTGAAGAACAGCCTCGTTCAATTTTGTTTTGGCGATCAATGTTAAATGGCTTAGGTGGTATAGGTATAGTAATTTTTGCTGTTGCTATGTTACCATTTTTAGGGGTTGGCGGTATGCAGATGTTTGCCAGAGAAAACGCCAATGCAAATGATAAGCTTATGCCTAAATTTGTTGATATGGCAAAATGGATTATGCTTATTTATATTGCTCTGGTTATTTCATGTGCTGTTTTGCTGTATTTTAGCGGAATGGGACGCTTCGATGCTATAAATCATGCTATATCAGCTGTTGCCACTGCCGGATTTTCTACAAAGAATAATTCAATAGCATATTTTAACAGTAATCTTATAGAGTTTATCCTTGCTTTGTTTATGCTGTTAGGAGCTCTTCCGATGACTTTTTATATTATGGTTTTGAAAAATAAAGAGTTAGACCCATTTCATACCGGACAGATAAAATATTTTTTCAAAACTATTTTTACATTATCTTTTTTTGTGGCTGTGTGGTTGAGTTTTCAAAGTAATATGAACTTTTTTACAGCATTAAGATATAGTGCATTTAATATAATATCTGTTATTACCACGACTGGAATGGGCTCAACTGACTTTTTAGATTGGGGTATATGGACAGCGGTGTTTTTTACCATTTTATCAATGCACGGAGGGTGTAACGGTTCTACAACAGGTTCTATTAAAGTAATGCGTTGGCAAGTGTTAAAATCTTATTTTCATAAAATGATAGTAACATCAATTGAGCCTAATCGAGTTGTCCCTATTAAGGTTGGAGAAGTATCTGTTAATGAAAACGTTATAAACTCAGTGTTTTTGTATGTATTTTTATTTTTTGTTTCAATTGGTCTGACAGCTGTTATATTAAATTTTATGGGATATGACTTTACCACTTCTGTATCTGCTGCCATTGCAAGCGTAACCAATACTGGTCCTGGGATTACAACATCTATAGGTGTAATGGGAAACTATGCATTTTTTAGTACTTCAGCTAAGTATGTTTTATGCGCAGCAATGATTTTAGGTCGTCTTGAAATTATTACGGTTTTGGTTGTGTTTACTAAAGCATTTTGGAAAAAATAATATTGACAAATTGTGTGATAATTTGTATATTGTACAGTGTATAAAAATTATTAATAATAGATATATGGAAAAATTTAGAAATGATGTGTTAATTAACGCCAGTATTATTTTTTTCGTGGTAGCATTTTATTTCGCATTCTCGCTACCAAAGTTCTATTTCATTTTAGTCGTTCTGATGAGTTTCGGTATGAACTTAGGTATTGAAGCCCTGTTTGTAGAAGAAAAAGACTATCCGCTTGCCTCATTTATGGCATCATTGAGTATTTTAGCGACGGTGGTTTTAGGATATGTGCAAGCACATGTCGCTTTTACGTTTATCCCATCGGCCATTACGGCAGGTTATATAACAGCAGCGGTGACAAGAGGGGAAGACACTAATGTGGTAATAGGCGCTCTTATGAGTGTTTTGATGTTTGCACTAATTTGGATGTATAACATCGTCATGTTTGGATCGATTATGTAAATTTCAAGGCTCTCGTTATGAGAGCCTTGAAATTTTGTTTTTTAAGTATTCTAAAATAAATATTCTGATTGCGCTTGACAGATTGTGGTTTGCGCTACGGTTAATGTCAATTTCAGTAACTAATGCGTTGATACTAAGTTTTTTTTCTTTGGCGATTGAAAGCAATATTTCATAAAACTCATCTTCCAAAGTTATACTTGTATAGTGTCGATTAGCAATTACAACTGAAACTTTTTTCATTTTTTATTTCTTTCTGAAACTATCAATTGATATAACTTCTGCAGGGGTGTGGTTGATATTTTCTTCAGGAGTGTCATCAATTTCCATATCTTCAATTCTTGATGTTTTATCGGTTTCTTCAAAGTTAAAGCTTAAACCAAATTTTGCATACGGGTCAGCAAAATATGTAATGGAGGTAAACGGAATAACCAAACGATGAGGAACTCCGCCAAAAGTAAGCACTACAGAAAATTTATCATCTTCAACTTCCAAATTAGAAAATTGGTGTTGTAAGACAATGGTCATATTTTCAGGATATTGAATTTGTAGCATTTGAGGTATTTCTACACCTTCAAAATTTGTTTTAAAAGTTATGTAATAATGGTTTTCCCCAGGTAAGCCTTGCGCCTCTGCAATTTTTAATGCATCAACAACAACACCTTTAAGATGCTTGCTTATAAGTTTGTCATAATCAATTTCTGAAATATAATCTTGCATTTTTACCTCTTTTATTAATTTTTTTTGTAATTATAAATACAAATATTAAAACTTCAAGCTAAGAAAAAAAATACATACAAAAAAAGAGCCGTTCTGTTGCTAGGTGGCTCAAACCCCACTTTTAACAAACCAATGTCAAAAGAATTTGATTTTGTTGCTTTCGCCTAAATTATGCAGCTACTGCAACAGGTGCAAAATTATCATTTGCGTTCATTTATTTTGAACCGATAACGGTGGTATCTTGCCGAACACAGCAAAGTATCTTTACTATACACTGTCAAACCTGTTTCACCCCCTTAAAAATTGTGTAATTACATTTTTATAAAAATGGTGGAGGTGCCGAGTACTGCCCTCGGGTCCAATATACCTATTTCATACCGCCTCTAGTGCTATAGTCAGTTACCTGACACATAGCTTATAACAACAATCTGATTATATTTCAAGATATTTTCCTTGTTTTTTTTAAATTAGGTACAATTAATTATAAAAAAAGTTATTATGCAGGAAATTGTGTTAGCCGTATGGCAGAGAATACTGAAGACAGTAGGTATCTCAATGATCATTCTCTCGGCGTTTTTTATCGCAAATGATCTCGTTATGAGTATAGCTATCCTCGCTATTGGCGCCTGGATGTTATTCTTATCGCTTATGGCGTTTGAGGAAGATTGTAAGGTTATACCGCTTGTAAAAGAACAAGAGTATATGGATGCATTGTTTCTCACAGTGCTTAAAACGATACTATTGGGCTTCTGGCCGATATTTGCATTGTATTTAATTATACCGTGCATTATTACAGAAGTGATAATGGCTATATTTTGGTTTATCCTTATATTGTTGTTTGTACTTATCATTGTTGTAGCTTTGGTTAACTTAGTACAACAAGTTAAACAAGCGAGATCACGCAAAGCGATGATAAAGCATTTAGAGAATCAAGACCACATAAAGACTTATTATCTTTAAGGGGTCTTTTGTTTGCATATAATCTAAAAGAGTTAAAGTATGGATAATCTATCAAGAGCGCCTTGTAAAATATATGCAGCTGCAGATGCGTCTAATACTTTCTTTCTTTTTGAACGAGATAAATCAACCTCTTTGATTAAGAAATTTTCAACAGCGCTAGATGATAATCTTTCGTCCCAAAACATAAAGGGTAAATTGGTTTCTTCATATACTTTATTGGCAAATTCTCTAACTTTTGCGGCAATTTCACCTTCTTGTCCGTTCATTTGTAAAGGCAAACCATAAACTATAGCCCCGATTTCTTTTTCTTTTATAATATTTTTTATTTCGGTTATATCTGTTTCCCAAGCTTTTCTTTCAACAATTTTATATGATGAGGCAATGGTTCTTAATAAATCAGAAACCGCAACTCCTAATCTTTTTGTACCAAAATCTACCCCCATTATTGCTTGGTATGGTTTTAACTGTTGTTTGAAATCATTAATATTCATTTTCTTCCTTTTGTTTTATGAAATTTTCTAAATCATGAAGTTTTATTTTTAAATTTTCCGATGCAGTTTTTAAAGCTGTCTTAATTTGTTCTTTTGCTATTTTTATGTTGTTATTGGCTAAGCTATATTGTGCAGAAGCATATAATGCATGCGCTTTTTGTTCATTTTCTTCATAAGCTCTGGCCATTAATAGCCATGCGGTAGAAGAGGGGGCATCTATTTGTATTTTATTTAAGATGACAATAATTTCTTTTAATTCTTCTTTTGTGGGATTATCTTCCAGTTTTATATGGGCCCAACTTAGCATCATATCTCTTGAATTTGGTTTTAGTGCTAATGCTTTTGTATATGCAGCCAAAGCAGGTTTTGTTTTTCCGCTTTCAAATAAAAATTGACCTTTTAGTTCGTGAAAATATGGATTTTTAGGATATTTTGCAATAAGTTTATCTAAGGTTTTATCCGCTAAGTCAAAATTATTTTCTTTATATGCAATAATGGCATTTGCATACATGCCGGCAACAGAAGTATCGGTTTTTGGATATTTGTTTGAAGCTTGTTCGGGAGGAAGCAAGAAAGCAATAAGTTTTGCTTTTACCAACTTAAAATCTTCATCATATTTTGATGTGGCAGATTGAACATTTGTTTTTAATGCTTGATTAAAAAACTCTTCTCTTTCCATGCTTAATGGGTGGGTTCTGAAATATGGAACTTCTTGATAACCGCTTAATTTATTATATGTCTGAATTTTTTTCATAAAATTTTTTAATCCGAGCGCCGATTGCTTGGTCGCATTTAAATACTTAATAGCGCTTTCATCGGCACTTCTTTCTTCTTGCATTTGATATGCTGTCATGGCATTTAAAAGCGAACTTTGTGAACCTAGCATAACAGCAAGAGCAACATCCCCTCTACCGCTTGCTGTTGCGGCTGTTCCGGCAACAACTAAGGAGGCAACAGATAAGGTTTGTAATTGTTCAATTCTTAACTTTTGCCTAGCAATATGTCCACCGGCAATATGACCTGTTTCGTGAGCTAAAATTCCGCTTAATTCGTTTATATTGTCGGCATTTATAAGTGTTCCTGTATGAATGAACATATAATTTCCGTTGCTGATAAACGCATTCAATGAATTATCATTGATGGTATAAATTTTATTTTTATCGAAAGATACATTAGCCGCTTTAAATAATGGTTGGATGATGTTTGTTAAAAGAGTGTGCGTTTCATCATCAGAAATTAAAGAAGGGGAGTTGTCAGCTAAGCAATCAGTAAGACAAACTGCTGCCAGAATAAATCCGGCAAGCAGCTTGAATATGATTTTGTTTATTAGCCTATAAGCCTTCTCCACCACGCAGTTTTACCTTCTTTCTTATTTGTTTCGGTTTGTTTATTATCTATATCTTCGTGGCTATTATACAAGATGACTGGAGCTTCTTTTTCCTTTTCTTTATCAGGCTTGTTATAGTCTCCACGATTATTTCTGCGTCTTCTGTCATAATGAGAGCGGCGACCTCTGAAACGACGACCATGACGTTCATTTTCATTGTTAAGCTCATCAGCTTCTTCTTCATCAGATGGTATTTCTTCATCTTGTGGTAAAAATTCGTCATCGTTATGAGAATAAGTTGTAGCAACAGTTTCTTCTGCAGCAGTTTCTTCTGCTTTTACCATTTTTACTCGTTCAATTTTATAATCAGAGATTGTTTTAATATCATCATCAGCTGAAATAACAACTTTCATTTTATAACGAGCTTCTAAATCACATAAGTTTTGTCTTTTTTGGTTTAATAAGTAAACAGCAGTATCTGTAGGAACCAAAACAGTTATTTTTGAAGAACGATTCTTTGTTCCTTCTTCTTCAATAGCACGTAAAATGAGCATTGCACCAGATTCTGTTGTTCTTATAACACCTTGACCATGACAGTAAGGACAAGGCTGATAGTTGCTTTCCATAAACGACGAATGCATTCTTTGACGAGAAATTTCTAATAATCCAAAACAGCTCATTTTTGCAATTTGAATGCGAGCTCTATCATTTTTTAAAGCTTCTTTCATGCGCTTTTCAACAGCTTGGTTGTTTTTTTGCTCATCCATATCGATAAAGTCAATTACGATAAGGCCGGCTAAGTCTCTCATTTTAAGTTGACGAGCAATTTCATCAGCTGCTTCCAAGTTCGTTTTAAGTGCTGTTTCTTCAATGTCTTTTTCTTTAGTTGCTCTTCCTGAGTTAACATCAATAGAAACTAAAGCTTCAGTTGGGTTTATAACCAAATATCCGCCAGACTCAAGTTGAACAATAGGATTATGTAATTTATCTAACTGAGCTTCAACTTGGAATCTTTGAAATACAGGTATTTCGCCATTTTTGCGAGTTTTGATTTTCTTTATGTTGCTCGGAGATAAGATTTTAACAAAATCACGAGCAGTTTTGAAAGCGTCGTTTCCATCAACAATAACTTCTGAGATATCTTTTGTAAACATATCTCTTAATGCTCTTTTAATTAAGTTACCTTCTTCATAAATCATTGAGGGAACCTTGTTTTTAAGAGCACCATGTCTTATCAAATTCCATGTTCTTATAAGATAATTGTAGTCACGGACAATATCTGCTTTAGATTTTTCTTCACCTGCGGTTCTGATAATCATTGACATATCAGAAGTAAGCGGAAGTTCATTCATAATCTCCTTTAATCTTTTTCTATCAGAAGCGTTAGTTATTTTGCGAGATACTCCGCCGCTTTTAATTCTGTTCGGCATTAAAACGCAATAACGTCCGGCAAGAGATAAATAAGTTGTGAAAGCAGCACCCTTATTACCGCGTTCTTCTTTTACAACTTGAACTAAAAGAGTCTGACCTTCTTTAATAACATCTTGAATTGTTGAATAATGGTAAAGCTTGCGAGCTTTAATTAATTTTCGTTGTAATTCAAAATCATTTTCTAAGTCATCATCTTCGTCATCTGCATCTTCATAATTTTCATTAGTTTCTTCAGATACGTCGTTATCTTGTTCAACATCTTCGCTAACGCAAAAATCATTTTCTTCAATAGCTGTTGCTAAAACTTTTAATTGTTTTTTATTTTCTTCAGAAGATGTATCTTTAGAGTTTTCACTTGTTTCAGCAACAACGTTTGATACTTCTGAAACATTTACGTCAGCAACGGGTGTATCGTTTTCTGCATTTTCAACAGCATCAGCGGCAACAGTTTCTTTAGTGCTTTTTTTGCGACGAGTATATTTTCTTTTAGGTTTAGATTTTACATCTTTGCTTTTTTCTTCTGCAACAGCATTTTCTTCTGTAGTAACAATATTTTCAAGAACTGTTTCAATAGATTCTTTATCAGAAGAAAGTTGAGGTTCTACTTGCGCATTGTCCTCTAAGATGTTGTTTTGTGCTTCTTTTTCTGAAATGTTTTTTTCTTCTGTGATAGCTTCTTGAGTTTCAATAACTTCTTGTTTGATATCCTCAGTTTGAACAGTTTCTGTGTCATTATTTTGATTGTTTGTTTCAACAACTTCTTCAGATGTTGTTTCATTTTGAGCTTCAGATGTTGATTCATTGTCGTTTTGATCAACATTGTTTTCTTCTAAAGCTTTTTTAGCTTCTTCTTCACGTTTTCTGGCTTCGTATAAAGCTTTCTTTTCTGCACGGATTCTTTCACGCTGCTCTTCACGTTCTTTGATATATTGTTTTTTTCTTTCAATAATCTCATCAACTTCTCTGTCAACAGCTTCAATCATTTCATCGGATATATTGTAATAATCCGGATGTATTTCTCCAAAAGCCAAGAAACCATGTTTGTTTCCGCCGTAATCAATAAAAGCGGCTTGTAACGAAGGTTCAACTCTTATAACTTTTGCGGTATAAATGTTTCCTTTAATTTGCTTACGGCAACTTGATTCAAATTCAACATCTTCTACTTTGTTACCATCTACAATGACAACTCTTGTTTCTTCAGGCTGAGTGTCATCTATTAACATTCTTTTCGTCATTTTTTAATCCCAATATAATGTTCCGTTATGCATAACGGATAATTCATGTTTCTTACGAGATAATGTAAATAAAACAACAAAAGTAAATGTTTTTTAATAATATCAATCTGTCTCATCGGCATTACATGTCTTTGCCGGAATGTTTTGTTTTTTATTGTACGGGCCAGATAGGGAAAGTAGTTGTTCTTGCTTTATTAGTCTTTCCGTAAAAGGCTTTATTATATCTCGCATATTCTTTTTAGTCAGAAATTGTACGCTATGTAAGGTTAGAGGTATGTGTTTAGTTATAAAATCCTCTTAAATTAATCAGCATCAAAGGCTCTGACTTTTCATACAATACAGACTTTCTTTTAAATTACAACAATAAAATTTATATTTGTAGATTTTTTTAACTGATTAGTAACAAGTTTTATATATTATTCAAAACAAATGTTTAGTAAATTGTTGAAATATTTTAGGGAACTTTGCTTCCAAATAAAAATTAAAACGCTAATGAGTTGTTTTTTAGCGTGTTTTGCTTTATACGCATCTCCTGTATTCGCCGGAAATATTACCAATATGAGAATAGGTCAACAAGTTGGCAGTGTTCGTATTGTTTTTGAAGCGTCTTCATCTTTTAATTATAAAGCATTTTTACTTAATGATCCTAAAAGATTGGTGGTTGATGTTTATGATATGGATATCAAAAAAACATTACAAAGCGATAAAAATAATTTAATTTCAAATACCAGAGTCGGTAAACTGGAAGGCAACAATAAACGTGTTGTATTTGATTTGAAAAAGCCTGCAATTATCAAAAAAGCTTTCATGCTTGAGCCTCAAAGCAAGATGGGATGGCGCTTTGTTGTTGACATTGCATTGTGTTCAGAACGAGATTATAATGCAAAAGTTGGAAATAAATATGCTTTTTCTAATGATTCCGTAGTTCAAACTAAAGAAAAATCAAGCTCAAGTAATTGGCTTTTTGGTAGCAATTATAACATAAAGTCAAAACCTAAGAAGAAAGTTATAGTTTTAGATCCGGGACATGGTGGTAAAGATCCAGGTGCAATAGGTGTTCATGGTAAAACCTATGAGAAAAACATTACTTTAGCTATGGGTAAAGAACTAAAAGCTATACTTGAAAAAAGTGGATATACTGTGTATTTAACCAGAAGTACAGATGTGTTCATACCTCTTCGTCAACGTGTAAAAATTGCGCAAAAGTATAAGGCAGATTTGTTTATGTCAATTCATGCTGACAGTGCATTAAACAGAAATGCTAAAGGCCTGTCTGTATATACATTATCTGAAACAGCTTCAGACAAAGAAGCTGCAGCATTGGCTGAGCGTGAAAATAAAGTTGATATAATAGGTGGAGTTGACTTTTCGGAAAACTCTAAGGAAATTAATGATATTTTGATTTCTTTATCACAAACAGACAGTCGTAACAAGTCATCAAAATTTGCAACTTACATTGTAAATGAAATGAAAAAGTCAGTAAGTTTGGTAAATGATACACACCGTTTTGCCGGATTTGCCGTATTAAAAGCTCCTGATATTCCGTCTGCGTTGTTAGAGCTTGGTTATCTGTCAAATAAATCAGAAGAAAACTTGTTAAAACAAAGCTCATATAGAAAAAAATTAGCGGCATCTGTCAGTAAGGCTGTAGATAGATATTTCAAAGATCCGGAAGTTGCTGCTCTTTATTAATTTACTGTTTACATCTTGCAAAAATTTGTTTTGTATTTTAATTTATATGATATAAAAATCCTAACATTTTAACTATAGTAAACAGAGTTATCCGAATATGTTTAGATTTTTTTCTGCCATAATTAGTGCGGGTTTATTTTTTGCAACAATTGCTTTAGTGGGATTGATTATATTTTTTGCCCATTTAAGCAAAGAATTGCCTGATTATCGTCAATTGGCAAAATATGAGCCGGCGGTTACAACACGATTGTTTGCAGGTGATGGTCAACTGTTGATGGAATATGCTGCAGAAAAACGTTTGTTTGTTCCCGTAAATAAAATTCCTGAACGAGTAAAACAGGCTTTTATATCTGCTGAAGATAAAAATTTTTATTCACATGGTGGAATTGATTTTACCGGTATTGCAAGAGCAATATTGAGCAATTTGAAAAATATTGGTAAGGGTAGACGTCCGGTTGGTGCATCAACCATTACGCAACAAGTTGCTAAAAACTTTTTGCTTACCTCAGAAGTTTCTTATATCAGAAAAGTTAAAGAAGCAATTTTAGCTCACAGAATGAACAAAACCTTTACAAAAGAACATGTGTTGGAACTCTACCTTAATGAAATTTATTTAGGAAACAGATCATATGGTGTAGCTGCAGCAGCATTAAACTATTTCAATAAGTCTTTAGATGAGCTTAACTTAGAAGAAATTGCATATTTAGCGGCTCTTCCTAAAGGACCTAATAACTATCATCCGGTTAAAAAGTATGATGCAGCTGTTGCTAGAAGAAACTGGGTGATGGGCCGTATGGTAGAAGACGGATATGTTACACAAGAAGAGGCAGATATTGCTAAACAACAACCATTAACCACAATTGAAAGAAAAAGCGGCTTCTTAAAAGATGCGGAATATTATAGCGAAGAAGTCAGGCGCACGATATCCCATAACTTAGGTGATGATGCACTGTATGAGGGAGGACTTATTGTCAGAACAACAATCAATCCTAAAATTCAATCTATTGCCACAAAGGCATTCAGAAAAGGTTTGATAGAATATGATATAAGACACGGATATACAGGTGCAAAGAAAAATATTGAAATAGATGAAAATTATAAGCAAAACTTACAAAAAACTGAACTTGATCATGGTGCAGAACCTGCGTGGGAAAAAGCCTTGGTTTTGAATGTGGCTAAAAATAAGGCCGAAATAGAAACAATATCTGAAGGCAAGGGAAATATATATTTAGAAGATATTTCTTGGGCTAAACCCAGATTAAAAAATAAATCGGTTGGAGATGCTCCTACAGATGTTTCTAAAGTTTTAAATGTCGGTGATGTTATTTATGTTGAAAAAATTTCAAATTCAAAAACTAAAAAGGAAGATGCTTATGCTTTAAGACAAGTTCCAGATGTTGAAGGTGCTATGTCTGTTATAGATCCTCATACCGGTAAGGTTTTAGCTCTTGTCGGAGGATTTGACTTTAAAAAATCTCAATTTAACAGAGCTACACAGTCTTATCGTCAAACAGGTTCTTCTTTCAAGCCGTTTGTATATTTAACAGCATTGGAAATGGGGTATTCTCCTAATGATTTGATTTTGGATGCTCCTTTTGTTTTAGATCAAGGTATAGGGCAACCGAAGTGGAAACCGGCTAACTATTCTAAAAAATTTTATGGTTTGATGACTTTGAGACAAGGTATTGAACAATCTAAAAACCTTATGACTGTAAGATTAGCACAAGACATTGGTATGGATAAAGTTGCGCAGATGACTAAACGTGTCGGTATCAATGATAATTTACCTGAATTTTTATCCTCTTCATTAGGTGCGGCAGATGCCAGAGTGTTGGATATGACAACAGCTTATGCTATTTTTGCCAATGGAGGTAAAAAAGTTAGTCCTTATTTAATTGAACGTATACAAGATAGAACCGGTAAAACCATATATAAACATGACACATTCAATTGTACTGATTGTAATGCTGAAAAATGGGATAATCAAAATCCTCCTATAAAACCTGATAATAGAGAACAAATTGTTGATCCGTTAACAGCATATCAAATGACATCAATTTTAGAAGGTGTTGCAATTAGAGGAACAGGTTCTAAATTAAGAGCAATAAAACGCCATCTTGCAGGAAAAACGGGTACAACCAATGATAATAAAGATGCTTGGTTTATCGGTTTTTCGCCTGATTTGGTGGCTGGAGTTTACGTCGGTTATGATGAACCTGTAAGTTTAGGTCGCTTTGAAACCGGTGCATCTGCAGCTTTACCTATTTTTTATGAGTTTATGCAAGAAGCATTACAGGATGTTCCGGATTCTGATTTTAGAATACCTAAAGGTATTAAGTTAGTCAGAATAAATCCTAAAACCGGTAAATTATCAGAACCGGGTGATGAAACGGTTATTACTGAAGCGATTAAACCTGATTATAGTTTTGATACAACAAAACAAAGAGTTATTGGTGGAGATGATAATCATGAATCATTTATGATTGATAATCAAGATTCTGGACTTCAAGTTGGTGGAGAATATTAGGGTATAACATGAAAGCTGAATTTGTTAATAAAATTGATAGTATCAAGCAGTCTCTTAGTCTGCTAAGGAGGTCTCTTTGATTATGATAATGCGATTTTAAGATTAGAAGAACTTAACGCATTAAGTGAAGATCCTTTGCTATGGAATGATTCTGAAAAAGCCTTAAAGATAATGAGTGAAAAAAATACTCTTGAGGCATCTTTATCATCATATAATGAAATGAATAAAGCAATTTCTGATTATGAAGAAATGGCAGAATTAGCTGAAGATGATGAAGATTTGCAATCTGAAATTTTTAAGTTAATTGAAGATTTAGAAATACAAGTATCAAGAGCAGAACTTGACGCTTTGCTTTCAGGTGAGGTTGATGCAAATGATGCTTATATAGAAATTCATTCCGGAAGCGGGGGAACAGAGGCACAAGATTGGGCAGAAATGTTATTAAGAATGTACACTCGTTGGGCTGAAAAAAGAAAATTTAAAATAGAATATCAAGAAGAAACTCAAGGCGATGTGGCCGGAATTAAATCTGTAACAGTAAAAATATCAGGACATAATGCATATGGTTGGTTAAAATCTGAAAGCGGTGTTCATCGTTTGGTCAGAATTTCACCATTTGACAGCGCCGGAAGACGTCATACAAGCTTTGCTTCTGTTAATGTATTTCCTGTAATTGATGATAAAATAGAAATAAATATAAATGAAGCAGATTGTCGAGTTGATACATACAGAGCTTCTGGAGCGGGAGGTCAGCACGTTAATAAAACAGATTCTGCGGTAAGAATTACGCATATTCCGACAGGAATTGTCGTTCAAAGTCAAAATCAGCGCTCTCAATTTCAAAACAGAGATAATGCTTGGAAAATGCTTAGAGCCAGACTTTACGAATTAGAGATAAAAAAACGTGAAGATGCGGCCAGTGAACAACGAGATGCACAAGGTGATAATGGGTGGGGATATCAAATACGTTCATACGTATTACAGCCATATAGAATGATAAAAGATTTACGCACTGAGGTTGAAACTTCAGATTGTAAAGGTGTTTTAGATGGTGATATTGATATTTTTTTAGAAGCCGCATTATCCGGTAAAGTGGGGAATAATGAAAATATTTAAAAAAACAATATATATTACATTATCCGTATATGTATTATTCTGTTTGGCTGTATATTTAAAACCAGAAAGTTTTTTTTATAATGCAGCTGAATATATCGGCAATATAGAAAATGTGCAAAAAGATGGCTTTGATGTTAAAGAAGTTGTATATCATAAATATTCTGACATTGATGCTAAAGGTTGGCTTTATTTAAATACTACCCCCTCAAATAATGATAAAGTCATACTGTTTTTGCATGGAAATTCTCATAACATAGAAAAATATTATCATAAATTAATACCATTAGCCAAAACAGGATATTCTGTTTTTATACCTGAATATCGAGGTTTTGGCGGACAAGGAAAAAAAATAAGGCAAGCTAATTTAACTCAAGATGCTATAAATGCTTTGTTTTATTTGAATGGCTTAGGCTTTGGAAATAAGAACGTTATAGTATATGGTATGTCCTTAGGAACTCATATGGCATTGTACACAACGGTACATGCTCAAAAGCAAGAAAATTTTAATGCTTTAATATTAGAAGTTCCGTTTACATCTTTGTTAGATACAGTTAAATATCATACAACATATAGTGGGGTAACTATATTGCCGCTTGATTTATTGGTAAAAGACAAATATAATAACTTGGAATTAATAAATCAGATAAACACAAGGCTTCTTGTTATGACGACAAAAAGTGATACATTAATCCCCTATACACAAGCAACGATGCTGTATGAAAAAGCACCGTTACCTAAGGAATTAAAAATATACAACGGAGCTTCTCATGATTCGCTTTTCAATCTGTCAAATTATGAGTATATAATTGAATGGTTAGATAAATAATGAAAAAAATTTCCGACAGAGTATATTATATCCGTAAGACAGCAGACTATTTAGGTGTCGGTCTGTTGCTCTTTTTGTTATATGCTTTGTGGATTTTGTATAAAGGGCCATTATCAGTAGACTTTTTAAAACCATATATTGTACAAGCGCTTAACTCTCAAGATACAGAATATTCTATGAGTATAGGTGAGGTAAACTTAGAGTTGGTTAGGTCCATTCAACCTGTTAAAATTATTGCAAAAGATATATCATTAAGAAAAAATGATGATAAGTTTTCAATTAAAGCTCCAAGCTTGTCTCTTTCTTTTAGTGTCAGAGCTTTGTTAAAAGGTATAATTGCTCCAAGCAGTGTTACGGTAGACCGTCCGAAAATTTCTATTTTTACCACATATGGTGTTGAAAAAGAAAAGACAAATGAAATTAATAAAAAGAAACTTGAATCTTATCTTGAGTGGTATGAAGAGTTTTTAGAGCACTTTAACTCAGAAGAAATGATTTATCCTGAAAGTTTTATCAATGATATAAAAATTAATAGTGCTTCTGTAGAACTCCATGAGGTTGATTTAGGCCGCAAACAAATATTTAATGATGTCAATATCGACTTTGAACGTAATTTTTCAAATTTAGAAATGAACATTTTGGGTTTACTTGATAAAACCGACAGATTGGTTACTTTAGATATTAAAGCTGTTTATAATATATTCGCAAATAAATTAAATCTGGATTTTGATTTTTCTGATTTTGTTGTTTCAGACTTTTTTGCTTCAAGTACTGATAGTTCTTTCAAGGTAGATGTTCCTATTGATGGAAAGATTAAAGCTAAAATTGATTTTTCGCCAATATTAAATAATAAAGAAGATATCAAGCATCATATTGACAATGTTATTGAAGATATTTCGTTTGATGTTCGTGGTGGGGCAGGCAAAGTAATTTTTAGCGAAGAAGAACGTTTTAATTATGATATTGATTCTTTTGTTTTAGAAGGAAAAATTATCGGAGGTTTAGATTCCGTTATTATTAAAAATGCTGATTTTGAAACAGCAGGACAAAAGACAAGGCTGAGTTTGAATGTATCCGGTTATAAAAAATACTTTTTTGAAAAATCATTGAAAGATTTGAAAATTGTATTTACATCAGAAATAGATAAGTTCAAGTTGGCTGATCTTTCAAAGTTTTGGCCCAGATATTTAGCAGAGCCGGCATGGCAATGGTGTAAAGACAACTTAATTGGCGGTCAGGCACAAAAGGGTAAATTTGTATTTAAATTTAATTATGATGAAGATGAAAAATCGCTTTATATGTCAAGTTTAGATGGTAAGGCAGATTTGGTTGATGCTGATTTAACATATTTGGAAGGTATGCCGGTTGTTAAGCATGTATATGGAGTAGCTAAATTTTCTTCATCTGCAATTGATATTGCTGTCGATAAAGGCGTTTCAGACGGAGTAATTGTTAATAAAGGACGAGTCTTATTATATGACTTAAACCAAGAACACAATTATATCGATATTCAAATAAATGGAAATTCGAGCATTACTGATGCATTAAAGTTTATAGATAACCCTCCATTAAATTTTGCATCAGGAGTGGGTGTTAATCCTGAAGATGTTTTAGGAAGTGTGGATATCGATTTAGGTCTTAATTTTGAATTGTACCGTGGTTTAACACCTGAAGATATAAAAGTTGATGTGAAAGCTAATCTTTCAGATGTAAAAATTGAAAACGTAGTTGATGGTAAAGATTTAATAGCTGAAAAATTAAATGTAGAAGTAAATTCTAAAGGTTTCCTTGTGATTGGTGATGCCATTATTGATGGAATTAATTTAAATTTAGTAATAAATGAAACATTTGCAAATAAGGCATATAAAAATAAATCTAAAATTTCATTTAGATTAGATGATGAAGTTAAAAAGAAATTAGGTATAGAAACTTCTATATTAAATGCTCCATATATCAAAGGATATGCTGATATAATAGCTGATATTACCGTGCAAAATAATGGTGTAATATCTTTAGATATTGCAGCAGATATAACCAATGCACAAATTGATTATAGTTTCTTAGGTTTTAAAAAAGATCAGGCACAAAAAGGAAATATAAAAACCACTATAGAACTCTTAAACGGAAAAGTTAAATCAGTTCCGTCTTTTAGCCTTTCAAAAGAAGATTTTTATTTGTCAGGAAATATGAAAACAGATAAAAACGGACAATTAGAAATTATTGATATTACAGATATAAAAGGACCAAAAACTTCTGCAAGCGCTAAAATCGAAATAATAAGAAATGCGCAGAAAAAAGTTAAAATCAATGTTAGCGGTATCAGCTATGATTTAAACACTTTGTTTGATAAAAAAGAAAAAGCATCTAAAACATCAGGAAGTACTGATGAAAGCAGCTTTAAAGATGCAATAGATACAGATATTTTCATCGCTGTTAATAGCTTATGGACTAACCCTCAAACACCTATCAAAAACTTTGCAGGAAGTGCTGTCATCAAAAATGGAATAGGTATAGATGAAGTGCATATGGTTGGAAACTATGGAACAGATAAATCAATTAAAATTAAGCTAGACTATGTTCCGAGACCATTAGGCGAACATTTACTTTCCATTGATTCTAACAATGCCGGAAGTACACTGAGAGTGTTGCGCTTATATGAAAATATGAGTGGCGGAATTTTGAAAATTGAAGGTAAGCATACGGCAGATAATCAATTTATAGGACATGCGCAGATAAGAGATTTTAGCATACAAAATACACCGTTGTTGGCAAAACTTTTAACTGTTGCATCATTTACCGGTATGCTTGATTTATTAACCGGTGAGGGATTATCATTTTCACATTTTGATGCTCCTTTTGAATATAATGAAAAAACATTAAGCATTAAAGAAGCTAAAATGTTTGGTAATGTTATAGGTTTTACCTCAAATGGTACATATAATACATCATCAGAACAATTAAACTTAAAAGGAATTATATCTCCTGCGTATAGCATAAATGCATTTATCGGTAAAATTCCTTTGGTAGGAACAGCATTAGCCGGTAAAGACGGTACAGTAATTGCTGCAAATTATAATATAGAAGGAAGTTTATCTGATCCTCATATTAAAATTAATCCGCTGTCAATGTTTAGTCCTAATTCTATTAAAGAGTTATTTTCTTCGGCGTTTGGAGATTAAGATGTTTAATAATGTTAAAATAGGAATTGATTATCACGGAGTTATAACAGCTAATCCGGATTTTTTCAAAAGTTTTAATAAATATGCTATTGATAATATGTGTCAAATTCATATAATCAGCGGTGGCCATAAAGAAGATATAAAAAAATACTTGGTTGAGAAACAGATAGATTTTTCAACTATTTGGTCTACTGTAGATTACTTTAATGAATTAAATCAGGTTACATTTTATAACGATGGCTCATTTAAAGTAGATGATAATTTGTGGGATAGAGCCAAGGCTTGGTATTGCGCAAAAAATAATATAGATTTTCATATTGATGATTCTGTTATATATGGCAAATATTTTACTACGCCGTTTTGTCTTTATAATATTTTAGAAAAAAAATGCTTAATTAATGAAAGATATGTTGATTTTACACTATCACCAGCACAAGTTTTAAGAGATATTTTAGATGAATTAAAAAAATAATTTTTTACCTAATTAAAAACCCTCGATTATATCGAGGGTTTTTAATTTTAGAATATTTGACTTATTAAATATTAAAGTCATAATTTCCTTCGTATGCATACCAATAGAGTTTTTCAATTTCTTCTATTAATGGATAACGAGGGTTAGAACCAGTACATTGGTCATCAAATGCAAGGGTAGGTAAGTCTTCCATTGCTTTTGCAAAGTCTTCTTTAGAAACACCCCATTCTTTGATAGATGCCGGAATGTTAACAGCTTTTTTAAGTTCTTCAATAGCGTTGATCAAGTTGTTAACTTTTTCATCATCTGTTTTACCTTTAATACCTAAGCCTTCAGCAAATGCAGCATAAGCAGCTTTTGCATTTGGATAACGATATTGAGGGAATACTGCTTGTTTTTGAGGGCAGTCAGTTGCATTATAACGGATAACTTGAGAAATTAAGAGAGCATTTGCCACACCATGAGGAATGTGGAATGCAGCACCTAATTTATGAGCCATTGAGTGGCAGATACCCAAAAATGCGTTAGCAAAAGCCATACCGGCAATGGTTGCTGCGTGGTGCATCCTTTGACGAGCATTTGCATTAGATGTGCTGTAAGATTCAGGTAAATACTTCATTACCAAATTAGCAGATTCTAAAGATAAACCTCTGGTATATTCTGTTGCCATAGATGATACATAAGATTCTATAGCGTGTGTAAATACGTCAATACCAGAAGCTGCACACAATCCTTTAGGCATTGTTAAAACTAAATCAGAGTCAATAATAGCCATTGAAGGTGTTAACACATAATCAGCAATTGCATACTTAATACCAGTTGAATCATCAGTGATGATAGAGAATGGTGTAACTTCAGAACCTGTACCTGATGTTGTTGGAATAGCAACCAATTCTGCTTTTTGACCAAGTGAAGGGAACTCAAAAATACGTTTTCTGATATCCATAAAGCGCATTGCTAAATCTTCGAACTTAAGTTCAGGATGTTCATACATAATCCATAAAATTTTAGAAGCATCAATTGGAGAACCACCACCTAATGCAATAATAACATCAGGATTAAAGGTATCAATCATTGATTTTGCTTTATTAATTGTTGTTAAATCTGGATCAGGACGAACGTCGCTGAAAATTTGATATTGTATACCCATTGGTTCTAAAATATTAGTGATTTTTGCAGTATAACCTAAATCAAACAAAGGTTTATCTGTAATAATGAAAGCTCTTTTTTTGCCAGCTAATTCTTTTAATGCAAGACCTAAGCAACCAGGTTTGAAATAAATTTTTGGAGGAACTTTGAACCACAACATATTTTCTTCTCTTTTTGCAACAGATTTAATATTCATAAGATGTTTTACTCCCACATTTTCACTAACAGAGTTTCCGCCCCATGAACCGCAACCTAATGTTAATGACGGTTCAAGTCTAAAGTTGTATACATCACCGATTGCACCTTGAGATGCAGGGCAGTTAATTAATACACGACCGGTATGTAATAAATGACCATAATGCTTTACACGTTCATCATTGTTTTGGTCTGTATATAAAACTGAAGTGTGGCCGTTACCACCAAATGTTACCAAATCTTTAGCAAGTTTTGCAGCTGCTTCATAATTATCAGCTTTATACATTGCTAAAACAGGTGATAATTTTTCAGCTGAGAATGGTTCATCAGCTCCAACTTTTGTTGTTTCAGCAATTAAAACTTTAGTTTCAGGAGCTACTTTAATGTCAGCCATTGCAGCAATTGTAGCTGCTTTTTGACCAACGATGGCAGCATTTAATTTGCCATCAATCATGATAACTTTGCCAAGTTTTTCTTTTTCAGAAGGGCTTAATATATATGCACCACGTTTTAAAAATTCTGCTTTAACTGTATCATAGATTTCTTTAACAGAAATAACAGATTGTTCAGAAGCGCAAATCATACCACTGTCAAAAGTTTTAGACATTAAAATTGAGCTTACAGCCATTTGGATATCTGCAGTTTCATCAATAACGGCAGGAGTATTACCAGCACCTACGCCTAATGCAGGCTTGCCAGATGAATAAGCTGATTTAACCATTCCAGGACCACCTGTAGCTAAGATGATATCAACATTGTTATGTTGCATTAATTTTTGTGTTCTTAAAATGCTTGGTTCATCAATCCAACCGATAATATTTTCAGGAGCTCCTGCTAAAACAGCTTCTTCAAGCATAATGCGAGCAGCTTCAACAGTACATTTTTTTGCTCTTGGGTGTGGTGAAAAAATAATACCATTTCTTGTTTTTAATGCAATTAAAGTTTTGAAAATTGCTGTTGAAGTAGGGTTTGTTGTTGGAATAACACCGGCAATAACACCAATTGGTTCAGCCATTTTAATCATGCCATTATCTTTATCTTCTTCTAATATACCACATGTTTTTGTGTTTTTGAATTTATTATAGATATATTCAGAAGCAAAGTGGTTTTTAATAACTTTATCTTCAACAACACCCATACCGGTTTCTTCTACTGCCATTTTAGCAAGAGGAATTCTTAAAGAACTCATTTTTAAAGCAACACGACGGAAAATATAATCTACTTGTTCTTGTGAATATTCAGCAAATTTTTTCTGTGCAATGCTAACTTTTTCTACAAGTTCATCAATGTATTTTTGTTCAGCTGCATCATCTACAACTTTAACATCTGTCTGAGCCATAATTGTTTTCTCCATAAATTAGTTTTTTTCGCCCACATAATGACAGATAATTTTTAATTAACAACCTATTTTATTGGCTAATTCAATCAATAATTATTACTAAATTGTTGTAATTAATTTACGAAATATGAAAAACGTATTGACATTTTAGTTTTAAAGTGTTCATCTAAGACAATCTATTTATATTTATGTTCAATTTTTAAGATATAATCACCATGTTGAAAAAACAGACAATTATTCAGGATTTTATTTTGCCTGAAATCCAAAGACTGGGTTTTACAGATGTGTTACTTAATGAACCTTATTGTCCACTCAGGCTTAAGTGTTATGTTAGAAATAATGATTCTGGAAGAGTATCTGTCGAAAAGATTAACTCTAGTGAGTCTTCCAATATGAATTATTTTTTCCCTGATTGCGCTTACAAACTCTATTTTATGTTCGGTAAAGATAAGAACGGTAAAATCAGTTTGTTTTGCAAAGATAAACCAGAAGACGAATTGTGTCGTGTAGTTGAGGGGGAATTTGGTTTTTATTTTAATGCTAAAATGTTTTTCCATTTATTACGTTTTGCAGAGCCTTCTATTTGGAGTGCTTTTATTAGAAACATAATCGTGGAAAATTACAACGAAATTGAAGAATTTGCTGAATTGCTTTATAATTCTCATGATTTATTTGAAGAACAGCAAGTTACAGGAGCTTTATTTATCGATAAATTTCGATAAAATAATAAAAAATAATCGCCTAATTTAAGGCGATTATTTTTTATTATTTTTTCTTCACTATTGTTCCGCTCGAAAAGACCTCATCTGTGGTGCTAATAGGTCTTAATACAGGAGCATCTTTAACTTCATCAGTTTCAGTTTGTTGAACTTTTTTAGATGAAGCAGGCTTTGTAATTATTCCGCTTGGCACCATTTTTGGTCTGTATTCGGCAGATGTATCAAGAGGAACCATTGTTAATTCTTCTACCACTTTAGGTTCTTCAATTTCAGGCTCTTCTTCTATTTCTTCTTGTTCTTCAACATTTTCAGTCGGTTCAGCAATTACATCTTTAACAGTCTCAATATTTGTCGGTTGAACTTGAGTAGGTACAATTGGTGATATTGTGTTGATTTCTTCCTTAACATCAGGAGCTTTTTGCATAACTGTAAAAGGTACTCTGTTAGTTTGTGTAGCAATAGATGGAGTTGATGGGACAACCTCTTTCACTGAGTTAATAACAGGTACTGCAATTTCAGGTACCTTATTTACAATTACTGGTTGAGAAATTTTTTCCGGTACTTGGATGGTAACACTTTTAGAGTTTTGTGTATCTGTTTGAGTATTGACAATAGGTAAGGTTGGTTGTGGATCTACCTTTACCTCTTCTTTAATTTCTACTTTTGGTTGAGTTACAACAGGCTGAGGTACTGCTTCAGTAGGTACAGATTGTCCTTCTTCAATGATAATGATTTTAGATTTATATTTATTACTATCTGTGGTTATAATATTTTTATTTAAAAAAGCTTTTTCTTCCTCAATTTTAGCATTTTCCTGAGCAGCCTTTATTTGTTCTTGTTTTTTGATAGCTTCGTTTTCTTCATTTTTAACAAGGTTTGTTGTATAGTCAAATAAATTCTGCATATTAGAATTTAATGTATCCATCTCAGATTTGATTTTTTCTAAGCTTTCAGCAAGCAATGCTTGTTGCAATTCCATATCAGTAATATTTGAGGATTCAACAATGTCATCTTTAATTAACAATGCTTTGTTATGGAAATCGGTTATTATTCTTAAAGATGTTTCTATTTTATTTTTATAATCAGCCACTTTAGGTTCATTATCAATTATTATCAATGATTGTACTGCAATTAATCTGTCAACATAATTGTTCAATGTTTCTTGATAAGTGTTGGTTTTAGTTTGAGCATTATCATATATATTCTTAATTAATGCATAATTAGTGTACGCATGATTTTGAATATCTGTTTTATATGTATCATCTAATTCTCTTATCATATTGTTTATCTGAGAATCAAAAATTTCGGTTTTTGTATGTATTTGAACTATATGATCATCATTAAAATCAGTTTTTGGAAGTTCCTGCATAGCATACAACTGATTTAATATATCTGATACAACTATATCAGAGGTTGCATAGTTATTTTTGCTTACAATGTTACTGCTTAACTTTTCATATTTGCGAAGACGTGGCAAAACATCAAACTCTATTAAATCAATTAAATTAGTTACAATGCTTTGAGCTTGTTTCATTTTAGTATCTAACTCATCTTTTTTAGCTTTCTGAGCAGCTTCTTCGGTTAATCTGATTTTTTCCCAATGGCTGTCATATTTCTCTTTTAATGCAGAGCTGTTAATTACTAAGTTAGGGTTGTTTAATGAACCATTCCATTGATATGTAACAGGTAACACAGTGTCTTTAAGGTTGTTAAATGTTAAAGTAAAGCCTGTATCAATAGTCCAGTTTATTATATCTATATTACCCGTAACGGCAACATTTGCGTTATCTGTGATTAAATTAGCATTTTTAAGTGTAGCAATACCATTTTTAATGTTTAACATACTTTTCATGGTGTTAAAGAACGTATTACCACTTTGTAAGTTTGTTCTTAACATATCAAATAAGCCATCAGAATGAGTTCTATCTTTTAAGTCTCCTTCAATGAAAGCTAAGTCCCAACCTTTGAAATCAACATCACTAACATCAATAGATGCTTGAGCATTTAATCCTTTGATGAAGTTTTCTTCTGATGTGGCAGGGGCATCAAAACTAATAGATGAGTTAGCACGACCTTGTAAAAACTCATATTTTTTACCGCCTATATCAGATATATTAAAGTCATCGATTTTAATATCACCTTTAACTTTAGCCTCAGAGTTAATATCAAACACTAAGTTAGCACTGATATTTGTATCTTTATTTTTGGCGGTAATATTTTCAACTTTAATTAATCCTTGTTTAATGTTGATATCAGTTTTCAAGTTTTGAGCATGTAAATTATTGATGCTAAAATTATCTGTGCTGAATTTGCCGGTTAATTCAAAATCTTTATATAAATCATAATTAATAGGGGTGGCGTCAAAAGATGGTCTCTTCAAAAAATTCAGAGATGTATCAATGGTCTTATTTTTTTTGATTTGTTTAAGATTGTTGTTTGCCGGATTATAAATGAAACGATCAAACTCAAAGTTGTTAGCACTAATATTTGCTGTAATTTGCGGATATTCATTAATTACAACAGATAATTCACCCTTGAAATTATTTGCGCCGATATATGCGTCAATATCTTTAGCAGTCCAATTTTGAGAATATCCTCCTACATTTCCTTTAAATGTAAAGATGTTAGCGGCCATATATTGTGGCTTATAATTATATCCCATTTTATTAACGAAATCTACAAAATCGGGAGTTCTAAATTCCATATTACCGTTAAAGTTTAAGTAGTCATTTGCGGTAAATAAAACACCTGAATATAAGAAACTTGATTTATCAACAGAGTTTACAGATTTTATGTTAAGATTTTTTACTGTACCTGTAAAAATACCTTTTGATGACACTTTTTGAGCGTTGTGAAGAATGGTGTTATTAGGGATTTGTATTCCGAATTTTTGAGTAAAATCTTTGAATTTACTTGTTTTAATGCTATATTTAACATTTTTAAGATTTGCATCATTGTTATTATAAGAAAGTTCTCCGGAAAGATCTAAATTAGCATCGTTAATGTTCTCAACATTAAATTTCTTAACTTTGATTTTATTTTGTGTTGTATTAATTTGGAAATTAATCTTTTCTAGTGCAAATTGATGATAAATAGCTAAATCTATTTTGCTTTCAGATTTTATATTGTAATCTTGCATAAACTTAAGTTTATTTAACACTAAATTTAGCCTTTTATCGAACGAAAGCTTTTTTTCTTCTTCGGTAAACGGTGGTAAGTAGTGATCAAAGTTAATATTATCAATATTTAACAAAACAGATAAATCAATACGATCATTTTTCATAATTTCAACATAACCATTTGCCGAAGTTTTATCAATTGTAAAGGTTAACGGCTGAATATTAGCGTGTTTTAAGGTTCCTAACACGTCAAAATTAAAGTTTGCATTGCTGTATGTAGCAGGAGCATATGTTTTGGGACGTATTCCTAATTGATCTAAAAATTTAAGAAAATCCTGACTTAATGATTTCACATTAAATTTGTATGTTAAAAGTTGGTTGTTTTCAAAAACATCACCAGATATAACGAAATCAGTATCACCTGCCATTAATCCGGATAAATCTTTGATATAGAATACATCATTTATTAAATCGAGGCTGAGATTAAAATTGCGAATAGGCTGATTGTTTAAATTAGCTTTCACAGCTTTTAAATCTGCAATTAAGTCAAAATCATAAAATGGATTATATGGAATATTTTCCTTATCCAATCTTTTGAGTTGCTCTTTGATGATGCCAATTATAGGCATCAAATCTAAATCAGTCATTTCAAAAAATGCTTCAATTTTTCTTTTATCTTCATCAGGGTTTGGTTTTAAAGGTATAAGAATGTTACCTGCACCTGCGGTATTGTCGCCATATTTTATGATGAAGCTTGAAAGGTCAATTTGTTGATCATTTGTAATAAGCTCAATAGAACAAGCTAAGGGATAATTAAAATCTTGGGGCAAAATTACTTGGTTAGTTAGCTCATTTATAAAATTAGATGGCTTTTTAGATTCGATAATAAAGTTTCCTTTAATTTCTTTGTTGCTGGATAACATTGAACCGTCAAAACGAGCATAACTTTCGGTTGTAGGGTGTGTCAAAACCAAGTTTAATGATGTGGCAAAACTTTCTGTTAATGTACCTAAATTAAGAGCAAAACCGGCAGGATTACCATCTTTAACAAAATTACCGTCAATACGATATGGACCGGATAAGCTTTCGGCAGTAACTTCGGCATTAAGATCTGCTAAAATAACATTAATACCTAATCCGTCGTTAATTATTTGCACATTAGCATCTTTTAACAAAACACTGTTTAATGACACTTCAACAGTATCAAGCTTATTTCTTTGTAAGTCGCTGATTTCTGAATACCAGTTTAATTTTCCGTTAGGCAAGAAATCTATTAAAATATTGGCATTTAACAGAGACATATTATCAATTATAAATTGTCCTTGGAGAAGAGGCAATAATGATAATTCTGTAACCATTTCGCTAATTACGGCTAAAGGTTGCGTTTGATTCTCTCCGGTTCTGTTATAAATTTTGATATCTTTGGCAGATAAATAAGGAGAAGGGAAAAATTCTAAAGATACAGGACCTTCAAAAACAATTTTTTTACCTGATATTTCTTCAAAATGTTCAGCTATTTTATTTTTGTGTTTGTTCCAATCTATTGTGGAAACATATGCATATAAACCACCGAAAGATACACCAATAAATATAATTAGTGTGACAAATATTTTTTTAAACACGTATAATTCTCCTGTTATAAACTTAAAAAGTCTTTGCCAAATATAAATATACTGTATAGAATAAATAACATAAATCAACAGTTTTTTAATTAAGGACACAAGAAATGTCAGATTTAAATACACTTTTTATAAAAGCTCTTGAAGCAAGAAAAAATGCATACGCCCCATATTCTCATTTTTATGTTGGAGTGGCAATACGTTCATCTAATAATAATGTTTATATCGGATGTAATGTCGAAAATGTATCTTATCCGTGTGGAACATGCGCAGAAGCCGGGGCAATTGCTTCTATGCATGCAAACGGAGATAGACTTATACAAGATATAGTTGTTGTAGCAGATTCTGACAAACTAATCACACCATGCGGAGCTTGTTTGCAACGTATTTTTGAATTTGCAGATGAAAACACCAAGGTTCATTTAGCAGATTTAACTTCAGTTAAGAAAACATATCTCATATCGGAGCTTTTACCTATGGCATTTGATGAAAAGGAATTGAGAAATGATTAATACATATGTTCAAAACTTAAAAAGAGAGTTTGGAAATAAAAAACCAGATACGTTGCTTATATTAGGTTCCGGATTAGGTTCTTTGGCTGATGAAATTCAGAACAAGATTGTTGTTGAATATGAAAAAGTGGGTTTCCCTAAAAGTTCCGTATCAGGACATGCCGGTCAGTTAGTGGTAGGCACACTTGGTAAAACCGAAGTGGTTTGCATGCAAGGACGTTTTCATCTTTATGAAGGACACAATCCTGAGCTTATTAAAAATGTGATGTGTGCATTTAAAGAAGTTGGTGTTAAAAATTTAATCGTTACAAATGCTGCAGGTTCGTTAAATACTGATATGCCGGCTGGGAGTTTGATGCTGATTAATGATCATATCAATTTCAGTGGTAAAAATCCGTTGGTTGGTCCAAATGATGAAAAATATGGTCCTCGTTTTGTGGATCTAAGCCATACCTATGATGCTGATTTGCGCGAACAAGTTAAAAATATTGCAGAAAAATTAGATATTAAACTTTTTGAAGGTGTATATCTTATGGTGTTAGGGCCAAATTTTGAAACTGCAGCTGAAATTAAGGCGTTTAAGGTGTTAGGTGCTGATGCTGTCGGTATGTCTACAGTTCCGGAAGTTATGGCAGCAGTGTATACTGGAATGAAAGTGTTGGGCGTATCTGTTATTACAAACTTAGGAACAGGCTTGAAAACTTCTATTCAAAGCCATGCTGAAACATTAGAACAAGCTCAAAAAGCAACACAAAAACTAGCAAGATTACTAAAAGAATATATGGAGAAATAAGATGTTTCCTCAAGAGATTATAAGAAAAAAAAGAGATGGTAAAACTTTAAGCACAGAAGAAATAAACTTTTTTGTAAAAGGTATTACCGATGGTTCAATTGCAGATAGTCAAACCGCAGCTTTAACTATGGCGATTTTTTTGAATGGATTTAATAAAAACGAAACAGTGGATTTAACATTATCTATGAGAGATTCCGGTGATGTTTTGAAATGGAACTTAAATGGTCCTGTAATTGATAAGCATTCAAGCGGTGGAGTAGGAGATAAAGTTAGTCTTATGTTAGCTCCTATTTTAGCAGCTTGCGGAGGATTTGTTCCAATGATTTCAGGTCGTGGTTTGGGACATACAGGTGGAACACTCGATAAATTTGATTCTATAAAGGGGTATAATACACTGCCTTCAAATGAATTGTTTGTTAAAACAGTAGAAGAAGTTGGATGTGCGATAATTGGTCAAACCGGAAATTTGGCACCAGCAGATAAAAAAATTTATGCAATTAGAGATGTTTGTGCAACTGTTGAATCTATAAACTTGATTACGGCTTCTATATTATCTAAAAAATTAGCCGCAGGACTCGATTATCTGGTTATGGACTTAAAATGCGGTAATGGTGCATTTATGGATAATATTGATGATGCATGTGCTTTAGCTCGCTCTATTGTAGATGTTGCAAATGGGGCAGGTACCAAAACAACAGCTCTTGTTACAAATATGAGTGAAGTGTTAGGATATACTGTCGGAAACGCTTTAGAAGTAATTGAATCTGTTGAATATTTGAAAAATCAGAATGTTAATAAGCGCTTAGATATAGTAACTAAAGAATTATGTAGCGAATTGTTGGTTTCTTGCGGTTTGTACAAAACCAAAGAAGATGCAATGTTAAAAATTAATCAGGTTTTAGCTAACGGAGAAGCTCTTGAAAGATTTGCTAAAATGGTTTCTATGCTTGGCGGACCGACGGATTTTGTTCAAAGACCTGAAGAATACATGCCAAAAGCACAAATAGTAAAACCTGTTTTTGCTGATAAAAAAGGTTATGTTGCTTCAATGAAAACAAGAGATATCGGTATGTTGATAGTTGGTTTAAAAGGGGGACGTGTTCATCCTGATCAAAAATTGGATTATGCAACAGGATTTAGTTCGTTCTGTCAGGTTGGTGATTATGTAGATGAGAAAACACCTCTTGCATACATTCATGCTCAAACCGAAGAAGATTATCAAAAAACAGCAGATGAGCTTAAAAAACTAATTTGTGTAGAGGAAGAATATAAGCTTTCTCCGGTGATAATTGATAGCGTCAGATAATAAAACCAAATCCCCGATTAATCGGGGATTTTTTAATTTTATGAGGCTTATTTTCTATATTAAAATGATTGCAACCAGGTTTTTATATTCAAATTATCGATAGAAGAGAAAGGCTCTTCAATAAACGCTTTTATTAAAATTTGTTTTGCATTTTCTTCGCTAATTCCTCTTGAACGCAGATAAAACATTTGATCTTTATCTAGTTCGCCGCAAGTTGCACCGTGAGAACATTTTACATCATCAGCAAAAATTTCTAATTCAGGTTTAACATCGACTTCGGAATTATCGCTTAATATTATGGCTTTATGTAATTGGTATCCTTGAGTATTTACAGCATTCGGTGCGATATGTACTTTTCCTTTAAAAACTCCTTTAGAGTTGCCATCGACAACACCTTTTATTAGTTGCTTAGAATAGGTAGATTGATGTAAATGTTCAATATTTGTAACAGTACCAACTGTTGCCCAACCGTTTATGTTGTAAGCAGAATTTATGCATGTGCTGGCATTTTCTTCTTGTAAGCGAACTACTGTTTCGTTTTGAGCTAAATTTGCACCTTTTTGAAAACAAAAACTTTCATATTTAGCATTTTCTTTTATGTTTGCGCAATTTAACGCAATATGAGTAGCCTTAAAAGCTTCATTTTGAACTTTGTAATGATTTAGGCTTGCATTTTTATCAACAAAGAACTCGTTTATAATATTATTAAAGTATTGAGATTTTATATTTGATGTATGGTGATAGTATTCTATAATTTCAAGTTTTGCATTAGGTTCGGCAACTATCACATTGTGAATATTTGATAAAATTTTTTCGTTAGTGCTTGTGTGATAAATTAAAGAGATAGGTTTGTCGAGCTGATAATTCTCACAAACTCTGATAAATAAGCCTTGTTCTAAGTATGTGGTATTAAGCGCAGCAAACGGAAAATTATTCATATTAAAACTTTGATTTAAATATTTTTCCGTTAGTTTATTTTCAATTGCTTGGAGTAAAGGCATAACTTCAACGCCTTCAGAGATAGCTAAATTGTGATTTACCAATTTTCCGTTACAAAAATTTATTTCATATGTTTCTATATCTAAAATTGGCTGTTTGTATACGCAATCGTAAGAATTTTGTGTTAAAAATACAAAATCATCGGTGTTTAATTCTCTAACTTTTATATATTTCCAATTTTCATTTTTTGGGGTAGGTAAACCTTGTTGCAAAAAAGATTGTCTGCCTTTTTTACGTAAATCGGAAATAGCTGAAATATTTTCGCCTTGTAAAGTTATGTCATGAACTAATCCAACCATGTTAAGCATCGTTCCTTATAAACTCGGAATATCCGTTTTGTTCAAGTTCGATAGCTAAATCTTTATTACCTGATTTAACTATGTGTCCGTTTGCAAAAATATGAACATAATCTGGTTCAATATAATTTAATAAGCGTTGAAAATGGGTGATAATAAGCATTGATCTGTTTTGTTGGCGCAATAAGTTTAGTTTTTCGGCAACAGTTTTTAAGGCATCAATATCAAGACCGGAATCTGCTTCATCTAATATTGAAAGACTTGGTTGTAAAATAGACATTTGCAGAGCTTCCATTCGTTTCTTTTCTCCGCCGGAGAACCCAACATTGATAGGTCTTTTGAGCATGTCA